>DASTMN010000075.1:0-2880 GCA_035714165.1 Rhizomicrobium sp.
TTGCCTCCGCCGGCCTGCTGGCCGCCGCCTGTTCGACCGCGCCCAGGCCGCCCGCGCCGCCGCCGCTGGTCACGGTTCCTCCCAGCGCGGGGGTCTACAAGGTCGGCCAGCCCTACCAGATCGAGAATATCTGGTACTATCCGCGCGAACAGCCCGATTACGACGAAACCGGCATCGCCTCCTGGTACGGCCCGAGTTTCTACGGCAAGCGCACGGCCAACGGGGAAATCTACAATGCGGGCGACCTGACCGCCGCGCACAAGACCCTGCCCATGCCGGTCAATGTCCGCGTCACCAACCTGGACAATGGCAAGTCGCTGGTGCTGCGCGTCAACGATCGCGGGCCTTTCGCCCGTGGCCGCATCATCGACCTCAGCGAGCGGGCGGCCGAACTGCTGGACGTCAAGCGCGCGGGCACGGCCCGTGTGCGCGTTACTTACATGTCGCGCGCCGACATCAATGGCGCGCCCCCGTCTGAAACGCCCGCCGCCGTCGCCAGCGCGCTGCCGGCCGCGCCCAGCGGCAGGGTGGACAGCGCCGCGCTGGCCATCCTGCCGGGCGCCACCGTGGCCCCGCCGGTCGCCACGCCGACCCGGCCCGCGCCGCCGCCCGCCCCGTCCCAGACGATTGCCGCGGCCCAGCCCAGCGGGCAGGTGACGGAGGTGCCGGTTCCCGCCGCCACCCGGCTGTATGTGCAGGTGGGGGCATTCTCGAAAATGGAGAATGCCCGCGCCCTGCTGAACCGGCTCGGCGGCGACCTGCGCATCGCCACGCTTCAGCGCAACGGGCAGACGCTTTACCGGGTGCGCAGCGGGCCGCTGTCCTCGGTGCAGGAGGCCGATGCCGCCCTGTCCCGCATCACCGGCGCGGGCGCCAATGACGCCCAGATCGTTGTCGACCAATAGACTTTCGGAGTTCGCATGTTTCGCCGCCTTGCCTTGTGCCTGACCATTTTCGCCGCCGGACTTCTGCCCGCGCGCGCCGCCATCGACACCAGCGCCGAGCATGCGCTGCTGATGGACGGCGCGTCCGGCCAGGTGCTGTGGCAGAAGGACGGGCTGGTGGCGATGCCGCCCGCCTCCATGTCCAAGCTGATGACCATAGACCTGCTGTTCGGCCGCCTGAAGGACGGGCGGGTCAAGCTGACCGACACATTCCCGGTTTCGGAGCGCGCCTGGCGCACCGGCGGCTCGCGCATGTTCCTGGAGCTGGGCTCGCGGGTGTCGGTGGAA
Organism: Rhizomicrobium sp.; assembly: GCA_035714165.1. Lineage (GTDB taxonomy): Bacteria > Pseudomonadota > Alphaproteobacteria > Micropepsales > Micropepsaceae > Rhizomicrobium. Next base: position 1,233 of record DASTMN010000075.1, read on the forward strand.
GACCTGATCCGCGGCATCGTCATCCAGTCCGGCAACGATGCCTGCGTGGTGGTGGCCGAAGCGCTGGGCGGCACGGTCGAGGGCTTCGTCAAGATGATGAACCAGCGGGCCAAACAGATCGGGCTGCAGCAATCCACCTTCGTCAATCCCGACGGCCTGCCGGACCCGCCGGGCCAGATGATGAGCGCGCTGGACCTGGCCAAGCTGGCCCGTCACATCATCAATGAATATTCGCAATATTATCACTATTTCAGCGAGCGCGAATTCGTCTGGAACAAGATCCGCCAGCCCAACCGCGACCTGGTGCTGACCATGCTGCCGGGCGCCGACGGCCTCAAGACGGGCCATACCGACGCCGCCGGTTACGGAATCGTCGCCTCGGCCAAGCGCGGCGACCAGCGCCTGATCCTGGTGCTGAACGGGCTGCGCTATCCGCAATACAAGAACGACTATTTCCCCAACATCCGCCGCGCCGAGGAAGCCTCGCGCATCCTGGAGATGGCGTTCCGCGAGTTCCGCTCCTATGCCGTCCTCAAGGCGGGGCAGGTGGTGGGCAGCGCCCCGGTCCGGGACGGCGCGGTGGAAAGCGTGCCGGTGACGGCGGGCAAGCCGGTCAGCGTCACCATGCAGGTGGAATCGCGGCCCGGCATGAAGACGCAGCTGCGGCTCGATCCGAACCTGGCGGCCCCGGTCAAGGCGGGCCAGCGGGTCGGCACCTTTGCCGTCACCGCGCCGAATTTTCCTACGCTGAATGTTCCGGTCTTCGCGGCGCAGTCGGTGGAAAAGGTGGGATTCATCGGCGGGATGTGGAACGCGGTGAAACGCAAGGTGTGGAATTAAAAGTGACTGGCCGCTTCATCACCCTGGAAGGCGGCGAGGGCACCGGCAAGTCCACGCAGATCAGGCGTCTGACGGCGGCGCTGGAAGCGCGCGGCATTGCGGTGCTGGCGACGCGCGAGCCGGGCGGTTCTCCGGGCGCGGAGGAAATCCGCAAGCTGATGGTGGAAGGCGAGCCGGGCCGCTGGAACGCCATCACCGAGACGCTGCTGGCCTATGCGGCGCGCGCCGATCACGTGGCGCGCACCATCGGCCCGGCGCTGGCGGGCGGGCAATGGGTGATCTCGGACCGGTTCAGCGACTCCACCTTTGCCTATCAGGGCGTGGGACGGGGGCTGGACCGCGAAACCATCCGCCGCATCGACAGCGCCGTGCTGGACGATTTCACCCCCGACCTGACGCTGGTGCTGGACCTGGATGTGCCGACCGGGCTGGCGCGCGCGCTGGCCCGCAACGGCGCCGAAACGCGGTTCGAGAAGTTCGGGCCGGATTTCCACGAAAAGCTGCGCCAGGCCTTTCTGGACATCGCCCGGCGCTTTCCCGACCGCTGCCGGGTGATAGACGCCTCCGGCAGCGAGGATCAGGTGGCCGAGGCGATTTTGGCCGCCGTCAGCCGCCGTTTCGATCTATAAGGGCGCATGGCCAAGCGTTCCGCGCCCATTGAGGCTTCCGACAGCGACCGTATCGAGGGTTTCGCGCATCCGCGCGAGACCTTTTCCCTGCTGGGGCAGGATGCGGTGCTGGCGCGCGCGGCGCGGGCGTTGCGGGCCGGGCGTCCGCCCAGCGCCTGGCTGATCACCGGCGCGCCGGG
>DASTMN010000076.1:0-15741 GCA_035714165.1 Rhizomicrobium sp.
CCGCCCGCCGCCGCATCGGCCCCCGCCACGCGGCCCAGCAGCCAGCCAATGCCCGCACCCGTGCCCACCGCCGCGACATAGGCGATGGCCATGCCGGCATAGACCAGCCCGCGCAGGATCACGAAAGGCAGGGTTTGCAGCACCATCGCGATGGCGCGGCCGAAGCTGAAATCCCACATGCGATGCTCCCCCCAGAGCCGATCCGGAACGTGGCCCGGCCCGTCAGGCCAGCGCGTCCACCTGCGCGTCGGTGAAATTGCCCGGCACGATGGTGACCGGAATGCCCTGCACCGCCGTGCCGAACATCGAGACCAGCGGCCCCGGCCCTTCCTTGCCCGCGCCCGAAGCCAGCACCAGGATGGAGATGTCGGGATCGTCCTTCAGCAGCGCCACCAGGCAGTCGGTGACCGCGCCGTAAGGGATCACCAGTTCGGGCAGGATGCCCGACAGGTCGTTCACGATCTTGGCGGCGTCATGCAGCATGGCCTCGGCCTCGGCATGGGCCTCGTCGCGCATGATCTCCTCCACCCCGCGCCATTGCTGGAAGTCGGGCAGGCTGGCGGCGCACATCAGGGTGACGCGCCCGCCGGTATGCTGGGCGCGGCGGGTGGCGAAACGCAGGGCGACCTTGCACTCCGGCGTCCGGTCGATGACGACCAGGAACTTGCGCGGGGCGCGGGAGGCGGTCGGACCTGCGGCGGGCGAAGACATGGCCGCAGTTTACGGCAGTTTCCGCTTCAGGTCATACAGGATTTCCAGCGCCTGCTTGGGCGACAGGGCGTCCGGCTCGATGGTCTTGAGGGCGTCTTCCACCGCGCTGCCCTTTGGGACAGGCGCGGTGGCGCCGAACAGCGGCAGGTCGTCGATCCGCGCCAGCGGCTTGTGGCCCTCGCGGCCCTCTTCCAGCGCCCGCAGCACCTCCTCGGCGCGCAGCACCACCGCATCCGGCAGACCCGCCAGCTTGGCGACATGGATGCCATAGGAGCGATCGGCGGTGCCCGGCATCACCTCGTGCAGGAAAACGATGCTGTCATTCCATTCGCGCACCTTCATCGTATAGGGCGCCATGCTGTCCAGCCTTTCGCACAGCGCCACCATCTCGTGATAATGGGTGGCGAACAGCGCACGGCTTTTGTTGGTTTCGTGCAGATGTTCGGCGGCGGCCCAGGCGATGGCCAGGCCGTCATAGGTGGCGGTGCCGCGCCCGATCTCGTCCAGGATCACCAGCGATTTCGCCGTGGCCTGGTTGAGGATCGCCGCCGTCTCCACCATCTCCACCATGAAGGTGGAACGGCCCGCCGCCAGGTCGTCACCCGCCCCGACACGGCTGAACAGCCGGTCCACGATGCCGATATGGGCCGATTCCGCGGGCACGAAGCTGCCCATCTGGGCCAGAATGGCGATCAGCGCATTCTGGCGCAGGAAGGTGGACTTGCCCGCCATATTGGGGCCGGTGACCAGCCACAACCGGCCTTTTGCATTCGGTGACAGATCGCAGTCATTGGGCACAAAGGGCCCGGCATGGGCGACCTGCAACGCCGCCTCCACTACCGGATGGCGGCCGCGCCGGATGTCGAAGGCCAGGCCATTGTCCATTCTGGGGCGCACATAGCGCGCCGCCACCGCCAGCTCGCCCAGGCCCGCGCCGACATCCAGCACACCCAGCGCCTCGGCGATGGCGGTCAGCGCTTCGCCATGTTCGATCGCCAGCAGCACCATTTCGTCGAACAGCGCGGTTTCCAGGGCCAGGGCGCTTTCGGCGGCTTCGGAAATGCGCGAGGCCAAGCTGGCCAGTTCGTCGGTGGAGAAACGCACCGCCCCCGCCATCGTCTGGCGATGACGGAACATTTCCTTGTCCGCCATCAGTTTGTCGGCGTGCTGTTGCGTCACCTCGATGAAATAGCCCAGCACACCGTTATGCTTGATCCGGAGCTGGCCGACGCCCGACTGCTGGCGGTAGCGGCTTTCCAGCCCGGCAATGACGCGGCGGGATTCGTCGCGCAGGGACCGCAGCTCATCCAGCGGCGCATGCGCCCCGCTTTTGATGAAGCCGCCATCGCGCGCCAGATAGGGCGGCTCGTCCACCAGCAGGAACGCCAGCCGGTCGGACAGGCGCGAAGCCGCCGCGATATTCTGTGTCAGAGCTTCCAGCGCGTCCCGCGCTTCGCCGCCCGGCGCATCCGCGCCTAGACCATCACGCAAGATGCGCGCCGCCTTGATGCCGTCGCGCAGGGCCGCCAGGTCGCGCGGCCCGCCGCGCGCCACGCTGAGGCGGCCCAGCGCGCGGGCAATGTCGGGCGCGGCCTTCAACGCCTCGCGCGTTGTCCGGCGCAGTTCGGATTTCGCGGCGAAGCTTTCCACCGCGTCATGGCGCGCCGCGATGGCCTTCACATCGGTCAGCGGCGCGGCCAGCCGGCTGCCCAACAGGCGCGCCCCGCAGGCGGTGACGGTATGGTCTATCTGCGCCAGCAGCGAGCCGCCGCGCTGGCCCGACAGGGTCTGCGTCAGTTCCAGGTTGCGGCGGGTGGCGGCGTCGATGCCCATGAAATGCGCCGGGCTGACCCGCGCGATCCGCTGCAGCGCGACTTTCGCGCCCTTCTGGGTCAGCTCCAGATAGGCAATCAGCGCGCCCGCCGCCGACAGTTCGGCGCGCGAAAATCCGCCGAACCCGTCCAGCGACTGGACATTGTAGTGGGCCTTGAGGGCGCGCTCGCCATTGGCGGAATCGAAACGCGATCCCGGCAGCGGCGACAGCGCCGCGCCCAGCGACTTGAACAGGGCGGCGAGGTCTTCCTGCGCCAGCAGCGCATCGGGCACCAGAAGTTCGCGCGGCGACAGCCGCGCCAGTTCGGTGGCGATGCCTGCCTGCCCCACCGCTGCAACGGAGAATTCGCCGGTGGACATGTCGGCGGCGGCGATGGCGAAATCGGCGCCCGAACGCCCCAGCGCGGCCAGCAGGTTGGCGCTGCGCGCTTCCAGCAGCGCATCCTCGGTCAGGGTGCCGGGCGTCACCAGCCGCACCACCTCGCGCCGGACCACCGACTTGGAGCCGCGCTTCTTGGCCTCGGCCGGGTCTTCCACCTGTTCGCACACCGCGACCCGGTGGCCCTTGCGGATCAGCTTTTCCAGATAGGACTCGGCGGCATGGACCGGCACCCCGCACATGGGAATGTCCTCGCCCGCATGCTTGCCGCGCTTGGTCAGGGCGATGTCCAGCGCCTCGGCCGCCTTTGCTGCATCCGCGAAGAACAGTTCGTAGAAATCGCCCATGCGATAGAACAGCAGGTACTCGGCATGGGCCGCCTTGAGCGCGAGATACTGCGCCATCATGGGGGTCGCGTCGGCGCCGACCTGGGGTACCGCCGCCGTCTCCATGCCAAGGTCCATCTCGCTCATGCGGCGAGCATAGCAGACCCGTATCCGGGGCAGCGGCATTGAAGCCGGGTGCAAAGCCGGCGCGAGTTGTTATTCTGTGGAAAATCCCGCCGCACCATAAAAAGAACAGGTCCATTCCATGTCCCGTCCTTCCTTCACCGACGACGAAGCCCTGGCCTTCCATGCCGGGTCCAAGCCCGGCAAGCTGGAGATCAACCCCACCAAGCCGATGGCGACCCAGCGTGACCTCAGCCTGGCCTATTCGCCGGGCGTGGCGGTGCCGGTGCTGGCGATCGCGGCCAATCCCGAACTGGCCTATGACTATACCGCCAAGGGCAACATGGTGGCGGTGATCTCCAATGGCACCGCCATTCTGGGGCTGGGCGACCTGGGGCCGCTGGCCTCCAAGCCGGTGATGGAAGGCAAGGCGGTGCTGTTCAAGCGCTTTGCCGATGTGAACTCCATCGACCTGTGCGTGGACACCAAGAACACCGACGAGTTCATCGCCGCCGTCCGCTACCTGTCGCCCAGCTTCGGCGGCGTCAATCTGGAAGACATCAAGGCCCCCGACTGCTTCATCATCGAGGAGAAGCTGCGCGAGCTGATGGACATTCCGGTCTTCCATGACGACCAGCACGGCACCGCAATCATCAGCGCGGCGGGCGTCATCAACGCCGCCCACCTGACGGGCCGCAAGCTGGAAGACGTCAAGGTGGTGTGCAACGGCGCGGGCGCGGCAGGCATCGCCTGCATCGAGCTGCTCAAGTCCATGGGCGTGAAGTCCGAAAACGTCACGCTGTGCGACACCAAAGGCGTGGTCTATCGCGGTCGCACCGAGGGCATGAACCAGTGGAAATCGGCCCATGCGGTGGAAACCAAGGCCCGCACCCTGGCCGACGCCATGCAGGGCTGCGACGTGTTCCTGGGCCTGTCGGCCAAGGGCGCGCTGACACCGGACATGGTGCGCAGCATGGCCGCCAGCCCCATCATCTTCGCCATGGCCAATCCCGATCCCGAAATCACGCCGGAAGACGCCAAGGCGGTGCGCGGCGACGTGATCGTGGCGACGGGGCGCAGCGACTATCCCAACCAGGTCAACAATGTGGTGGGCTTCCCCTATATCTTCCGCGGCGCGCTGGACGTGCGCGCCACCACCATCAACGAGGCGATGAAGATCGCCGCCGCCGAGGCCATCGCGGCGCTGGCGCGCGAGGATGTGCCCGACGAGGTGGCCGCCGCCTATCGCGGATCGCGCCCCGCCTATGGCCCCGAATATATCATCCCCTCCTCGTTCGATCCGCGCCTGATCTCCAAGGTGTCGTCGGCGGTGGCCAAAGCGGCGATGGACAGCGGCGTGGCCCGCAAGCAGATCACCGACCTGGAAGCCTATGAATTCGCGCTGGCCTCGCGGCTGGACCCGTCGGCGGGCCTGTTCCAGACGATCACCAATGCGGTGAAGGCCAGCCCCAAACGTGTGGTGTTCGCCGAGGGCGAAGAGGATTCGGTGATCCGCGCCGCCGCCGCCTTCCAGAATGGCGGGCTGGGCAAGGCCATCCTGGTGGGCCGCCCCGATGTGGTGCGCGAAGGCATGCGCCGCGCCGGCATCGACGAAAACCTGCTGGAGATCCGCGTGCCTCAGTCGGCTGCCGAGGCCGCGCCCTATATCGAGGCGCTTTACCTGCGCATCCAGCGCAAGGGCGGCCTGCACCGCGACGCGGTGCGGCTGGTGACCAACGACCGCAATGTCTATGCCGCCTCCATGCTCAAGGCGGGCGATGCCGATGCGATGGTGACCGGCGTAACCCGCCATTATGCCACCGCGCTGGCCGATGTGCGCCAGGTGCTGGATGCACCCCGTGGCCTGCGCCCGATGGGCATGCAGGCGATCTTCTCGCGCGGCCGGGTGGTGCTGATCGCCGACACCAGCGTGACCGAAATGCCGACCGCCGACCAGCTGGCCGACATCGCCATGCAGGCGGCGGCCACGGCGCGCCGCTTCGGCCTGACGCCGCGCGTGGCCCTGCTGGCCTCGTCCACCTTCGGCTTCCCGCGCAGCGAGCGCAGCGAACGCATCATCGAGGCGGTGCAGATTCTGGAAAATCGCGGCGTGGATTTCGAGTATGACGGCGAGATGGCGATCGATGTCGCCCTGGATAAGGAAAAGCTGGCGCTTTATCCCTTTGCCCGCATCACCGACACCGCCAATGTGCTGATCATGCCGGCGGTGCATTCCGCCTCCATCTCCACCAAGCTGTTGCAGGAGATGGGCGGCGCGACCGTGATGGGCCCGGTGCTGGTGGGGCTGGAGAAGTCGGTGCAGATCGCGCCGCTGGGCGCCAAGATGAGCGAAATCTACAACGCCGCCGTGATCGCGGCGTATGACATCAACCGGTAGATATTCGTATCATGGACTTCGGCAGGACCACCGCCTTCATGACGCGCATCTGGGATGACGAGATCATCCCGGCGCTGACCGATTACATCCGCATTCCCAACAAGTCGCCCATGTTCGATCCCGACTGGGAACAGAACGGCCATATGGAAAAGGCCGTGGCGATGTTCGCGGGCTGGGCGCAGGAAAAGCTGGCGGCGCTGGCCGACTCGGCGCTGGGCGCGCGGCTGGAGGTGGTGCGCCTTGCCGGACGGACGCCACTCATCTTCATCGAAGTACCCGGTACTGCGCCCGGCACCGTGCTGATGTACGGCCATCTCGACAAGCAGCCGGAAATGACCGGCTGGGACGCAGATCACGGCCCCTGGGATCCGGTCATCAAGGGCGACAGGCTCTATGGCCGCGGTGGCGCCGATGACGGCTATGCCATGTTCGCCTCCCTCGCCGCGCTGCTGGCGCTGAAGGAACAGGGCATCGGCCATGCCCGCTGCGTCATCCTGATCGAGGCCAGCGAGGAATCCGGCTCGCCCGACCTGCCCGCCTATATCGATCACCTGCAGGACCGCATCGGCGCGGTGGACCTTGTGGTCTGCCTGGATTCGGGCTGTGGCAATTACGACCAGCTCTGGCTGACCACCTCGCTGCGCGGCATGGTGGTGGGCAACCTGACGGTGCGGGTGCTGACCGAGGGCGTCCATTCGGGCGCGGCCAGCGGCATCGCGCCGTCCAGCTTCCGCATCCTGCGCGCCCTGCTGTCGCGCATCGAGGCCGAGGCCACCGGCCGCATGACCCTGCCGGACCTGTTCGTGGACATTCCGCAGGACCGCCAGACACAGGCCAAGGATGCCGCCGCCATTCTGGGCGAAGAGGTCTGGCGCCAGCTTCCGTTTGCCGGGGCGACCCGCCCGATGGTGGACGACAGGGCCGAGATGATCCTGGAAAAGACCTGGCGGCCGCAACTGGCGGTGACCGGGCTGGAAGGCTATCCGCTGCCCAAGAATGGCGGCAACGTGCTGCTGCCCTATTCCACCGCCAAGCTGTCCCTGCGCCTGCCGCCCACCGCCGATGCCGAAAAGGCCCGCGCGGCGGTGAAGGCGGCGCTGGAGGCCGACCCGCCCCACGGCGCGCAGGTGCAGTTCGATGTGCCGCGCGGCGAGAATGGCTGGAACGCGCCGACGCTGGCGCCCTGGCTGGAAGCGTCGCTGGACAAGGCCAGCCGCAACGCCTTTGGCAGGCCGGTGGCCTTTCAGGGCGAGGGCGGCTCCATTCCCTTCATGGCCATGCTGGGCGCGAAATTCCCCGGCACGCAGTTCGTCGTGACCGGCCTGCTGGGGCCGCACTCCAATGCCCACGGCCCCAACGAGTTCCTGCACATTCCCACCGCCAAAAAACTGTCGGCCTCCATCGCCGCCGTGCTGGCCGATCACGCGGTCAAGAGCTGAGACATCAGCGCGGCAGCAGCACCGCCGTCACCACCTTGCCTCTGTTCTGGATGGTGACCATCTCGTCCTCCACCCGCAGCACCCGGCGCACCTGCCGCCAGGCGGCGCGGCTGCGCGGGGTGTCCACCATCGAGATGATGAAGCGCCCGCCCGGCGCCAGGAAGCGCTGGTAGCGGGTCAGGATCGCGGCGGGTTCGGGCAGGTAATAAAGGCTCTGGTTGAAGACGATGACGTTGAAGGTCCGGCCCGGATCGAAACTGTCGGCCTGGGCCACAGTGAAGCGGGTGCGGTCATCGGCCAGCCGCCCGGCCTGCGCGATGGCCTCGGCCGACACATCCAGCCCCAGATAATCCGCATAGGACAGCAGCCGCAGCTTGCCCGCCAGCAGGCCCTCGCCGCAGCCCACATCCAGAATGCTTTTGGGGTCGAGGAACTCGCAATAGCCCAGGATGGCGGCCAGCCCGGCGATATTCTCGATCCCGCGCAGATAGCGCCACTTGCCCTCGCGATATTCCCGGTCCCAGGTCTGGGCCGAGACCTTTTGCGGCCGGTAGCCGATCAATGGGAAGACGAAGGCAGCCAGGACCTGCTTGGCGCGTTGCATTGGATTGCTCCCCCCATCTGGCGGCGGAGCACCAGTTTCGTTAACCTTGTAGCCTATAAGGCCGTCCAATAAGGGCGAATCTGCGGAGAGGGGCATGTTTTTTGACCGTGGCGACGAGGGCGGCAGGCACCGCGCGTTGCTGCTTTTCGTGCTGGGTACGCTGGTGGTCGGATGGGCCGGTTCCATCTTCACCCAGCCCAACATTCCCACCTGGTATGCCGGGCTGGAAAAGCCCGCCTTCGCGCCGCCCAACTGGGTCTTCGCCCCGGTCTGGACCGCGCTCTATGTGATGATGGCCGTGGCGGCGGCGCGGGTCTTCAAGATTACAGGCCTGAAATCTCCCGAACTGACTGCCTGGTTCGTGCAGCTTTTCCTGAACTTCTGCTGGAGCGCCATTTTCTTCGCGCTGCATGCGATAGGCTGGGCGCTGGCCGAAATCCTGCTGCTGGATGCCGCCATCCTGGTCACCACCATCCTGTTCTGGCGGCGCGACCGCCTGGCGGGGCTGTTGATGCTGCCCTATCTGGGCTGGACTTCCTTCGCAACCGTTCTCAACCATGCCTTCTGGCAATTGAACCGCTGAGCCATGACGCCCGAAATTAACGCTAATCCGCAAAATTCCCCGCCAGGCACTTCCGTCCTTTGCCGCCGGATGGTTGGTAAAGGCATGAAGATTTCCGCCGCCGCCGCCTTCGCGCTGGTAACCGTCCTGGGTGTGAGCGCCTGCGCCACGCCCAGCGCGGATTCGCTGGCCCAGAACGATCCCTGGGAATCCACCAACCGCGATGTCTTCGCTTTCGACATGTGGCTGGAGCGCAATGTCGGACGCCCCGTGGGCAATGCCTATCGCGCGGTCGCGCCCGAGCCGGTGCGCGACGGCGTGCACAACGCCATCACCAACATGCAGTCGCCGGTGGTGTTCGCCAACGATGTGCTGCAGGGTGACGCCGAAAAGGCCGCCACCACGCTGGGCCGGATGGTGGTCAATTCCACCGTCGGCATCGGCGGGCTGATCGACGTGGCCAGCAAGATCGGCCTGCCCTATCACGACAATGATTTCGGCGTGACGATGGGCAAGGCGGGCGCCGCCGAAGGCTCCTATGTCGTGCTGCCGGTGCTGGGCCCCAAGCCGCCGCGTGATATCGTGGGCGCGGTGGGCGACAGCCTGATGGACCCCTTCACCTGGGCGCGCTTCGAGGGGCGCAGCACCCTGCTGCTGGCCCGCCAGGGCGCGCGGGTGATCGATACGGTGGAACGGCGCATGGATCAGGTCGAGACGCTGGAACGCACCTCGATCGACTTCTATGCCACGGTGCGCAACCTCTATCGCCAGAGCCGCAACGCCAAGATTCGCGGCAACGACGCCGAAGGCGCGCCGACAGATCTGCCGGATCTGTAGTTTTTTGGTTTACCCCCTCCGGTTTCAGCTTTCGCTCGCGTGCTCAGCTTTCGCCTGCGCGCGCTTCGCTCGCTGAAACCACCTCCCCCTTTGGGTGCGCTGCGCGCACAAGGGGGAGGATGGCCTGTGCTGGCTCTCTTTTAAAAAAGCCCCGCGAGCCTGTGCCGCGCCGCGAATCGCAGCGGAGCCTTGGCAAGGGTTGCCAGCCTCCCTATATACCGCCTGTGCCGGCAGGGGCTTTGGCCCGGCGTCGGTTATGTCAAAGAATTCAATGGGATGGACCGGAGGGCCGCCGTCAGGGGCCAGGACGCCGTGCCCAATGAGAGGAACATGCAATGGCTAAAGTAATCGGCATCGATCTTGGCACCACCAACTCCTGCGTGGCGGTGATGGAAGGCTCGGCCCCCAAGGTCATCGAGAATGCGGAAGGCGCCCGCACCACCCCCTCCATCGTCGCCTTCGCGCCCGATGGCGAGCGCCTGATCGGCCAGCCCGCCAAGCGCCAGGGCGTCACCAATCCCGAACACACCTTCTTCGCCATCAAGCGCCTGATCGGCCGCCGCTTCGACGATCCCATGACCCAGAAGGACATGGGCATGGTCCCCTACAAGATCGTCAAGGCCGACAATGGCGATGCCTGGGTCGCGGGCCGCGACGGCAAGAAGTACAGCCCGTCGGAAGTCTCCGGCTTCATCCTGCAGAAGATGAAGGAAACCGCCGAGGCCCATCTGGGCGAGAAGGTGACGCAGGCCGTCATCACCGTGCCCGCCTATTTCAACGACGCCCAGCGCCAGGCCACCAAGGACGCCGGCAAGATCGCCGGCCTGGAAGTGCTGCGCATCATCAACGAGCCGACCGCGGCCGCCCTGGCCTATGGCATGGACAAGAAGGGCGCGGGCCAGACCATCGCCGTCTATGACCTTGGCGGCGGCACCTTCGACGTGTCCGTGCTGGAAATCGGCGACGGCGTGTTCGAGGTGAAGTCCACCAACGGCGACACCTTCCTGGGCGGCGAGGACTTCGACACCCGCCTGGTCAACTTCCTGGCCGACGAGTTCAAGAAGGAAAACGGCATCGACCTGCGCTCGGACCGCCTGGCGCTCCAGCGCCTGAAGGACGCCGCCGAAAAGGCCAAGATCGAACTGTCCAGCGCCCAGCAGACCGAGGTGAACCTGCCCTTCATCACGGCGGACGCCTCGGGCCCCAAGCACCTGACCATCAAGATCACCCGCGCCACGCTGGAAAAGCTGGTGGACGACCTGATCCAGAAGACCGTCGGCCCGGTGAAGCAGGCGCTGAAGGATGCCGGCGTCACCGCCAGCCAGATCGACGAAGTCATCCTGGTCGGCGGCATGACCCGCATGCCCAAGGTGCAGGAAGCCGTGAAGCAGATCTTTGGCGGCAAGGAGCCGCACAAGGGCGTCAACCCCGATGAAGTCGTCGCCATCGGCGCGGCCATCCAGGGCGGCGTGCTGAAGGGCGAAGTCAAGGACGTGCTGCTGCTCGACGTCACCCCGCTGTCGCTGGGCATCGAGACGCTGGGCGGCGTCTTCACCCGCCTGATCGACCGCAACACCACCATCCCGACCAAGAAGAGCAACATCTTCTCCACCGCCGAGGACAACCAGGGCGCGGTCACCATCAACGTGTTCCAGGGCGAGCGCGAGATGGCGGCCGACAACAAGAGCCTGGGCCGCTTCGACCTGACCGGCATCCCGCCCGCGCCGCGCGGCGTGCCGCAGATCGAAGTCACCTTCGACATCGACGCCAACGGCATCGTGTCGGTGACGGCCAAGGACAAGGCCACCGGCAAGGAGCAGCAGATCCGCATCCAGGCCAGCGGCGGCCTGTCGGACGCCGACATCGAGAAGATGGTGAAGGACGCCGAATCCCATGCCGCCGACGACAAGAAGCGCCGCGAGGCTGTGGAGGCCAAGAACCAGGCCGACGCCCTGATCCATTCCACGGAAAAGGCGCTGGGCGAACATGGCGACAAGGTGGACGCGGCCGACAAGACCGCCATCGAGGCCGCGCTGGCCGCACTGAAGGATGCGGTGACCGGCGACGATGCCGAGGCCATCAAGGAAAAGACCAACACCCTGGCACAGGCTTCGATGAAGCTGGGCGAGGCCATGTACAAGGCCCAACAGGGTGAAGCCGCCGCGGCCGACGCCGCCGCCGACGGCGCGCAGAACACCGCCGACGACAATGTGGTGGATGCCGACTTCGAGGAAGTGGACGACTCCAAGAAGTCGTAAAGCACAGGTCACCCTCCCCCTTGCGCGCGCAGCGCAGGCAAGGGGGAGGTGGCTTCAACGAGCAAGGCACGTGCGACGGCGGGACGCCGGAGCAGCCGAGCGGAAGTTGAAGCCGGAGGGGGTTGCCGGATTCAAGCATGAGCACCAAGCGTTGTTATTACGAGACCCTGGAAGTCACCAAAGGCTGTGACGGCGTCACGCTGAAATCGGCCTATCGCAAGCTGGCGATGAAGTTCCACCCGGACAAGAATCCGGACGACCACACCGCCGAAATCAAGTTCAAGGAAATCAACGAGGCCTATGACGTCCTGAAGGACGATCAGAAGCGCGCCGCCTATGACCGTTTCGGCCATGCCGCCTTCGAGGGCGGGATGGGTGCGGCGGGCGGGGCGCGCGGCGGCAATCCGTTCGGCGATTTCGGCAGCTTCGGCGATGTCTTCGAGGATATCTTCGGCCAGATGATGGGCGGCATGGGCCGGGGCAAGCGGTCCAACCGCGGCCAGGACCTGCGCTACAATCTGGAAATCACGCTGGAGGAGGCCTTCACCGGCCGCAGCGCCGAGATCAAGGTGCCCACCATGCTGGCCTGCGAGGCCTGCACCGGCAGCGGCGCGGAGCCGGGCACCAGCGCCGAGACCTGCCCCGGCTGCGCCGGGCACGGCAAGGTCCGCGCCACCCAGGGCTTCTTCACCATCGAACGCAGCTGCAGCCAGTGCCGCGGCAGCGGCAAGGTGATCCGCAATCCCTGCAAGACCTGCAAGGGCGCGGGCCTGGTGCAGAAGGAACGCACCCTGACGGTGGATGTGCCGCCGGGCGTGGAGGAAGGCACCCGCATCCGCCTGTCGGGCGAAGGCGCCGCCGGCTCCAATGGCGGTCCCAATGGCGACCTCTACATCTTCCTGTCGGTGGCCGAGCATCCGATCTTCCAGCGCGACGGCCACGACCTGCATTGCCGCGCGCCGGTCAGCTTCGTCACCGCCGCCCTGGGCGGGGCCATCGAGGTGCCGACGCTGGATGGCGGGCGCTCCAGGGTGGCGATCCCCGAAGGTACCCAGCCGGGGCGGCAGTTCCGCCTGCGCGGCAAGGGCATGCCGGTGCTGCGCAGCGCTCAGAAGGGCGATCTCTATGTCGAGCTGGCGGTGGAAACCCCGGTCAAGCTGACCAAGCGGCAGAAAGAGCTGCTGCGCGAGTTCGACGGCGAGAGCCAGGCGGGAACCCACCCCGAAGCGGAGGGTTTCCTTGCCAGGCTGAAAGAGTTTTGGAACGGCGGGGTTTAGCGTCTAAAGTTCCCCTCCCAGCCGCCACCACAGGGCCACCCCTTGACCGCGCCGACTTTCCCGCTTGCCGACAATCTGCGCTTCCTGCGGGCCCTGATCGCCCGCCCCAAAAGCGTGGGGGCGATCGCCCCGTCCAGTCCGGCTCTGGCCGCCGCCATCGCCCGACAGGTGGACCCGCTGGCCGGGCCGGTGCTGGAAGTCGGCCCCGGCACCGGGGTCATCAGCAGGGCGCTGCTGGAACGGGGCGTTCCGCCGGACCGGCTGACCCTTATCGAATATGACGAGGACCTGGCCCGCCACAACGCCGCCCGCTTTCCCGCCGTGCGGGTGATCCAGGGCGACGCCTTCGACCTGGATGCGACACTGGGCGACCGCCACCCGGAGCCGTTCGCGGCCATCGTTTCCGGCATTCCCCTGCTGAACTTCCCGCACGCCCGGCGCGCCGCCTATATGGACGGGCTGATCGCCCGGCTGGCCCCCGGCGCGCCGCTGATCCAGTTTTCCTATGGCCTGCATTCGCCGGTGGCCCCGCCCGCCGGTTACAGCGTCAGCCGGGCGGCCTTTGTGCTGAACAACATCCCGCCCGCGCGGGTCTGGGTCTATCGCCGGGCCTGAAATGCTGCGGCTTATGCTGCAGCAAAGGGCGCAGCAGGGCGGTTTATGCTGCACGCCATGCTGCGCGGTAAGTAGTTGAGGACCATGACTTAATGTCCCTGACCGACCAGGAACTGGACCGCTATGCCCGCCATCTGGTGCTGCGCCAGATTGGCGGTCCCGGCCAGGCCCGCATCCGCGCCGCGCGGGTGCTGGTGGTGGGCGCGGGCGGGCTGGGAAGCCCCTGCGCCCTCTATCTGGCGGCGGCGGGCGTGGGCACACTGGGGCTGGCGGACGACGACACGGTCAGCCTGTCCAACCTGCAGCGCCAGATCCTGTTCCGCAGTGGCGATGTCGGCCGCCCCAAGGTGGCGGCGGGCGCGGCGGCGCTGGAAGCCCTCAATCCCGGCACTGCCGTGACCCCGCATCCGGTCCGCCTGACCGCCGGCAATGTGATGGCGGTGATCGCCGATTATGACCTGGTGACCGACGGCACCGACAATGCCGCCACCCGCTTCCTGCTGGGCGATGCCTGCTTTCTGGCGCAAAAGCCGCTGGTCTCGGCGGCGGTGACCGGCTTTGCGGGCCAGCTTGCCACCTGGAAGGGCTGGCTGCCCGGCTGCCCCTGCCATCGCTGCCTGTTTGCCGAACCGCCCGAGGCCGCACCCGACTGCGCCGAGACGGGGGTGCTGGGGGCCGCCACGGGGGTGATGGGCAGCCTGCAGGCGCTGGAAGTGCTCAAGGAGATCACCGGCGCGGGCACGGGCATGGCCGGGCGGCTGACGCGCTTCGACGCCCTGGCCGGGACGTTCCGTACCCTGGGCCTGCCCAAGGACCCCGCCTGCCCGCTCTGCGGCCGCGATGCGCCGATCCGCGACCTGTCCCGGCACGGTTAACCGCGCTTTAAAGCGGGGCGCGGCACCATCCCCGCATGGCACGCCAGATTCATTACGAGGTTTTCCGCCGCGTCGGCGCAAAGGGCGGCTGGACGATGCACGAGATCGTGGCGTCGCGCGAAAACGCCATCGCCATGGCGCAGGGCCTGATGGCGGGCGAGAAGGCCACCGGCGTCAAGGTGGTCAAGGAAACCTATAACGACGAGACCGGCGACTATCTCTCGCTGAAGATTTTCGAGGACGGCCACAACCAGGTGACGGTGGCCCCGGCGCAGGAAGACGCGCCGCACGCCCTGCCCTGCTTCAAGCCGGACGACCTGTATTCCTATCATGCGCGCCAGACCATGGCCCGCCTGCTGGGCGAATTCCTGATGCGCAACCGGATCACCATCACCGAACTGATCCACCGCGCCGACATGCTGGAAAAGCTGGAAGCCACCGGCACCCTGTACCAGCATGCCATCCAGAAGATCGCGGTGGCGCAGGCCGCCAGCACCACCACCCCGGTGCAGCAGATCGTCAAAAGCCTGAACGAGCTGGTCACCCAGGCCTGCAACCGCGTCTATCGCGACCAGCGCAAGGGCCTGTTTCCCGATCCGCGCCCCGACCAGTTCGCCGAACTGGCGCGCAGGCTGGCGGGCCAGATGGATGCTGCCTATCTGTTCAACGGTGCGCTGGCGCGGCACCTGACGGATGCGCGCGGCTGGGACGAGAAAATCCTGATGCTGATCACCATCATGGAGGACGCGCCCGGCGAGGACGCCCCGCGCAGGCTGGTGCTGTCCAGCGTGGACGCGATCCTGGCCGAATGCCTGTCCGGCTCGGCGGCCCTGCACGAACTGATGGGACCGTCGGAGAATCTGGGCCAGGCGCTGAACCGGCTGGTCACGCTGTTCCTGGGCCAGACACCTGAAGACGGGGCGCGCGGCCGGGGACTGGCTGCCCTGACGCATCACTTCGCCGCCGACGACCTGCCCGAGGCGCGCACCGCCGTGGCCGGGCGCATCATCGCCGAGTTCAAGAGCAACAAACGGCTGTGCCCCGAATTCATGGTGGACGAGCTGAAGACCCTGCGCGGCATCGCCAACCGCATCGTGATGGGCATCGGCAAGTATCTCAGCCATGAAGACCTGATCGCCGCCTTCACCCTGCGCTCCCGGCGGCTGGTGATGCAGGAAGCGCTGGGCCAGTATATCGCCGAGGCCGCGCCGGACGAGAAGATCGAGCGCCTCCTGTTCGTGGAAGAAAACATCATCGGCGCGGAGAACAAGCGCCAGCTGGCCACCTATGTGATGCCGGTGCTGAATTCGGCGGCCTTCGAGACTCATTTCCACGATGCCAAGACGCCGCTGCTGCAGCGGCTCCACCGGCTGGCCCAGTTGCAACACCGCATGCGCCGCAGCGGTTTCGTGGATGTCACCCGCGCCGAGGTCTGCGACCGCCTGGACAGCCTGGCCACGGCGATGGAGGCGCGCGGCAGGCTGTTCGCGTCCATCGAGGCGCG
>DASTMN010000077.1:0-10155 GCA_035714165.1 Rhizomicrobium sp.
GGGATTGGCGGCGATGGCGTCGCGGATGGCGCGCGGGTCGATCACGTCGCGATAGAGGATCGCCAGCACGATCCCCGCCGCCACCACCAGCAATGCCACCAGCCGCGCCGCTTTCACCTAGGCGGCATCCACGGCGCGGGGGTTGTAGTTCAGCAGCGGCGCCAGCCAGCGTTCGGCCTCCTCCAGGCTCCAGCCCTTGCGCGCGGCATAATCCTGAACCTGATCGCGCTCGATCTTGCCCACGCCGAAATAGCGGCTTTCGGGATGGGCATAATAGAAGCCCGACACCGACGACCCCGGCCACATGGCATAACTTTCGGTCAGCTTGATGCCGACCTTGTGCTCGGCGTCCAGCAGCTTGAACAGGGTGGCCTTTTCGGAATGTTCCGGCTGGGCGGGATAGCCCGGCGCGGGCCGGATGCCCTGATAGGCTTCCTTGATCAGTTCGTCATTGCTGAAGGTCTCGCCCGCGGCATATCCCCAGTAATCGGTGCGGACCTTTTCGTGCATCCGTTCGGCAAAGGCTTCCGCCAGGCGGTCGGCCAGCGCCGACAGCAGGATGGCGGAATAATCGTCCTTGGCGCCGCGGAAGGCTTCCAGATGCTTTTCTTCGCCAATGCCCGCCGTCACCGCGAAGCCGCCGATATAATCCTCGGCCACGCCCCTGGGCGCGATGAAATCGGACAGGGCCAGGTTGGGACGGCCCTTTTCGCGCGCCATCTGCTGGCGCAGGGTGTGCAGGGTGTGGATGGGGACCTTCCGCGCCTTGTCGCCAAACACCAGAATGTCGTCCACATCCTTGGGGTCGCTGTTGGCGGGCCAGAAGCCGATCACCGCGCGGGCGGTCAGCCACTTCTCGTCAATGACCTTCTTCAGCATCTTCTGGGCGTCGTTGAACAGGTCGGTCGCCGCCTTGCCTACCTTGTCGTCGGTGAGGATGGCCGGATACGGCCCGGCCAGTTCCCAGGTCTGGAAGAAAGGCGACCAGTCGATATAGCGCGCCAGTTCGGCCAGGTCGTAATCGTCGAACACGCGGGTGCCGAAGAACTTCGGCGCGGGCGCGACCTTGCTGAAATCCGGCGTGGCGCGGTTGGCACGGGCCTCGGCGATGGACAGCCGCTTGCCGCCACCGCGCTGGCTGGCATGGCCCGCCGCGATCTTCTCGTAGTCGGCGCGAATGCCCGCGGCATAGCTGCCGCCGGTATCCCGGGACAACAGGCTGGACGCCACGCCCACGGCGCGGCTGGCGTCGGTGACATAGACGGTCTGGCCCCGGCGATAGCTGGGATCGATCTTCACCGCCGTATGCACCTTGGAGGTGGTCGCGCCACCGATCAGCAGCGGAATGTCGAAGCCCTGGCGCTCCATCTCCGACGCCACGAACACCATCTCGTCCAGCGAGGGGGTAATCAGGCCGGACAGGCCGATAATATCGGCCTTGTGCTCCCGGGCGGCGTCCAGAATCTTCTGCGGCGGCACCATCACGCCCAGGTCCACCACCTCATAGCCGTTGCATTGCAGGACAACGCCCACGATGTTCTTGCCGATGTCGTGCACATCGCCCTTCACCGTCGCCATGATGATCTTGCCCGCGCTTTCGGAAGCCGAGGACTTGTCGTCCTCCATGAAGGGCAGCAGATAGGCCACCGCCTTCTTCATCACGCGGGCCGACTTGACCACCTGGGGCAGGAACATCTTGCCCGACCCGAACAGGTCGCCGACCACATTCATGCCCGACATCAGCGGCCCTTCGATCACATGCAGGGGCTTTTCCGCCGCCAGCCGGGCCTCTTCGGTGTCATCCACGATATAGGCGTCTATGCCCTGCACCATCGCATGGCTGATGCGTTCGTTGACCGGCAGTTCGCGCCAGGCCAGGTCTTCCACCTTGGCCTGCCCCGTCCCGCCCTTGAACTGTTGCGCCAGTTCCAGCAGCCGCTCGGTGGCGTCGGCGCGGCGGTTGAAGAACACATCCTCGATGCCCTCGCGCAGCGCGGTGGGAATGTCCTGATAGACCTGCAACTGGCCGGCATTGACGATGCCCATATCCATACCCGCCTTGATGGCGTGGAAGAGGAAGACGCTGTGCATCGCCTCGCGCACCTTCTCGTTGCCCCGGAAGGAGAAGGAGAAGTTCGAAACGCCGCCCGAGATATGGGCATGCGGATTTTCGCGCCGGATGACCTCGCAGGCCTCGACGAAGGCCTTGCCATATTCATTATGCTCTTCCAGGCCGGTGGCGACGGCGAAGATGTTGGGATCGAAGATGATGTCTTCCGGCGGGAAGTTCAGCTTCTCCACCAGCAGGCGGTAGGCGCGGTTGCAGATCTCGATCTTGCGTTCCTTGGTGTCGGCCTGGCCGACCTCGTCGAACGCCATCACCACCACGGCGGCGCCGAAGCGGCGCACTTCCAGGGCGTGTTCCAGGAACGCCTCCTCGCCCTCCTTCAGCGAGATGGAATTGACGATCACCTTGCCCTGGCAGCATTTCAGGCCCGCCTGGATCACGTTCCACTTGGAACTGTCGATCATCAGCGGCACCTTGGAGATGTCGGGCTCAGAGGCGATCAGGTTGACGAAGCGGGTCATCGCCGCCTCGCCGTCGATCATGCCCTCGTCCATGTTGACGTCCACGACCTGGGCGCCGTTCTCGACCTGCTCGCGCGCCACCGCCAGCGCGCCTTCGTAATCGCCCGCCGTGATCAGCTTGCGGAACTTGGCGCTGCCGGTGATGTTGGTGCGCTCGCCGACATTGACGAAATTGATGTCGGGCGTGAGGGTGAACGGCTCCAGCCCCGACAGGCGCAGGTATTTGGGCTTTTCCGGGATGGCGCGCGGGGTGACGCCCGCGATCGCCTGGCCGAAGGCGGCGATATGTTCCGGCTTGGTGCCGCAGCAGCCACCCACGATATTGACCAGGCCGGAACGGGCGAACTCCTCGATCATCTCCGCCATCTGTTCCGGCGTCTCGTCATAGCCGCCGAATTCGTTGGGCAGGCCCGCATTGGGATGCGCCGACACCAGCGTGTCGCAGGCCCCGGCCAGCTCGGCCACATAAGGCCGCAATTCCTTGGCGCCCAGCGCGCAGTTCAGGCCGATGGCGAAAGGATCGGCATGGCGCACCGAATGCCAGAAGGCGGTGGGCGTCTGGCCGGTCAGGGTGCGGCCCGACAGGTCGGTGATGGTGCCGGAAATCCACACCGGCAGGCGCACCTCCATCTCCTCGAACACTTCCTCGATGGCATAGATCGCCGCCTTGCAGTTCAGCGTGTCGAACACCGTCTCGATCATCAGCACATCGCTGCCGCCCCGGATCAGGCCGCGCGCGCCCTCGCGATAGGTTTCGCGTAGCTGGTCGAAGGTGATGCCGCGAAAGGCCGGATCGTTGACGTCGGGCGATATGCTGGCGGTGCGGTTGGCCGGGCCCAGAACACCCGCCACCAGCCGCGGCCGGTCGCTGGTGGAGAATTCGTCGCACAGGTCGCGGGCCAGCCGTGCGCCCGCCTCGTTCAGCTCGGCCACCAGATGGCCCAGGCCGTAATCCTCCTGGCTGGTGAAGTTGGAGTTGAAGGTGTTGGTCTCGATGAAATCCACGCCCGCCTGCAAATACTGGCGGCCGATATCCTGGATGATCTCCGGCCGGGTCAGGGTCAGAAGATCGTTGTTGCCCTTCAGTTCCGAGGGATGATTGCCGAAACGCGCGCCCCGGAAATCCTCCTCGCCCAGCTTGAAGCCCTGGATCATCACGCCCCAGGAACCGTCCAGCAGCAGCAGGCGCTTTTTCGCCTCCGCCTTCATCCAGGCAATGCGGGCGTCGCGGGTGAAAGACATGCTCTATTCCTTGGTACGAAGTGGGTACTAGGGGCGGATGCCCAGGATGCGGCAGGCCGCATAGGTCAGGTTGGCCTGGTTGAGGGTATAGAAATGGAACTGCCCGAACCCACGGGCGCGCAGCGCGCTGACCTGATCGGCCAGCACCGTGGCGGCAACAATGCGGCGGGTTTCCACATCCTCGTCCAGCCCTTCAAAGGCCTTGGCCAGCCAGGCGGGGATGGACGCGCCCGCCCGCTGCGCCATGCGCGCCACGCCGGTGAAGTTGGTGGTGGGCATCACGCCGGGCACCACCGGAATGGTGATGCCCGCCGCCACCGCATCGTCGCGGAAGCGCGCCGTCAGGTCGTTGTCGAAACAGAACTGGCCCAGCGCGCGGGTGGCGCCCGCATCCATCTTCTCCTTCAGCAGGCGGATGTCATGGCCGTGGCTGGGCGAATCCGGATGGCGTTCGGGATAGAAAGAAACGCTGACCTCGAAATCGCCGATCCTTTTGATGCCCGCGATCAGTTCCGGCGTGGATTGATAGCCGTCGGCATGGGCCTGGTAGGCACCTGTCATGTCCGGCATGTCGCCGCGCAGCGCCACGATATGACGGATGCCCGCATCCCAATAGCCGCGCACGATATCGTCGATCTCGCCCCGGCTATGGCCCACGCAGGTCAGGTGCGCGGCGGGCTTCAGCGTGGTTTCCTCCACGATGCGCCGGACGGTGTGATGGGTGCGCTCGCGGGTGGTGCCGCCGGCCCCATAGGTCACCGACACGAAGGCGGGCGCCAGCGGCTCCAGACGGCGGATCGCGTCCCACAGCCGGGCTTCCGCCTCGTCGGTCCGGGGCGGCGAGAATTCAAACGAAACCTGAAGCGGACTGGGATCGGAGATCAGTTTTTCCAGGCTCATTTGCTGTCTTTTCCGGTGATGGTCTTGGTTTTCGTCCTGGCGGCGGCAAGCCACAGCTTGACGGAGAGCTTCTCGCCCTTGACGCCCTGCGGCGCAATGGTCTCCACGCTGGCGGGTTGCAGGCCCGCGCCCAGGAACCAGCCGTCCACTTCGCGGTCCGAAAAGCCCAGGCGGCGATGCGCGAACTCGTCGCGCAGGAACTCCAGCCTGTGGCTGGCGAAGTCGGCGATCAGCAGCCGTCCGCCCGGCGCCATCACGCGCGCGGCCTCGGCCACCGCCGCGCCCGGATCGTCCAGGTAATGCAGCACCTGGTGGAACAGGACGACATCGAAACCCGGATTGCCCGCCACGTTCCCGTTGGGGAAGGGCATGCGATAGGTGTCGCCCAGCCGTACCTGGGCATTCTGCACCGTCGCGCGCAGCAGCCGGTCGCGGGCAATGGCCAGCATGTCGGGGCTGACGTCGATGCCCACGGCGCGCGTGGCATGGGGCGCCAGCAGTTCCAGCATCCGCCCGGTGCCGGTGCCGGCATCCAGCAGGTTTACGATGGGCCGCGCGGTGAGATGGCGCATGATCGCCGCCTCCACATCCTTTTCCGGCGCATGAAGGGCGCGGATGCGCTCCCATTCGGCGGCGTTCGACTTGAAATAGGCGGCGGCGGCGGCGGCGCGGTTCTGGCGGACCGTGGCCAGCCGCGCCTTGTCGGCCTCCTGGGACTGCGGATCGGCCAGGGCAGCGATGGCCGCGCCCAGTTCCGCCCCCATGCCCCGGTCGGCGGCGCGGCAGAAGACCCAGCTTCCTTCCTTGAAGCGTTCCACCAGCCCCGCCTCGCCCAGCAGCTTGAGATGGCGCGAGACACGCGGCTGGGACTGGCCCACAATCTCGATCAGCTCGCTCACCGTCAGTTCCGCCTGGCGGAGCAGCAGAAGCAGGCGCAACCGGGTGGGATCGCCCGCGGCACGCAGCATGGAAACCAGTCGATCCAAGATCCGTCTCACATATAAACATATCTTTATATGCTCTGCGGCAGCGGAATCGCAAGGGGCTGGATTTGCGACCCCAAAACCGGCAGAACCCCCGCAAATCAAGGATGTCCGGTGGATATGCGCGGGTTGCGGGCGCTAGTTCTGATGGTGTGTGCGCTGGCCGTTTCGGCCTGCGCCTATGGACCGCCCACGCACGAGGCCCTGGCGGCCCGCGATCCCTATGAGCAGATGAACCGCGACACGCTGAAGTTCAACGCCAAGATCGACAAGTATTTCGTCATCCCCACGGTGGGCCTCTATTTCGTGCTGGTGCCCGAAACCGGCCGCAAGGGCGTGCACAACTTCCTGGGCAACCTGTCGCTGCCTATCATTTTCGTGAACGACATGCTGCAGGGCGAGGTGACGCGCGGCGCCCAGTCGGTGGGCCGTTTCGTCATCAACAGCTCGCTGGGGCTGGGCGGCTTCCTCGATCCGGCCACCAAAATGGGCATTCCCGGCCATGGCGAGGATATGGGCCAGACCTTCGCGGTCTGGGGCGCCAAGGAAGGCCCCTATCTGGTGCTGCCGTTCTTCGGGCCGTCCAACCCGCGCGACGCCGCCGGGCTGGCGCTGGACTGGACCATCGACCCCACCAACTTCATCCATATGAAGCAGCATGTCTGGTGGGCGGCGGGCCGGGGCTATTTCACCCTGCTGGACCTGCGCTCCCAGACCTGGGAGACGGTGCAGGGCATCCAGCGCAATTCCGTGGATTATTACGCCTCGCTCCGCAACTTCTACCGCCAGTATCGCAACGAGCAGATCCGCAATGGCCGCGCCGGCGAGAAGCCGCCGGAACTGCCGGATTTTTGAGGGATTATCAGGACCGGGGCCGGTCACACAGCCGCCTTGAACTTGCCACAGCAACACGCGAACATCGTTCAAACAGGAAAGATACAGACCCTCATGCTCTCCACGCCCCTGATGCGCCGCGCCGTGCTGGCCCTGGCGATGGCCCTGGCCGTGCCCCTGATGGCCGCCCAGCCCGCTGCCGCCGCCAACGTGGCGGAAACCTTCGTGGACCAGAACCTGCAAAAGGGCCTGGCGATCCTGAACAACAAGTCGCTGAGCAGCGCCCAGCGCCGCGATCAGTTCCAGAGCTTCCTGCTGGCGCTGGTGGACACCCGCCGCATCGCCCTGTTCACGCTGGGCCAGTATCGCCGCACCGCGCCCCCCGCCGATGTGGAAGCCTTTACCGTGGCCTTCAAGGATTATGCGACCGCCGCCTACCAGTCCTATTTCGCCCGCTATTCCGGCCAGACCATCAAGGTGATCGGCAGCCAGCAGCGCGCGCCTACCGATTATATCGTGGCCACCCAGTTGATCGACCCCAGCAAGAGCCAGGCGCCGCTGGAAGTGGATTTCCGCATCCGCACCGATGGCGGCAGCCCCGTGCTGGTGGATGTGTCGGTGGCGGGCATCTGGCTGTCGCTGGAACAGCGCGACCAGTTCGTCTCCTTCCTGGGCCAGAATAACGGCAATATCCGCACCCTGATCGCCCATCTGAGCGACCTGTCGGCGAACCTCAGCAAGTCCGCCAATTAGCGCCGGTCTTTTGCGCGACGCATAAAAAAGGCCCGGCGTTTCGCCGGGCCTTTTCCATTTCTCAGGACGCAAAAGCGCCGTTCAGGCGCGGGTGAACCGTTTGTACTTGATCCGGTGCGGCTGGTCGGCATCCACGCCCAGCCGGCGCTTCTTGTCGGCTTCATAGTCCTGATAGTTGCCCTCGAACCATTCCACATGGCTGTCGCCCTCGAAGGCCAGCATGTGGGTGGCGATGCGGTCCAGGAACCAGCGGTCATGGCTGATGATCAGGGCGCAGCCGGCGAAATCCTCCAGCGCCGTTTCCAGGGCGCGCAGCGTGTCCACGTCCAGGTCGTTGGTCGGTTCGTCCAGCAACAGGACGTTGGCGCCCGACTTGAGCATCTTGGCCAGATGCACGCGATTGCGCTCGCCGCCCGACAACTGGCCGACCTTCTTCTGCTGGTCGCCGCCCTTGAAGGCGAAGGCACCGACATAGGCGCGGCTGTTGATCTTGGTCTTGCCGAACTCGATGATGTCGGTGCCGCCTGATATTTCCTCCCACACCGTCTTGCCCGGATCCAGCGCGTCGCGGCTCTGGTCCACATAGCCAAGCTGCACCGTCTCGCCGACCTTGAGCGTGCCGGCATCGGGCTTTTCCTCGCCGGTCAGCATCTTGAACAGCGTGGTCTTGCCCGCGCCGTTGGGGCCGATCACGCCCACAATGCCGCCCGGCGGCAGTTTGAAGTTCACATTCTCGTACAGCAGACGGTCGCCAAAGCCCTTGGCCAGGCCTTCGGCCTCGATCACCACACCGCCCAGCCGTTCGGCCACCGGGATCATGATGGTGGCAGTGGCGCCGCGCTGGTCCTGGCTTTTGGCCACCAGTTCGTCATAGCGGTTGATGCGGGCCTGGCTCTTGGCCTGGCGCGCCTTGGGGCTTTGCTGAATCCATTCCCGCTCGCGCGCGATGGTGCGCTGCTGGGCGGCTTCCTCATTGGCTTCCTGCTTGAGGCGCTTTTCCTGGATTTCCAGGAAGGAGGAATAGTTGCCCTCATGCGGAATGCCCTTGCCGCGGTCCAGTTCCAGAATCCAGGAGGTCACATTGTCCAGGAAATAGCGGTCATGGGTGACCAGGATCACGCAGCCCTTGTATTCGCGCAGCGTCGCCTCCAGCCAGGCCACGGACTCCGCGTCCAGATGGTTGGTGGGTTCGTCCAGCAGCAGGATGTCAGGCGCATCCAGCAGCAGGCGGCACAGGGCCACGCGGCGGCGCTCGCCGCCCGACAGGGTTTCCACATCGGCATCGCCATCGGGACAGCGCAGCGCGTCCATCGCCTGGTCCACCTGGCTGTCCAGGTCCCACAGGCCCTGCGCCTCGATCTCGTCCTGAAGCTTTGCCATCTCGTCGGCGGTTTCGTCGGTATAGTTGGCCGCGATCTCGTTGTAGCGGTCCACCAGCGCCTGCTTCTTGGCGACGCCCTCCATCACGTTCTCGCGGACGGTCTTGCCGGGATCGAGCTGCGGCTCCTGCGACAGGTAGCCGGTGCGGATGCCGTCGGCGGCCCAGGCTTCGCCGGTGAATTCCTTGTCCATCCCCGCCATGATCTTCATCAGGGTGGACTTGCCCGCGCCGTTGACGCCGACGATGCCGATCTTGGCGCCCGGATAGAAGGACAGGTAGATGTTCTTGAGAACCTGCTTGCCGCCCGGATAGGTCTTGGACAAATCCTTCATGTAGTAGACGAACTGGGGGCCAGCCATTGGCGGTTCCTTTACGAGGCGGGTAGACGGGGATGAAGTGGCGTGGGTTTTAGCCCACGGCCGCGAAAATCAGAACTTGATTTTCGCGCGGCTCAGCAGCGACAGCGCGTTGGCGCCGGGCTGGCCCTGGATATTGGTCTGATAGGCGGCGTTGGTCTGCAAGGCCACCGCGCCATCCAGGAAGTTGGTCACATAACCGAGCTGGAAATCGGTTTCCGGCGCGCGCGCGCCCAGTGACTGGCCGCGCCCGATCACCAGCGGCGGCAGGTCGCCCCCGCCCATCAGGCTGCTGAAACCGTTCGCCATGCCGGGCGAAGGGCGGCTGACCGACAAGCCCAGCGCATCCTCGCCGAACAGGCCATGCTTGGCGATGGCGATGGCATAGGACTGCTCGCGCGTGTCGGACTTGAGGCCGCCGCGCTGGTCGAGCTGCGTCATGCCCTCGCTGAAGGAGGCGGTGGTCACCCAGCCCTGTCCCAGATTCACGCGGGCGGCGACATTGACGGCGTTGGTCAGGGCGCGCGGCGCCAGCGCCGAGGCATTGGCCACGCCCATCGGCACGCCGCTGCGTTCGGCCGAAATGCCGCTGACATCCAGCCCGATGGCACGCGAAATGTCCCAGGACAGGCCCGCCAGCAGCGAGCGCGTCTGGCTGGGATCATAGGACAGCGCCAGGTTGCCGCTGGTCAGGATGGGATCGAAGCTGAAACGATCAAGCCGCTCGCTGTTGACCGACGCGCCCAGGCGCATCTTCACACTGTCAGACGGCAGCAGCGTCACGCCGGTATAGCGGCCGCCATTGGCCAGATCGAGATAGGGCGCGGTGACCGCCGACAGGAAAGGCGACGGGGCGCGGTCATAGCTGGAAAAGCGCGTGCCGACATCCATGCCCTTGGCGACATCCAGCGCCATGTTGGGCGACAGCACCGTGCTGCTGGCGAAGGACGGCGTGAAAACAGTCTCGCCCAGGAACAGGCCGGAGCGGTTGCCCAGCGATGCGGCCACCTGCGGCTGGAGCGAAAAGCCGGCGACACCGGCGGCGGAGAGTTCGTGGCTGGAACGGGCCTTGCCCGCGCCAAAGGATTGCAGGCTGAGCGGCAGTTCGGCGGCGCGC
>DASTMN010000078.1:0-12111 GCA_035714165.1 Rhizomicrobium sp.
GCGTGCCTTACCGGTCGTCGTGATCCGGCAACAGAACTTCCCGCACGCCCTTATGGTTGGGGCCTGACACCACGCCTTCCTGCTCCATGCGCTCGATCAGGCTGGCGGCGCGGTTGTAACCGATCTGCAGGCGGCGCTGGATGTAGGACGTGGAAGCCTTGCGGTCGCGCGCCACCACCGCCAGCGCCTTGTCATACAGGTCGTCGCCGGAATTGCCGTTGCCCTGGCCGAACACGGCATAGGGATCGTCGCTGTCCTCGTCGGCTTCCTCGGTGACGGCATCCAGGTATTCCGGCACGCCCTGGGTCTTGAGGAAGCGCACCACATCCTCCACCTCGTGGTCCGACACGAAGGGGCCGTGAACGCGGCGGATGCGCCCGCCCGCCGCCATGTAGAGCATGTCGCCCTGGCCCAGCAGCTGCTCGGCGCCCTGTTCGCCTAGGATGGTGCGGCTGTCGATCTTGCTGGTGACCTGGAAGGAAATGCGGGTGGGGAAGTTGGCCTTGATGGTGCCGGTGATGACGTCCACCGACGGGCGCTGGGTGGCGGCGATCAGGTGGATGCCCGCGGCGCGCGCCATCTGCGCCAGGCGCTGGATCGCGCCCTCGATCTCCTTGCCGGACACCATCATCAGGTCGGCCATCTCGTCCACGATCACCACGATATAGGGCATGGCCTCGAATTCGAGATTCTCGTCCTCATAGACCGGCTTGCCGGTCTCGCGGTCGAAGCCGGTCTGCACCGTGCGCTTGAGCGTTTCGCCCTTTTCCCGGGCCTTCTTGATGCGCTCGTTGAAGGCTTCCACGCCGCGCACGCCCATCTTGGACATCTTGCGGTAGCGGTCTTCCATTTCCTTCACCGCCCATTTCAGGGCCACCACCGCCTTCTTGGGATCGGTGACGACGGGCGACAACAGGTGCGGAATGCCGTCATAGACGCTCAGTTCCAGCATCTTGGGATCGATCATGATCAGGCGGCACTGCTGCGGCGACATGCGGAACAGCAGCGACAGGATCATGGTGTTCAGGCCGACCGATTTGCCCGAGCCGGTTGTACCCGCGACCAGCAAATGCGGCATCTTGGCCAGGTCGGCCACCACCGGCTCGCCGCCGATGGTCTTGCCCAGCACCACCGACAGCGGCGCGCGCGCCTTGTCGTAATCGTTGCTGGCGAACATCTCGCGCAGATAGACCGTTTCGCGCACCTGGTTGGGCAGCTCGATGCCGATCACATTGCGCCCGGAAATGGTGGCGATGCGCGCCGCCACCGCCGACATGGAGCGGGCCACATCGTCGGACAGGCTGATCACGCGGCTGGACTTCACGCCCGCCGCCGGCTCGAATTCGTACAGCGTCACCACCGGGCCGGGACGCACGGCGGTGATGCGGCCCTTGACGCCGAAGTCGGACAGCACCGCTTCCAGCATGCGGGCATTTTCCTCCAGCGCCTCGTCGGACAGGGCATGGGTGTCCTTCACCGCGACCGGCTCGGCCAAAAGGTCCAGCGCCGGAAGCTGGTACTCGCCATTGGCCAGGTTCAGCGCGGGCTGGCGCTCGGCGCGCTTACTGGGCGACGGCGCGCGGGCATCGCGCTTGACGCGATTCTTCTGGCGCTCGGCCAGGCGGGCGGCGGCGATCGGTTCGGGCCGCGCCGCGCCGGGGCTGTCGTCGTCATCCTCGTCGTCCGACAGGTGATAGGCACCCTCGTCATCGTCTTCGTATTCGCCGTCCTCGTCCTCATGGTCGTAATCGCGCGCGCCGCCCTTCCAGGAGAAGTCGCGGGTGCGGACCAGTTCCACCAGCCACAGCGCGCCCGCCGGAATGGCCATCATGCCGCGCCACAACGGCATGACGCGCAGGCCCGTGGCCAGGAAGGCCAGCGGCAGGCCCGCCAGCAGCAACAGCAGCGGCAGCAGCCAGCCCAGCATCGGCGTGGACCAGACGGTGGCGGCATGTTGCGCCAGCCCGTCGGCGGCAATGCCGATCAGCCCGCCGCTGCCCGCGGGCAGGCGTTCCGGGCGGGGAAACAGGCCCAGGCCCGCCGCCACGGTGATGGTGCCCAGCGGCCAGGCCACCAGCCGCCACATGGCGTATTTCAGCGAGCGGCCGGTCAGGGCGCGCGCGCCCCAGACGAACAGCGGCGCCAGGAAGAAGATCGCCGCCAGCCCGAAGATCTGCAGCAACAGGTCCGCCGCCACCGCGCCCAAGGGGCCCAGCAGGTTGGAAACCTCGCGCACATTGGCGTTGTTCAGGCTGGCATCGTCGGCGGAATAGGACAGCAGCGCCACCAGCGCGGCGGCGGCGGCCAGCACCAGCGCCAGGCCTGCGCCGCGCAGGGTCAGCATCCGCAGCAGCCGGTTCATGGCGCGCTTGGCATCGGCCAGCGCATCCTGCATCGCGCCGCCCTTCGCGCGCGGGTGATAGACGCCGCCGGCCATGCGTGAAGCCATGATATTCGACCCCCTCCGGTTTCAGCTTCCGCTCGGCTGCTCCGGCTCCCGCCGTCGCACATGCCTCGCCCGCTGAAACCACCTCCCCCTTTCCTTGCTTCGCAAGAAGGGGGAGGCGGGCTTGTGCCCGCTAC
Organism: Rhizomicrobium sp.; assembly: GCA_035714165.1. GTDB lineage: Bacteria > Pseudomonadota > Alphaproteobacteria > Micropepsales > Micropepsaceae > Rhizomicrobium. The sequence continues at coordinate 2,584 of DASTMN010000078.1, forward strand.
AGAATTTTCCTCAGTCTTTCGAGTGCGGCCGCAATGGTTGACAAGTCATTAACAAGGGCCACCCGGACATAGGAAAAGCCAGGGTTTGACTGGGTTTTTCCCGGTAAATTTTCCCGGCCCATATAGGCGCCGGGCAGCAGCCTGACCCCCTGTTCGCGCCAGGCCCGCAACGCGAAATCCTCGCCGTTTCCGACCTCCAGCCAGAGGAAGAATCCGCCGCCCGGGCGCGTCATCCGGTTGCCCAGCAGCTCCTGCGCCAGCACCATCTTGCGGGCATAGGCCTGCCGCCCCGCCTCGACATGTGTCTCGTCGCGCCAGGCCGCTGCCGAGGCCGCCAGCAATGGCCCCGGCACGGTCGGCCCCGCCACGTTGCGGAAGGCGCGGAACCGGCCGATCAGCGTTTCGCAGCCCGCCACCATGCCGGAGCGCAGGCCCGGCAGGCCCGACCGCTTGGAGAGGGAATGGAAGGTCAGCAGCCGCGCGAACCCGCCGCCCTGCCGGTGCCGCTCCGTCAGGGCGCAGGCGGGCGGCGCATCGAACCAGATGTCGGCGTAACATTCGTCGGCCAGCACGATGAAGTCGTGGCGGTCCGCCAGCGCGAACAGGCCGCGCCAATAGGCTTCGTCCGCCACCGCGCCTTCGGGATTGGAAGGACTGCAGACATAGACCGCCGCGATGCGGTCCAGCACGGCGGCGGACAGGCCCGCATAATCGGGCAGGAAACCATTGTCCTTCAACGCGGGCACATAAAGCGGCTCGGCCCCCGCCGCCAGCGCGGCGGCGGCATAGCATTGATAGAAGGGGTTGGGCATCGCCACGAGCGGCGCGGCCCCGGCCTTGCGCGTGGGGATCAGGGGAAACAGCACGCTGAACAGGCCCTCGCGGGTGCCGTTCAGCGGCAGCACATGGCGCTCCGAATCCAGCGCGCCGTCCAGGGCGAAGCGCCGGTTCAGCCATGCGCCTGCCGCCTTGCGCCAGTCCTCCGTGCCCTGGATGGGCGGGTAATTGCCGAAACTGTCCGCGCTGTCCGCCAGCGCGGCGCGCACGAAACCGGGCACCGCGCCCGACGGATCGCCGATCGCCAGGCTGATCGGGGCCTGTCCGGGCTTTTCCTCGCCCAGCAGGGCGGCCAGCCGGGCAAAGGGGCCGGGCGGCAGGGCGGACATCAGGGTCTGAGACACGGGATTCTCCGGCAAGGGCGGGCAATCTAAAGGGTCCGGCCCCAAGGACAAAGGCGCGGGAAAAAGATAAGCGGCCGGCATCATGATTTTGCCCGGCTGGCCGTGCATCCTGCCGCCATGCTGCCGCCGCGCGCCGCCCGCCTTGCCGTCTCGTTCCTGCTCCTGACGCTGGGCGGGGCGCAGGCGCCGCTGCCCGTGCAGGAAAACTGGTCGCAGCAGGACTGGGGCGCGGTCGAAACCGTGGTGGTGACGGCCGAGGGGCGCGGCCCCGCCATCTGGCGGCTGCGGCGCGGCGGCGGCGAGGCCTGGATCCTGGGCACGGTGGGGCCGATGCCCGAAGACCTGCAATGGAACCGCGACAGCCTCAAACCTTTCCTCGCGGGCGCGCGCCAGTTGCTGCTGCCGCCCGCCCCCGATGTCAATTTCGTGGACGCGGCCTGGTTCTATCTGTGGAACGGCGACCTGTTGCGCCAGCCGCGCCGCCAGACGCTGGAGGCTTCGCTGCCCGAACCGCTGCGCGCCGATTTCGCCACCGCGCGCGGTCTGGCGCGGCAGGACCCGGACCGCTACGCCACGGATACCCCGCTGGTGGCGGCGATCCGGCTGCAGCGCGACCTGACGGATGCGCGTGATCTGTCGCGGGCCGAACCACGCCGCACGGTCGAACGCATGGCCCGCGCCGCGCGCATCCGCATCACCCGCATGGGCAGTTTCGAGATGATGCCCACGGTCCGCACGGTGCTGGCGCTGCCGCAGGACCGCCAGCGGCCCTGCCTGGCGCAGGCGGTGGCCGATGCGGGACGCATGGCGCAGCAGGCGCGCCCCGCCGCCGAGGCCTGGGCCGACGGCAATATCGCCGCCGTGAAGGCGCATTATGCCGAAACGCGGCTGCTGGAATGCATCACCACCGCCTCGCAGCAGGCCGCGGCGATCAATGCCCTCAGCGTCAGCCTGATCGTGGGCGGCCTGGACGAAGCCCTCAAGGCGCCGGGCAAGAGCGTGGCGGTCATCAGCATCGGCCCCCTGCTGCGCCAGGGCGGCGTGCTGGAACAGCTCGCGGCGCGCGGCGTCACCATCGACCATCCTGCGGAATAAGGACCATTAGGCATTCCAGAGACCATCCTCCCCTTTGCGCGCGTCAGCGCGCCGAAAGGGGAGGTGGCCGTAGCTGGCCAGCGCGTAGCGCGGTTAAGCCAGCGAAGGCCGGAGGGGTTTTAATGGAAGCACAGCCCACCCTCCCCCTTTGCGCGAAGCGCATGAAAGGGGGAGGTGGTTTCAACGTGCGAGGCGCGTGCGACGGCGTAAGCCGGAGCAGCCGAGCGGAAGTTGAAACCGGAGGGGTTTCGCCAAACAAAAAAGGGCGGCCCGTATGAGCCGCCCTTTTTCTTTTCCGTTAAACCCAGGCTCAGTCGTGCACGGTCTCGCCGTGCAGGTTGATGTCCAGGCCCTCAACCTCGACCTCGGCGGGGACGCGCAGGCCCACGATCAGGTCGATCACCTTGAGGATGATGAAGGTGACGATGGCGCAATAGACGAACACCGCGATGACGCTGATGAACTGCGGCATCATCTGGGCGAAGTTGCCGTCAATCAGCCAGCCCTTACCGGCCGAGTTGATGGCGCTGTTGGCGAACACGCCGGTCAGGATGGCGCCGACCGCGCCGCCCACACCGTGCACGCCCCAGGCATCCAGGCTGTCGTCATAGCCCAGCGCCCGCTTCAGCCAGACGGCGGCGATGTAGCAGACGATGCCCGCGATCAGGCCGATGAACAGGGCGCCCACCGGGTCCACGAAACCGGCCGCGGGGGTGATGGCGACAAGGCCCGCCACCGCGCCCGAGATCATGCCCAGCACGCTGGGCTTCTTGGCGATGATCCATTCGGCCACCATCCAGGCCAGCGCCGCCGCCGCGGTGGCGATCTGCGTCGCCAGCATGGCCATGGCGGCATTGAAGCCGGAGGTGAGGGCCGAACCGGCGTTGAAGCCGAACCAGCCGACCCACAGCAGGCTGGCGCCGATGACGCTCAGCACCAGGTTGTGGGGCGACATGTTTTCGGTGCCGTAGCCGCGGCGCTTGCCCAGCACGATACAGGCGACCAGGGCCGCGGTACCGGCGTTCAGGTGAACCACCGCGCCGCCGGCAAAGTCCAGCGCGCCCAGTCCGGCCAGCCAGCCGCCGCCCCAGACCCAGTGGGCGATGGGGGCATAGACGATCACCAGCCACAGGCCGACGAACCACAGGAAGGCCGAGAACTTCATGCGGTCCGCCACCGCGCCCGCGATCAGGGCGGGGGTGATGATGGCGAAGGTCATCTGGAAGACGATGAACAGCGATTCCGGGATGGTGCCGCTGAGCGATTCCAGGGTCAGGGGCTTGAGGAAGATGTATTCCAGGCCGCCGACAAACTGGTTCATGCTTTCACTGGCATTGGCCTTGAAGGCCAGGGTGTAGCCCACGACCATCCACAGCACCGAGAGCAGGGCGGTGGCGCCGAAGCTCTGGGCCACGGTGGCCAGCACGTTCTTCTTGCGGACCATACCGCCATAGAACAGCGCCAGGCCCGGAATGGTCATCAGCAGCACCAGCGCGGTGGAGGTGAGCATCCAGGCGGTGTCGCCACTGTCGAGCTTGGGCGCGTCCTGGGCGAAGGCCGCCCCGGCGGTCAGGGCAAGAAGGCCAAGACCGGCAAGCGCCGTTCCGCCCGCTTTCTTCAAACTTTGCATGTTCATTTTTTCGTCCTCTTTTGGACGCGTGTGGCTTTCGGCCTACAGCGCGTCGCCATCCGTTTCGCCGGTGCGGATCCGCACGACCTGTTCGAGCGGGGTGACGAAAATCTTTCCGTCGCCGATCTGGCCGGTCTTGGCTTTCGTGGTGACCGTGTCGATCACCGCGTCGAGCATCTCGCTCTTCACCGCCACTTCGATTTTGAGCTTGGGCAGGAAGCTCACGGCATATTCCGCGCCGCGATAGATTTCCGTGTGCCCCTTTTGCCGCCCATAGCCTTTCACCTCAGTCACCGTCATGCCCTGAATGCCGAGCGCCGAAAGCTGTTCGCGCACTTCATCGAGCTTGAAGGGCTTGATGATCGCCGTAATAAGCTTCATCTGCCGTCCTTCCGTGGTTATGCCTGCTGCCGGAGAACCCCGGCCTTTAAGGATTTATCAAGAAGCGGGCCAACTCTGCGAAAGACAGGCAAGTGCTTGTGATAAAAGGGATTTCCCGGATTTTCGACCCAGCATGACTCGAAAACGGGCAGCGGGTTATGCCTGTGGAATGTGCAGTAAGGCGTAATTGCCCGTTTTTTGGGCGGCCTGTTTTCAGGGCGAGGAGCGCAGATGACGCGCGTGGATGTGGTGATTTCGGGCGGCGGCATGGTCGGGCTGCCGCTGGGCCTGGCCTTGGCGCAGGGCGGGATGCGGGTGCTGGTGGTGGATGCCGCGCCGCCCGCCACGGTGCTGGAACCGAAGTTCGACGGCCGCGTCTCGGCCCTGGCCTATGCCAGCGTGCGGATGCTGGCGGCCCTTGGGGTGTGGGACGGCCTGTCGCCGCATGCCCAGCCCATCCGCGAGATTCTGGTCACCGACGGGCAGATGGGCAAAGCCGCCTCGCCCTTTTCGCTGCATTTCGACGCGCAGGAGGTGGGCGCCGACAGCCTGGGCCATATCGCCGAGAACCGCCACACCCGTGCCGCGCTGTATGCGGCGGTGGCGCGCACGCCCGGCCTGGAGCTGCGCGCGCCCGCCACGGTGAAGGATGTGACGGTGCAGGCGGGCGCGGCGGTGGTGACGCTGTCCGATGGATCGCAGGTGTCCGCGCCGCTGGTCATCGCCGCCGATGGCCGCGAAAGCCCGCTGCGCGCCCGCATGGGCATCAACGTGGTGGGCTGGTCCTATCCCCAGACCGGCATCGTGGCGACGGTGGAGCATGAGAAGCCGCACAATGGCGTGGCCTATGAGCATTTCCTGCCCGCCGGGCCGTTCGCGATTCTGCCGATGACCGGCAATCGGTCATCGCTGGTCTGGACAGAGAAGAAACAGAAAGCCCCCGCGCTGCTGGCGCTGGATGAGGCGGCTTTCCATGCCGAACTGGCGCGGCGCTTCGGCGATCATCTGGGCGCGGTCCGCAGCGCCGGTCCACGCTGGTCCTATCCCCTGTCCTTCCATATCGCGCGCAGCTTTGTGCAGCCGCGCTTCGCGCTGGCGGGCGATTGCGCCCACGGCATCCATCCCATCGCCGGGCAGGGCCTGAACCTGGGCCTGAAGGATGCCGCCGCCCTGGCCGAAGTGCTGCTGGATGCGGGCCGCCTGGGCCGCGACATCGGCGCGCTGGATACGCTCAAACGCTATGAGCGCTGGCGGCGCTTCGACAGCGTGACGCTGGCCGCCTCGACCGATGCGATGAACCGGCTGTTCTCCAACGACATCGCCCCGCTGCGGGCGCTGCGCGATGTGGGATTGGGAATCGTGGATTCCATCGGCCCGGCCCGCCGCTTCTTCATGCGCCATGCGGGCGGCGATGTGGGCAAGCTGCCCCGGCTGATGAAGGGCGAAGCGGCCTGACGCGCGCTCAAGCTCGGCGCGCTCGTCGCTCAAATCGGTCCACTGGGCCGATTTGCCCGGCCTCCGGCCGGTCGCTCCTCTCAGTGAATCGTCCGTTTCCAGCGCTGGCTGGCGCGTTCGCGCGCCGATAGCGGGCTGCGGGGGGCTGCCTCCGGGCCGCGCGCCATCAGGGCGGAAGGCAGTTCCTCATAAAAGCGCCGCGCCACGATACCCACCCGGCGGGCGCGCATCTCCTCGGCTTCCTCGCGGCTGGAAAAGGCCTGGGCCTCGAACAGGTAATGGGTCACCGCGCCGGTGCGGATTTCTTGCACCGCTTCCACCTGCTCATCGGCCACATCCAGCGCATGGCGGAAATGGGCATTGGCGTCCTTGGTGTCGCGGGCCTGCTGCGCGATGCGGGCGGTATTGGCCGCGTCAAAGCGTTTCAGCGCCGGCAGGACATATTTGTAGAAAGCCATGCAGGCCAGCACGAAGGCGCAGGCCCAATACACGCTATCCATTTTTGACCTCCCCGCTATTGCCAAGATCATGCAGCCCGTGGCCGCGTTTCAGATAGTCATCGCTCTGCATCTCGGCAAGGCGGCTGACGGTGCGCTTGAAGGCCTCGGCATTGATGCCGGTGGTGAACAGCGCGTCCGGCGGGGCGGCGGCGGAACAGACCAGTTTCACGCCTTCGTCATACAGCGTATCCACCAGCAGGGTGAAGCGGCGCGCCACATTGTGCATATTGTCTGTCATCACCGGAATCCGGTCCAGCAGGATGGTGTGGAATTCCTGCGCCAGGGTCAGGTAGTCGGCCGCGGCCAGCGGCCGGTCGCACAGGTCCTCGAAGTCGAACCGCGCCACACCGCGCGCCGCCTGCGGCACCGGCAGGATGCGCCCCAGCACCGTCAGGCCGCAGGGCTTGCCCGCCGCCGTATCGGTCAGGCGCTGCCAGGCGGCGTCCATCGCGGCATCGGCCTTGGGCCCCAGCGGGGTGATATAGACCGGCACGCCCGACAGGCGTTGCAGCCGGTAGTCGGTGGGGCCGTTCAGTTCCAGCACATCCAGCCGCTGCCGGATCTGTTCGATGAAAGGCAGGAAAAGCTGGCGGTTCAGGCCGCCCGCATACAGCCGGCCGGGCGGGGTGTTGGAGGTGGCGACGATGGTGACGCCCAGCGCGAACAGCGCCTCGAACAGCCGCCCCAGGATCATGGCGTCGGCCACATCCGTCACCTGGAACTCATCGAAGCATAGCAGCCGCGCCTCGTCCGCCAGCGCCTGCGCCACCACCGGAATGGGATCGGCATGGCCCGCGCGCTGGCGTTCGGCATGGATGCGCGCATGCACATCCATCATGAAGCGGTTGAAATGGGCGCGGCGCTTGGCGGCGACCGGCGCGGCCTCGAAGAACAGGTCCATCAGCAGGGTCTTGCCCCGCCCGACATCGCCCCAGATATACAGCCCGCGCGGCGGCGCGGATTTGCGGAACAGGGAAAAGCCGCGCGTCTTCCCCAGGCTGCGCGCCAGCGCGTCCAGCCGCGCCATCACTGCATCCTGGGCGGCATCGCGCTTGAGTTCGCCGCGCGCAACAGCCTGGCGATAGGCGGCCAGCAGCATCTAGCGCCCCGCGCCTTCCGGTTTCGGGTGTATCCGGGCCAGCAGCCGCGCCGCGCTTTCGGCATGCAGCCGCTCCACCATCCGCCCATCCAGCGCGATCACGCCCGCCTCCGGTTGGGCGGCAAAGGCGTCCACAATGGCGCGCGCCGCCGCGATCTCATCATCGCCGGGCGTGAAGGCGGCGTTGCAGGGCGCGATCTGCGCCGGATGAATCACCGTCTTGCCGTCAAAGCCGAAATCGCGCGCCCGCCGCGCCGCTGCGGCAAAGCCTTCCGCATCTGCAATGTCATTATATACGCCGTCCAGCACGGCGATGCCGTGCGCCCGCGCCGCCATCACGCAGAGCGACATGGCGGCGTGCAGGTTGGCGGCGTCCGGCATGGGGCGCGCCTCCATGTCTTTCAGCAGGTCGTTGCTGCCCAGCACCAGCCCCGCCACGCCGCTGGCGGCGATGGCGGCCAGGTTCAGCACGGCGCGCGGGGTTTCGATCATCGCCCAAAGCGCCAAGCCCTCTGATTGTGCGGCAAGAATATCGTCGGCGCCGCTCACCTTGGGCAGCAGCACACCATCGGGCCGTGCCGCCTTTGCGGCGGCCAGGTCGTCTTGGCCCCAGGGGCCGGTCAGCGCATTGATGCGCAGAAGAACCGGCCGGGGCGCGAAGGCCGCGATGGCGGCACAGGCGGCGGCGCGGGCATCCGCCTTGGCGGCGGGCGCGACCGCGTCTTCCAGGTCCAGGATGATGAGATCGGCCTGCAGCCCGCGCGCCTTTTGCAGGGCGCGCGGGTTGTCGGCGGGAACGTAAAGCGCGGAACGGCGCGGCTTATTCAACGCCTTCGACGAGAACGAACTCGCCCTTGCCCGCCTTGTCGCGGAACACGCGCGCGGCGGTGTATTCCGGCGAGTGATAGCAGTCATGGGCATCCTGCAGCGAGGCGAACTCGATCACCACATTGCGGGCGCGGGCCTGGCCTTCCAGCACCTCGGTCTGGCCACCGCGCGCCAGGAACCTGGCGTTGTAGCGGGCAAAGGCCGGCTTGGCGGTCTCGACATAGGATTTGTAGGTCTCGGGGTCGTGAACATCCACGCGCGCGATCCAGTAAGCTTTCGGCATCAGGCCACCTTTAACAAGTTGCGATTAATAAGGGACTCGGCGATCTGCACCGCGTTCAGCGCGGCGCCCTTGCGCAGATTGTCGGACACGATCCACATGTTCAGGCCATTCTCGACCGTGGGGTCCTTGCGGATGCGCGAAACGAAAGTGGCGTCCTCGCCCGCGCATTCGACGGGCGTGACGTAGCCGCCGTCCTCGCGCTTGTCCACGACCAGGATGCCTGGCGCGGCGCGCAGGGCGGCGCGGGCCTGGTCGGCGGTGACGGGCAGCTCGAACTCGATGTTCACCGATTCGCTGTGGCCGATGAAAACCGGCACACGCACGCAGGTGGCGGTGACCTGGATATCGGGATCGAGGATCTTCTGCGTCTCCACCGCCATCTTCCATTCCTCCTTGGTCAGGCCGGAATCCATGAAGACGTCGATATGGGGGATGACGTTGAAGGCGATCTGCTTGGTGAACTTGCCCTGCTCGATGGGGTCGGCCACGAAGATGGCGCGGGTCTGGCGGAACAGTTCGTCCATCGCCTCGTTGCCCGCCCCCGACACCGACTGATAGGTGGACACCACCACGCGCTTGATCTTGAACAGGTCGTGCAGGGGCTTGAGCGCCACCACCAGCTGGGCGGTGGAGCAGTTGGGATTGGCGACGATGCCGCGCGGCATGTCGTGCAGGGCGTCGGCATTGACCTCCGGCACCACCAGCGGCACCTGCCGGTCCATGCGCCAGGCGCTGGAGTTGTCGATCACGATCGGGCCTTGGCCGCCGGTCTTCTGGGCGGCGATCTTCGGGGCCCATACCTTGGCGATGGTCCCACCCGCGCTCATCAGCACGATGTCGGTGCCCGTGAAGTCGTAATAGTCCAGCGCCTTGACTTTGAGGGTATGGTCCTCGCCGAACGAGACCTCCTTGCCCACCGAGCGGGTGGAGGCCAACGCCACCACCTCGCTGACCGGGAACTGGCGCTGCACCAGCACCTTGAGCATTTCGCGCCCGACATTGCCGGTCGCGCCCACCACTGCGATTTTGTACGCCATGCCGAACCCTTGAGACAGGGGGCAGCTATAGCCAATCCG
>DASTMN010000079.1:0-7292 GCA_035714165.1 Rhizomicrobium sp.
GCCACGAAACCGGCCACGGATTCGCCCAGCGGGTCGCCCATTTCCAGCGCCCCGATCGGGCGGGGCGTGGTGTTGGTGACGGTGCGGGACAGGAAATCAATCTCCACCACGCCATCGGCATAGACGGCGCGCAGGCCGCGCTTGCGCTCCGGCGCGACCCGGCTGGTTTCCAGCCGGGCGACGGTGCCGCCCGCAAAGGTCAGGCGGGCCGACACTTCGTCCGCATGCGGGCCGTATTCGATCAGCGCCTTGGCCGAAACATCGGTCACCGCGCCCGGCACCAGCGTATGCACCAGATCCAGGTCATGGATCATCAGGTCCAGCACGGCGGAAACATCATCGCCCCGACCGGTCCAGGGCCCCTGGCGCCAGCAGGTGATTTCCAGCGGGGTTTCGGCCAGGTCCAAAAGGCCGGTGCGGGCGAAAACGAAACGCTCCTGATGGCCGACGGTCAGCACCTTGCCCATGTTGCGGGACAGCGCGACCAGTTCGGCGGCTTCCTCCTGGGTGGTGGCGATGGGCTTTTCCACCAGCACATGCGCGCCGGCATTCAGGAAGGCGCGCACGATGGGGGCATGGGTGATGGCGGGCGAGCAGACGCTGACAAGGTCCACCTTGCCCAGCAGTTCGCGCCAGTCGGCCACGGCCTTGCAGCCATAATGGGCGGCGGCCTTGGTGCGGGTTTCGGCGGCGGGGTCGGCGATGGCGAACAGTTCCACGCCATCCAGGGCGGCGTATTTGGAGGCGTGATGATGACCGAACACGCCCGCGCCGATCACGGCGGCCTGCAGCGGTCCATTTTCCGGCACTCGACGGCGAAGGAACAAGGCTTGAAATTCCCCAGCGAAAATCTGCCCTTATAAGGACCTCTCCGGGGCCTGCCGCGCCAGCAAAGAAATGTTCCGTTTTGTTACCAAATAAGTGCTTGTTCTATTTTGTATTTTCGGGCGACGAGGCCATCAGCGAGGCCAGGGCGGCAACGATCAGATAGGCCAGCATCAGCGGCGCCAGTCCGATCAGCACGCCGCCGGTAATGTCGGCAAAGGCGCTGCAGTTCAGCCAGGGATAGGCCGATCCCACGAACAGGAACTGGATGCACACCACCGCCACCAGCCCGAACAGAAAGGCGCGCAAGGTCGGCCCCAGCGCCTGCGGGCGGCTGACCGCCTCCAGCCGGATCAGCCCGGCCTGAAGCTTCAGCCGCGAGGCGGCGCTGGCCAGGAAGATGATGGCCAGCAGCCAGGTGAAGGCGGCTGCAAAGGCGCGCCCGCCATCCAGGGTACAGCCTTCCAGCGCATGAACCAGCGCCCGCTGGCCTGGCACCACGAAGAAGATGGCCCGTTCCAGCGCCCCGGCCCCGCCCCGCTCCATCACATCCGGCGCGACAAAGGCCTGGTTGAGGAAACTCAGCGCCACGAAGGCGACGAACACCATTTCGTTGAATCCGGGCACCAGATGGTGCGGCCGCATCCGTTCCACCAGCGGCGTGCCGCTGAAATGCCCCGCCGACGCGCCGAAGCCGCCCACGAACAAAAGGCCCATGGCGATGAACAGAAGGGCGCAGATGGCGATGGCCGGAAAGGCCTGCGGCAGGGACTGGCCCGCCAGCCAGGCCAGCCGCATGGCATGGGCCGCCGCGAACAGGCAGAAGATGATCCAGCCTTTCGCCAGAAGCCGCGCAATACCCATACCCTGCCCTACTGTTTCAGCAGCCGCGCCGCGCATGCGACGGGACCGCCGCGACGAGCGTAGCGAAGAGCAAGGGAACCCGCCATGCGCGGCTTGCCTTAAGCAGACGCGGCCAGGCCCTGGCTTTTCATCCGCTCGTCACGGATGCCTTCCGCGATCAGGAAGGCCAGTTCCAGCGCCTGGCTGGCATTGAGGCGCGGGTCGCAGGCGGTCTGGTAGCGGTCCTGCAGATCCACTTCCTTCAGGCCCTGCGCGCCGCCCAGGCATTCGGTCACGTTCTGGCCCGTCATCTCGAAATGCACGCCGCCGGCATGGGTGCCCTCGGCGCGATGGATGGCGAAGAAGCCACGGACTTCTTCCAGCACGCGCTCCACCGGGCGGGTCTTGTAGCCCGACTGGAGCTTGATGGTGTTGCCGTGCATGGGGTCCGACGACCAGACCACGGAAGCGCCCTCGCGCTTCACCGCGCGCACCAGCGCGGGCATCTTTTCGGCGATCTTGTCGGCGCCGAAACGGGCGATCAGGGTCAGGCGGCCCGGGATATTCTGCGGATTCAGCGCCGCGATCAGGCGCAGCAGGTCGTCCGGCTCCAGCGACGGGCCGCATTTCAGGCCGATCGGGTTGCGGATGCCGCGCATGAACTCGACATGCGCGCCGTCCAGCTGGCGGGTGCGATCGCCGATCCACAACATGTGCGCGCTGGTGTCGTACCAGTCGCCGCTGGTGGAATCGACGCGCGTCATCGCCTGCTCATAGGGCAGCAGCAGCGCCTCATGACTGGTGTAGAAGTCGGTGCCACGCAGCTGCGGCACCGAATCCGAGGTGATGCCGCAGGCGGCCATGAAATCGAGCGTTTCGGAGATACGCTGCGCGAGACCTTTATATTGTTCGCCGGCCGGCGAGTCCGCGATGAAGCCCAACATCCAACGATGGACATTGTGCAGATCGGCATAGCCGCCCTGGGCGAAGGCGCGCAGCAGGTTCAGCGTCGCCGCCGACTGGGCATTGGCCATTAGCAGGCGCTGCGGATCGGGAATGCGCGCTTCGGGCGTGAAATCGCCGCCATTGATGTTGTCGCCGCGATAGGAAGGCAGCTTGACATCGCCCTGCGTCTCGAAATCGTCGGAACGCGGCTTGGCGAACTGGCCGGCGATGCGGCCCACCTTCACCACCGGCACGCCTGCGGCAAAGGTCAGCACCACCGCCATCTGCAGCAGCACCCGGAAGGTGTCGCGGATATTGTCGGGATGGAATTCGGCGAAGCTCTCGGCGCAGTCGCCGCCCTGCAGCAGGAAGGCCTTGCCTTCCGCCACCTGGCCCAGCGCGGCCTGCAGGTTGCGGGCCTCACCCGCGAAGACCAGCGGCGGATGGGTCTTGAGCTGCGCGAGCACGCGGTCCAGCGCCACCTGATCCGGGTAGACCGGCATCTGGCGCGCGGGTTTTTCCTGCCAACTCTGCGGGGACCAGGCCGTTTTGCCGTTCGGGGCCACGCGACACTCCTGAAAAATATCCAATCGAACCGTGGATATAGGCGATGGGGGGCCAATTTACCAGAAGCGGCCGCCACAAGGGTGAATGGCGCCGGGTGGTCGGAAAAACCCGCCCCGCCAAAGGCTTGCCGGAAAAGACGCGCCGGATTACGCCTTGTTCCCATGAACCGCTATGACAAACGGGTGCGCCTGCTGGCGGCCGGGCTTTCCGCCCTGGCCGGCTTCGTGGACGCCATCGGCTTTGTCAGCCTGGGCGGATTCTTCGTCTCCTTCATGAGCGGCAACACCACCCGCATGGCCGTGGGCGTGGCGGCGGGGGCCGAGGCGGCGCTGATCGCCGCCGGGCTGATCGCCCTGTTCGTGCTGGGGGTGATGACCGGAACGCTGCTGGGCCGCCGGTCGGGGCCGCGCCGCGCCGTGCGCGTGCTGCTGCTGGTGATGGCGCTGCTGGCCATCGCCGCGATCTGCGGCGATGCCGGGCTGATCGCGGGCGCGGCGGCGGCGATGGCGCTGGCGATGGGCGCGGAGAATACGGTGTTCGAGCGCGAGGGCGAGGTGCGCATCGGCCTGACCTACATGACCGGCACGCTGGTCAAGCTGGGCCAGCACCTGACCACCGCGCTGACCGGCGGCCCCGCGCTGGGCTGGGTGCCCTATCTGCTCCTGTGGCTGGGGCTGGCCTCGGGCGCGGTTCTGGGCGCCATCGTCTATCCGGTGATGGGGCTGAACGCGCTATGGCTGGCGGCGGCGGGCGCGGGCCTGGCGGCGCTGGCGGCGGCGCGCATGGGCAAGCTTACGCACTGACCCCAGCGGGCGCCTTGGAATAACTTTTGGTCCGCATCGTCACCAACTCTTCCGCTGCAGTCGGGTGCAGCGCGATGGTGGCGTCGAAATCGGCCTTGGTCGCGCCCAGCCGCAGCGCCACCGCCACCACCTGGATGATCTCGGCGGCATGATCGCCAAAGATATGGCAGCCCAGCACCTTCTGCGTGGTGGAATCCACCACCAGCTTCATCAAGGTCCGCACATTGCGCCCGCCCAGCGTGTGCAGCAGCGGCCGGAAGCTGGACTGGTAAACATCTATGCCATGGCCCAGGCCCAGCGCCTTTTCCTCGGAATGGCCGATCACGGCGATCTCCGGCGTGGTGAAGACCGCGCTGGGCACATGGGCGTGATCGGGCCTGGTGGGATTGTTCTTAAAGACCGTCTCCACGAAACACATCGCCTCATGGATCGCCACCGGCGTAAGCTGCACCCGGTCGGTGACATCGCCCACCGCATAGATGTGCGGGGCGCTGGTGCGGGAAAAACCGTCCACCACCACTTCGCCGCGCTTGCCCAGCTCCACGCCCGCCTTTTCGACATGCAGGGCCAGGGTATTGGGCTGGCGGCCGATCGCCAGCATGATCTGGTCGGTTTCGATCACCGCGCCCCTGTTGGTTTCGGCATGCAGGCTGTCGCCGCGCTTTTCCACTTTGGCGAACTCACAGCCCGTCAGCACCTCGATCCCGCGTTCCTGCATCGAGGCCATCAGCGCGTCCCGCACACAGTCGTCGAAACCGCGCAGGGGCTTTTCGCCGCGATAGACCAGCGACACTTTCGACCCAAGGCCGTGGAAGATGTGGGCGAATTCCAGCGCGATATAGCCGCCGCCCGCGATCAGGATGCGCGGCGGCAGCCGGTCCAGGTGGAAGGCTTCGTCCGAGGTGATGCACAATTCGCCGCCGGGAATGACATGGCTGGTGCCCATCTCGCGGGTGGGGCGGTTGCCGGTGGCGATCAGGATCGTCTTCGCGGTGACCAGCCTGCCGGAATTGAGCAGGCGCAGCGTATGCGCGTCCTCGAACACGGCGCGGTCCTGGAAGATGGTGACGCCCGCCTTTTCGACATTGGCCGTATAAAGCCCTTCCAGACGGGCGATTTCCCGGTCCTTGTTGGCGATCAGGGTCGGCCAGTCGAACGTCGCCTGCCCGAAGTCCCAGCCATAACCCGCGCTGTCCTTCACATTCTCGGAGAACTGGCTGGCATAGACGAACAGCTTTTTGGGAATGCAGCCGCGAATGACGCAGGTGCCGCCCATGCGCCATTCCTCGGCCAGGGCGACGCGCGCGCCGGCCATCGCCGCCATGCGGGAGGCACGCACGCCGCCACTGCCGCCGCCGATCACGAAAAGATCGTAGTCGTATGTCATTTTTCGATCACTTCGATCTCGCCATCGGTGGCGATCAGCAGCGTGGTAGCAATGCCGATGAACAACCCGTGTTCGACCACGCCGGGCACCGCCGAAATCGCCGCCGCCAGCTTGGGCGCGTTCTGGATGGCGCCAAAGGCGCAGTCATAGATGACATTGCCACTGTCGGTGCGGAACACCGCGCCGTCGCGCTGGCGCAGGGTCATGGGCACATCGGCATAACCGGCTTCGGCGAAGGCGGCGGCCAGGCGCAGCACGGTGGATTTGTGGCCGAACTCCACCACCTCCACCGGCAGGGGGTATTTGCCCAGCCGCGGCACCAGCTTGGTTTCATCGGCGATCACGACCATCCGCTTCGAGGCCGCCGCCACGATCTTTTCCCTTAACAGCATGCCCCCGCCGCCCTTGATCAGGTCCAGGTTGCGGTCGGCCTCGTCTGCGCCGTCAATGGTCAGGTCCAGCGGGGCCAGGTCGTCCAGCGGCGCCAGGGTGATGCCCAGCTTGCGGGCCAGCGCGGCGGTTTTTTCGGACGTGGGGGCGCAGAGCAGCTTCATACCACCGCGCACGCGCGGGGCCAGCAGCTCCACGAAAATCTCGGCGGTGGAACCGGAGCCCAGCCCCAGCTTCATGCCATCGGTCACATACTCAAGGGCCTTGGCGGCCACGGCTTTTTTCAGGGCGTTCTGATCGGTCATGACGAATTGTCTCCAGGCCCGCGTGTATAGCCGCATTGCCGGAAAAAGCGTAGGGTTCCGGCGGGGCAAAACACGGCCAGGGGGGCATCATGCTGACGACCCAGGACAGGATCTTGATCGAACAGCGGGTCGCCAACGACAAGCCCAGCATGGGAACGGCCTATCTGCTGGGCATATTCCTGGGCATTGTCGGCGCGCACCGTTTCTACCTGGACCGCCGGGGATCGGGCATCGCCATGCTGATCCTCAGCATCACCATCATCGGCCTGATCATCACCATTCCCTGGCACATCGTGGACTGGTTCCTGATCGCGGGCTGGGTGCGCGAAAAGACCGAGGCCCTGCGCCGGGATTATACCATGCAGGCGCTGGCGGGCGCGACGCCGACGGCAGCGTAACGGCAGAAAAGGCCAGGGCACAAAAGCATCGCCCTAAATGGGCAAATGCGCCTGCCAGTGATGCTCGTCAATAATTCTGATCGGCAGGCCATTCTGGCGCATCTCGACAGCCCGTTCGATCTTCCGCCCAAAAGACGAGTGCATCCAGCTCTCGGTGGCATAAATGCCGATCACTAGATAATCGGTATTTTTGGTCAGGGAACCACATTGCGCGCCGAGACTCGCGGCAATCCCTTCACACTCGGCGCGCGAGCCATATGCAAAGGTGCCGGTAAAGCAAAAACGACTGCCGGAAAACAGAACGGAAGGAAGCGGGGCATCCAAAGGCAGGGATGCCGCCTTTAAGGGTTCTCCCAACTCAAAATCCGAGCCGGAGAAATTGTGCAGCGTCTCCAGAAGTTCGGACGCCTCCTCAGGATCAAGCTTTCCGTCGGCCAGCATGTCACTGAGACGTGAAAGCAGCGGTGCAACGAGTGGATTTTCGCGCACATCGGCACACGCCACGAGCCACTTATGCAGATATTCCGCCTCTGCCTGATTGATGGCACCGTCTGCGGAAAGGCCACGTGCAAGCCCAATCAGCTCATCCATCTGACGGGCATCAAGCCGCTTTCCATGAAAAGAGCGCAGCATTTTATCAGTCGGTCGCTCCACCATATTCCCCTCAATTTTGAGTGACGGTACGCAACCGCTGGCAGAGTAACACACGGTGACAGTTCACCGAAAGGCCAAACCCCTATTCGACCGTCACACTCTTGGCCAGGTTGCGCGGCTGGTCCACATCCGTGCCCTTGGCGATGGCGGCGTAATAGGCCAGCAATTGCACCGG
>DASTMN010000080.1:0-13640 GCA_035714165.1 Rhizomicrobium sp.
AAAACGGGGTCGCCGCTGGAGTGGCGGCGCTGGCTTTATGGGGATCGGTCATGGGAGCCTCGAATTTGCGCGAAAATAGGAAGGTGAGGCGGGTGCGTCAACCAGAACTAATTGTGTGATTTCAATGCGTTGGAAATATCCCTGCTTTTTTGGAGGTATCCCCTCCGGTTTCAGCTTCCGCTCGGCTCCCAACGGGTCGCCTTCGCGCGCTGAAACCACCTCCCCTTTTGGGCGCGCTTTGCGCGCAAAGGGGAGGCTGGCCTATGGAATCCTGCGGCTGTAACGTCCGCGCGATTTCATATGAGGTTTCCATGTCCCTGCGCGCCACGCTGAACGACGCCATGAAGGAGGCGATGAAGGCCAAGGACGCCCAGCGCCTGGCCACCGTGCGCCTGATACTGGCGGCGCTGAAGGACCGCGACATCGCCGCCCGCACCGAGACGAACAAGGACCTGGTGGGCGATGACGACATCCTCACTCTGCTGGCCAAGATGATCAAGCAGCGCGAGGAGTCCGCCGCCGTCTATCGCCAGGGCGGCCGTCCCGAACTGGCCGACAAGGAAGATGCCGAGATCGCCGTCATCCGCACATTCATGCCCAAGCAGATGGACGAGGCGGAGATGAAAACCGCCCTGCAGGCGGTGATCGCCGAGACCGGCGCGGCCTCGATCAAGGACATGGGCAAGGTGATGGCGGTGCTGAAGGAACGCTTTGCCGGGCAGATGGATTTCTCCCGCGCCAGCGCCGCCACCAAGGACGCGCTGTCGGGCAAGTGACGGTCCGGATCGCCCAGAGTGATGCCGACATCGCCCGCTGTTTCGCGGTGATGTGCCAGTTGCGTCCGCATTTGAAGGACGTGGCGGCGTTTGTTGCCCGCGCCCGCCGCCAAATGGCGCAGGAACGATGGCGTCTGGCTTATGTCGAGGAAGACGGCGCGGTGGCCGCCGTGGCGGGCTTCCGCCTCCTGGAATGCCTGCATTCGGGACGTACTTTGTATGTGGACGACCTGGTGACGGCGGAAGACCGGCGCGGCCGTGGCCACGGCGAACGGCTGATGGTCTTTCTGGAGCAGGCGGCGCGGGACGAAGGCTGCGAGACCTTTTCGCTGGATTCCGGCACCCAGCGCACCGGCGCGCACAAATTCTATTTCCGCCTGGGCCTGCCGATCACGTCTTTCCACTTCGCCCGCAGGCTTTAGCCGCGCGCGTCAGGCGGCGGTGGCCCGCACCCGGCCGATTGCCTCCGCCACCATGGCGGCGATGCTCTCCACCGCCGCCACTTCGCGCGGGCTGATGATGGGTTTGTCGCGCCAATAGGCGCCGATCGCCGCCAGCGGCGTATCCAGTCCCACGGGCGTCATCACCAGGCTTTTGACGAAGGTCTTGCGATAGACATCGTGCGGGATGCGGTCGTCCGCGAAGATGTCGGGGATCACGGCGGTCTTGCGGTTCAGCATCGCCCAGCCGGAAATGCAGCTTGTCATGGGAAAGCGCTGGCCCTTCCACAGGGGCGCGATGGCGTCTTCCTCGACATAGTGGCAGTGGGTGTTCTCGCGCAGCACGAAGGTGACGCCGTCCGCCGAGGTCACGTTGCGGGCGGTGTCGCGCACGATGGCGATGACCGCGTCCTGGCTGCGGGCGGCCATCAGCCGCTCGCGCGCGGCGTCCAGCAGTTTCCAGCGCGGATTGTCTGCGGATTCAAAGGGTAACTGATAGCGCATGCCGTCCGCCCCTGATTTGCCCCGCCGGAAGGCTAGCCGAAAGTCCGGGAAAAATCATGCACAGGCTGGGCGGCGGGGATGCGGTGCGGAGGGGCAAAAATCCCCCAAAAGCGGGCATTTCCGGCTATTCTGGCGGCCATGCGCTATGGCGAGGGATTGCTGGAGGAGATACGGCGGCGGACCGATCTGGTCGCGCTGGTGGGCCGCCGCGTCAAGCTGATCCGCAAGGGCCGGGTAATGTGGGGCTGCTGCCCCTTCCACGGCGAGAAATCCCCCAGCTTCAAGGTCGAGAACGAGCGGCGGACCTACAAATGCTTCGGCTGCGGCAAGGGCGGCGACTGTTTCCGCTGGCTGACCGAGACCGAGGGGCTGAGCTTTCCCGAGGCGGTGGAAAAACTGGCGGCGGAAGCGGGCGTGGAACTGCCCAAATGGTCGCCGGAGGATGAAGCCCGCGAGCAGAAGAAGAAATCGCTCTATGATGTGGTGGAGCTGGCGGCGGCCTTCTATCAGGAGCAGTTGCTGGGGCCTGCCGGGCGCGAGGCGCGCGAATACCTGAAAGGGCGCGGGCTGGACGGCGCGGCGGCCAGGCAGTTCCGGCTGGGCTATGCCCCTTCCGGCAATGCGCTGATCGCCCATCTGACCGCGCACAATGTCACCCAGGACGACATGATCGCGGCGGGCCTGGCGCGCCCCGCGGAAGAAGGCCGCGCCATGCGCGACTTCTTCTTCAACCGCGTGATGTTCACCATCGCCGACGGGCGCGGCCGCCCCATCGCCTTCGGAGGCCGGGCGTTGGAAGCCGACGCCAAGCCCAAATACATCAATACCGGCGAGACATCGCTGTTTTCCAAGGGCGCCCAGCTTTACAATTTCGCCACCGCCCGCGCCGCCGCCATCAAGGCGGGCACCATCATCGTGGCCGAAGGCTATATGGATGTGATCGCGCTGGTGCGGGCCGGTTTCGCCCATGCCGTCGCGCCGCTGGGCACGGCCCTGACCGAGGACCAGTTGCAGCTTTTGTGGCGCACCGCGCCCGAACCCATCCTGGCCTTTGACGGCGACGCGGCGGGCCTGAAGGCGGCGCACCGGGCCGCGCACCTGGCCCTGTCGCACCTGAAGGCGGGCCACAGCCTGCGCTTTGCCTTCCTGCCGTCCGGCGAGGATCCCGACAGCTTCATCGCCCAGAACGGCGCGGGCGCCATGAGCGTGCTGCTGGAAACGGCCCTGCCTTTGTCGCAACTGCTGTGGCGGACCGAGACCGAGGGCAAGGACCTGTCCACCCCCGAACGCCGCGCCGGGCTGGAACACAATCTGCGCGAGATCGTGGCCCGCATCACCGATGCCAGAGTCGCCGACTATTACCGGCGCGGCTTCGACGAGCTGGTGTTCGAGAATTTCAAGAAGCGCGGACCCGCGCCCGGCCCGGCCCGGTCCCCGGCGGGGCGCGCCCCGGCGCGCGGGGGAAAGTTCGGCTTCAGGCCCCCCCGGCCCCAGCCCGGCAGCCCGGAGGCGGTGTCGGCCAGTGTCCAGTCCAGCGCCCTGGTCCGGTCCGGGGTGCAGGGCGCCCGCCATGCCAAGGAACTGGAATTGGGACGACTTCTGGTTGAATCGCCGGATTTGGCGCTCGCAGAAGGGGAATCGCTGGCGATTCTGGAGGTTCAGGACCCTTCGCTTGACAGGCTGCGCCACGAACTTCTAAACCTCGCCGCTTCCGGCTCCAGCCTTGAAAAAGCTGGGGTTCAAACCCATTTCACGCGTACGGGAATGGCCGACTTGCTCGCACGGTTCGCGGGCCCGCCGGTCGAAGACGCCCACGCCAGTTTCCAGCGCGCCGTATCCGATTTGCGCGAACTGACGGGGCACCAGAACGATGCGAGGCGCCTGCTGCAACGGCGCAAAGCCCTGTCCGAACGCCCCGACGATGGACGCGGCAACATCTGAAGGTAGTTGAACAGAGTGACCAAGGCCTCTCAGTCCAAGAAACCGGCGAAGCCCGTGAAGAAGCCCGCCGCCAAGGCCGCTGCTTCCAAGCCCGCGCCCGCCAGGAAGGCGCCGGTCAAGGCTGCCGCCAAGCCGTCCAAGCCCGCCGCCAAGGCGCTCAAATCCGCCAAGCCCGCGCCCGCCAAGAAGGCGCCGGTCAAGGCTGCCGCCAAGCCGTCCAAGCCCGCGCCCGCCAAGGCGCAAAAGCCCAAGGTCGCGGCAAAGGCTGCCGTGAAGGATGAGCCCAAGCTGAAGGGCAAGCCGGTACAGGAGGTCAAGAAGACCGCCGCCGCCGCCCAGACCAAGAAGGACGCCAAGGCCAGCGTGCCGCTGCCCCTGGTCAAGCCGGGCGCCAAGGTGCCGGGCAAGAAGCCGGGCGAGAATGAAACGCCGGGCGATGCGGATTCGCCGCTGCTGGACATGTCGGACGTCGGCGTCCGCAAGATGATCGCCAAGGCCAAGGCCCGCGGCTATGTCACCTATGACGAACTGAACAAGGTTCTGCCGTCGGACAAGACCTCGTCCGAGCAGATCGAAGACACGATGGCGATGCTCAATGAAATGGGCATCAATGTCATCGAGAGCGAGGAAGCCGAGGAAGGCGAGGAGGGCGGCGCCCTGGTCGTCGCCGAGGGCGGCAAGGCGCTCGCAACCACCCAGAAATCCGGCGAACAGTATGACCGCACCGACGATCCGGTGCGGATGTACCTGCGCGAGATGGGCTCGGTCGAGCTGCTGTCGCGCGAGGGCGAAATCGCCATCGCCAAGCGCATCGAGGCCGGGCGCGAACTGATGATCGGCGCCCTGTGCGAAAGCCCGCTGACGTTCGAGGCGCTGACCGTCTGGCGCGACGAACTCAATGAAGGCAAGGTGCTGCTGCGCGACATCATCGACCTGGAAGCCATGTATGGCGCCGGTCCCGATGGCCAGCCCGCGCCGGTGCCGCCGCCGGTCGGCCCCGACGGCAAGCCGCTGGAAAACGTACCCGCCGAATTCAAGAAGCCTGAAGCGCCGAAACCTGAAGCGCCCAAGCCCGCGCCCAAGCCGGCCCCCAAGGCCGAGGGCGAAGACGGCGAGGGCGGCGAAGGTGCCGCCCAGGGCGAAGCCCAGGACGGGGATGATTTCGACGATGAGGGCAACCTGCCCTTGTCGGCGATGGAAGCGGCGCTCAAGCCGCAGGTGCTGGCCTCGCTGGACGCCATCGCCAATCTCTACAAGAAGCTGGGCAAGCTGCAGGACGCCTCGGTTGAAGCCGCGCTGTCCGCTGAAGACCTGTCCACCGGCCAGGAACGCCGCTTCAAGAAGCTGCGCAACGAGACCATGGACCTGGTCAAGTCGCTCAAGCTGAACAACAACCGCATCGAAGCGCTGGTTGACCAGATGTACGGCATCAACAAGCGCCTGGTCGGGCTGGAAGGCAGGCTGCTGCGCCTGGCCGAAAGTCATGGCGTGGACCGTGCCGAGTTCCTGAAGCAGTATTTCGGCAACGAGCTGGACCCCAACTGGGCTCGCCGTGTGGGCCGCCTGTCCGGCCTGGGCTGGCACGATTTCGTCACCGACGAGCGCGACAAGATCAAGGCGCTGCGCGACGACATCCAGCAGCTGGCGACCGAGACCCGCCAGTCGGTGTCGGAGTTCCGCCGCAACGTCCAGACGGTGCAGAAGGGCGAGCGCGAATCCGGCGTGGCCAAGAAGGAGATGATCGAGGCGAACCTGCGCCTGGTGATCTCCATCGCCAAGAAATACACCAATCGCGGCCTGCAGTTCCTCGACCTGATCCAGGAAGGCAATATCGGCCTGATGAAGGCGGTCGATAAGTTCGAATATCGCCGCGGCTACAAGTTCTCGACCTATGCGACCTGGTGGATTCGCCAGGCCATCACCCGCTCGATCGCCGACCAGGCCCGCACCATCCGCATCCCGGTGCACATGATCGAGACGATCAACAAGCTGGTCCGCACCAGCCGCCAGATGCTGCACGAGATCGGCCGCGAGCCGACCCCGGAGGAACTGGCCGAACGTCTCGCCATGCCGCTGGAAAAGGTCCGCAAGGTCCTCAAGATCGCCAAGGAGCCGATCAGCCTCGAAACGCCCATCGGCGACGAGGAAGACAGCCATCTGGGCGACTTCATCCAGGACCCCAATGTGGTGCTGCCGATCGACGCCGCCATTCAGGCCAACCTGCGCGAGACCACCACCCGCGTGCTGGCGACCCTGACGCCGCGCGAGGAACGCGTGCTGCGCATGCGGTTCGGCATCGGCATGAACACCGACCATACGCTGGAGGAAGTGGGCCAGCAGTTCAGCGTGACGCGCGAGCGCATCCGCCAGATCGAGGCCAAGGCGCTGCGCAAGCTCAAGCACCCCAGCCGGTCGCGCAAGCTGCGGTCCTTCTTGGACAACTGATGGAACTGACGCTTCTCAAGGGCAAGATCCACCGCGCCGCGGTGACCCAGTGCGACCTTCACTATGAAGGCTCCATCTCGGTGGACAGTGCGCTGCTGGAACGCGCCGGCATCCTGCCGCACGAGCAGGTGGATGTGCTGAACATCAACAATGGTGAACGCTTTACCACCTATGCCATTCCCGCGCCCGCCGGTTCGGGCATGATCGGCATCAATGGCGCCGCCGCGCGCCTGGCCCAGAAGGGCGATCTGGTCATCATCATCGCCTATGCCCGCATGGCGGAAGCCGAAGCCAAAAGCTTTGTGCCCCGTGTGGTGCTGGTGGATGAGGCCAACCGCCCGCTATCTCCGAATTTGCGTATCCTGGAAACCTGAAGAGACACGACGAACAATGGCGCAGCGCGACGATTCCAAATTCTCCAACCGGCTTGAGGATGCCCAGAAGGCCCGCGCCGCCATGCTGGAGAAGGCCAGGCTGCGCGCCGAGGAAGCCCGCAAGAAGCTGGAAGCCACCGCCGGCGAGCGCGCCGCCCTGGCCGCCGCCCGCGAGGAGCGCCGCCGCCAGAAGGAAGAGGAAAAGCGCGAGGCCGCCGCGCGCGCCGAGGCCGAGAAGAAAGCCGCCATCGAAGCGGCTGCCCGCGCCGAACAGGAAGCCAGGGAAGAAGCCGAGCGCGCCAAGCGCGCTGATGCCGAAAAGCTGGTGCAGCTTCTGGCGGAGCAGAAGGCCGCGCGCGATGCCCGCTATGCCGCCCGCAAGGAGCGGCAGAAGAAGGGCCGCTAAAGCGCCCGTCCCATTTTTGTCCCTTCCGCCATCCGGCCCCGCCTGTGCTTAAGTATCGGGCGCGGCTGGGGTTTTGCCGTGTGCGACAAGGAGGGGCGATGGCCTTTGTGCAGGAAAATGCCTTCAAATATCCGGCGGAGGAGGAGTGCCTGGTGCGCCGCCTGGGATCGGGCGTGATCGCCGCCTGGCCGCATATCCCGCGCGAGGTGCAGGAAAAGATTTTCGCCGAGGCCAAGCTGGCCTGGGACCGCGAGTTCCATGTCTCCAAACTGTCCGACCGGCTGGCCGCCATCATCCGGCGGCGGCACGATCAGGCGTAGTTGAAGCTCACCGAGATGCGTTTTCCACGCGCGCCATTGGCTTCCACGCCGTGGCGCAGCCAGCTTTCCCACAACAGCAGCATGCCCGCTTTGGGCATGACCTCCACAAAGGTCCGGTTCTCCGGCCGGGCATTCTTGCGGCGCGGCGGCGCGGCCATCAGCATGGCCAGGCGCGGGTCTTCAAACCGGATGGCGCCGGATTTCGGGGGCACCGCGACGTAATAGGTGCCGCTGATCACCGAATGCGGATGGATGTGCGGCGCATGGATCGCGCCCTTGTCCATCACATTCAGCCACAGGCTGTCCATGCCCAGCCTGCGGCCGCCCAGATCGAACTGAAGTTCGCGGGCGAAAGCGGCGACATGACGGGCGATGGCCTTTTCCAGGGCGGCAATCGGGCTGGCGCGAAAGGGCAGGTCGTTGAGCGAGGCATAGGAGGTATAGCCGCCATAGCCATGCTGTTTCGACCAGCGCCGCCCGGCCTGATCCTCATCCGCGATGGTCAGAATGGTGTCTTCCAGCATCGCGGGCGGGGCAATGCGGGCCTTGTAAAGCCGGGTGACAAACAGCGGTTGCGACATGGATTTCGCCCATTAGCGATGTTTTGACCATTGGCCGGTAAGCTCACGGCCTTGTCAATAAACGGGATAATGGGGGCAGGACATGGACTCTTTCACGCGCGCGCCGGTCACCGCCGCCGTTTTCGCCAGCCTGGCGGTGCTGCTGACCGGCTGCATCGCCTATGACGCGGCCAGCACCGTGGTCAGCGCCGGGTCGTCGGTGGTGGGCGCGGGCGCGTCCGCTGTCGGCACTGCGGGCGACATCGTCACTTCGCCCTTCGACAGCGACGATTCCAAAAAGTCCTACCGTTAGAAATTATTCTTCCGCTCGCGGATTTCGCCGAACGCCGTGACGGTGTCGGCGTCTTCCATGCCGATGCTGCGGCGGATTTCCGCACTGTCGGGCCGCAGGAAGGGATTGGTCTGTTTTTCCAGTCCCAGCGTGGCGGGCACGGTGGGCTTTCCCGCCGCCCGCGCCGCATCCACATCCTTCATGCGCGCTTCCAGCGCGGCATTGCCCGGCTCGATGCTGCGGGCGAAGCGGCCGTTGCTCTGGGTATATTCATGGCCGCACCAGATCAGCGTGTCGTCCGGCAGCGTCATCAGCTTGGACAGGCTGGCCCACATGGTGGCGGGATCGCCCTCGAACAGCCGCCCGCAGCCCAGCGTGAACAGCGTGTCGCCGGTAAAGGCGTTGCCGTCGATCACAAAGGTGATGGCGCCGCGCGTATGGGCGGGCACTTCCAGCACCCGCACCGGCCGGCCGTCAAAGGTCCAGCCCGAGGCCTCGTCCACCCCGATATCCAGTCCGGGAATGCGGGCGGCATCCTTGGCGGGGCCGACCACCTGGGCGCCGAACTCCTCCTTCAGCGCCAGATTGCCGCCGGTATGGTCGAGATGATGGTGGGTGTTGAGAATGTGGGTGGGGGTCCAGCCCCGCTTGGCCAGCGCCGCCTTGACCGGTTCCGGCTCCGACGGGTCCACCACGGCGCAGTCCGTGCCCGACTTCACCAGATAGGCATAGTTGTCTGACAGGCAGGGCACGATCTCGATTTCGACGGACATGACGGTCTCCCACGGAACAGGGCCTAACCTACCAGACAGACATCTAGGAACAACCGCGCGGCTGGGCTTAAATCCCGCCATGCCGCGAGACGTTCGCAGCCTTGCCGGATTTTACGACTCGCCGCTGGGGATGGTGGCGCGGCGCGCCATCCTGCGCCGGGTTCGCACCTTGTGGCCCGACCTGCGCGGCCGCCGCCTGTTGGGCTATGGCTACGCGATTCCCTACCTGCGCGCCTTTTCCGGCGAGGCCGAGCGCGCCGTCGCCGCCATGCCCGCGCCGATGGGCTGTGTCACCTGGCCCGCGGGCCGCAATGCGGCGTTGCTGTGTGCCGAGGATGCGCTGCCATTTCCCGATGTGTTTTTCGACCGAATCCTGGTGGTGCATGGCATAGAAAGCGCGGAAAGCCTGCGGCCGCTCCTGCGCCAGCTCTGGCGCGTGCTGGCGCCGGAAGGGCGCATCCTGATCGTCGCGCCCAACCGCGCCAGCCTGTGGGCGCAGGTGGAACGCTCGCCCTTCGCGCAGGGCCGTCCCTTTTCGCGCACCGAACTCGATCTGCTGCTCAAGGATGCGCTGCTGGCGCCCACCCGCTGGGACCGCGCCTTGTATGCGCCGCCGCTGCGGCGGCTGGGCGGCAATGGCGCGGGCTGGGAGAAAATGGGCGCGCGCTTCTTTCCCGGCATCGGCGGCGTGCATGTGGTGGAGGCGGCCAAGTCGCTCTATGCCGCCGCCACGCCGGGCCTAGAAAGCCGTCAGGAAATCCGCGCCGCGCAGGCAGGTCTGACTCCGGCGCGCGACTTCCGAGAAGCCTACGACGATTTCTTCAGCAGGAAGACGCCGCCCTGCGCGAACAGGTTGGGGCCCAGATAGCGGCCCGTCAGCTTTTCCGGATCGATGCGCGCCGCGCCGCCATGTTCGTTCAGGGCATGGGCTTCCACGATCGCGGCGCCGCATTCGCGCGTCAGGTCCACGAAATCGGCCAGGGTGCACAGATGGATGTTGGGCGTTTCCCACCAGGCATAGCCGAGCTGCTGGGTGCGCGGCATGCGCCCGCCCGCCAACAGGCCCAGCCGCACTTTCCAGTAGCCGAAATTGGGCAGCGACACCGCCGTGCGCCGCCCGATCCGCAGCAGGTGATCCAGCACCGCCTTGGGCTTTTCCGTGGCCTGGATGGTCTGGGACAGGATCACCGCATCGAACACCTGGGCCGGATAATCCACCAGGTCGCTGTCGGCATCGCCCTGCACCACCGCCAGTCCGCGCGCCACGCAGGCGTTCACATTGGCCTGGGAAATCTCGATGCCGCGCCCGTCCACGCCCTTGGTGCGGACCAGATGTTCCAGCAGCGCACCGTCGCCGCAGCCGACATCCAGCACCCGCGATCCGGGCCGGATCATGTCGGCGATGGCGGCCAGGTCGGGCCGCAGGCCCGACCCAGAAGGTATTTCGGGCCGCAGATGGCTGACGGCTTCGCTCATGTCAGTTCCTGCGCCGCATGGTTGAGAAAACCGCGCACGGTGGCGAACATTTCCGGCTCGTCCAGCAGAAAGGCGTCGTGGCCCTTGTCGGACTTGATTTCGACGAAGCTCACCCGCGCCGCGACCGCGTTCAGGGCGTGGGCGATGCGCTTGTTCTCCACCGGCGGGAACAGCCAGTCGCTGGTGAAGGAGATGATGCAGAAGCGCGCCGCATTGACGCGGAAAACGTCGGACAGCTGGCCGCCATGTTCCTCGGCCAGGTCGAAATAATCCATGGCGCGGGTGATGTAGAGATAGGAGTTGGCGTCGAAGCGGTCCACGAAGCTGGCGCCCTGATGGTGCAGATAGGATTCGATCTGGAAATCCGGCGCGAACTGGAAGGACAGGGCGGCGCGGTTCTGCAGGTTGCGGCCGAACTTGCGCTGCAGCGCCATCTCCGAGACATAAGTGATGTGCGCGGCCATGCGCGCCACGGCCAGCCCCTTGGACGGGCGCACGCCATGCTGCTGGTATTCGCCGCCCTTCCAGTCGGGGTCGGCCATGATCGCCTGGCGGCCCACCTCGTGAAAGGCGATGTTCTGGGCGCTGTGACGCGCGGCGCAGGCGATGGGCACCACCGCGCGCACGCGGTCGGGATAGGAGGCCGCCCATTGCAGCACCTGCATCCCGCCCATCGAGCCGCCCACCACCGCCAGCAGCTTTTCGATGCCCAGGTGATCCACCAGCATCTTCTGCGCCCGCACCATGTCGCGGATGGTAATCAGTGGGAAACTGGTGCCATAGGGCTTGCCGGTGGCCGGATCGGTCTCGGCGGGGCCGGTCGAGCCCATGCAGCCGCCGATCACGTTGGAGCAGATGACGAAGAAGCGGTCGGTATCTATCGGCTTGCCCGGACCGACCATGGTGGTCCACCAGCCGGGCTTGCCGGTGACGGGATGGTCGCTGGCCACGAACTGGTCGCCGGTCAGGGCGTGGCAGATCAGGATGGCGTTGCTTTTGGCCGCGTTCAGCACGCCATAGGTGGTATAGGCCACGGTGACGGGCGACAGGCTGCGGCCGCTGTCCAGCGGCAAAGGCTCGGTGAAGGTAACCGCCAGCCCGGCATCGGCGGACGGGGCCTTGATGGGATGCAGGAAGCGGGGCGCCTCGGTCATGGCAAATCCTTGGGAAGCCGTAGCTATGCCGCCCCCCGCCCCCTGTCAATTGTCACGCGCGGATGACAATTGCGCCGCCGGCGCTTATCAATACGGCCCTTTTTGTGCCTTTTTCACCGTGAGCCAGCCGCCCCAATGACCCTTGCGCCCAAACCCGGCATTCTGGACATCGCCCCCTATGTGGGCGGGCGCGCCGCCGTGCCCGGCGTGGCCAAGGTGTTCAAGCTGTCGTCCAACGAAAGCCCGCTGGGGCCCAGCCCGGCGGCGCTGGCGGCGCTGGACGAGGCCAGGGCCAGCCTGTCGCTCTATCCCGAAGGCTCGGCCCGGCTGCTGCGCGAGGCGATCGGCGCGGTGTTCGATCTGGACCCGGCGCGCATCGTGGCCTCCGGCGACGGCAGCGACGCGCTGCTCACCATGCTGGCCAATGCCTATCTGCAACCCGGCGACGAGGCGATTTTCAGCGCCCATGCCTTCCTGGTTTACAAGATCGCCACCCTGGCCAATTCGGCCCGGCCGGTGATCGTGCCGGAAAAGACCACCAACCAGGCGATCAAGGTGGATGTGGACGCCATGCTGGCGGCGGTGACGCCGAAGACCCGCATGCTCTATATCGCCAATCCCAACAATCCCACCGGCTCCTATCTCACCAGGGACGAGATGGCGCGCCTGCATGCCGGGCTGCCCGCCGATGTGCTGCTGGTGATCGATGCGGCCTATTGCGAATATGTGATGGCGGCCGACTATGACTGCGGGCTGGAACTGGCGCGGGCGCATGACAATGTCGTGATGACGCGGACCTTTTCCAAGATTCACGGCCTGGCCGGGCTGCGCATCGGCTGGATGTATGCGCCGGTGGCGGTCTGCGATGTGATCAACCGCATCCGCGGCCCGTTCAACACCGCCCTGATGCAGCAGCTTGTGGGCGCCGCCGCGATCCGCGACACCGACCATGTGCGCCGCGCGGCGGAACACAACGCCCATTGGCTGGGCTGGGTAACGGAGCAGATCCGCGCCACCGGCCTGCGGGTGGATGACAGCGCCGCCAATTTCGTGCTGATCCATTTTCCGCCCGGCGCCGAAGGCGCCAATGGGACAAAGCCCGGAAAGACGGCCGCGCAAGCGGATGCCTTTCTGGGGCAGGGCGGCATCATCCTGCGCAGCGTGGCCAGCTATGGCCTGCCCGACTGCCTGCGCATGACCATCGGCACCGAGGAGCAGAACCGCCTGGCGGTGTCGCTGCTCCAGACATTCATGGCCGCCTGATGTCCGCACCGCTGTCCACGCCATTGTTTGGCAAGATCGCGATTATCGGCCTGGGCCTGATCGGCTCGTCCATCGCGCATGCGGCGCGGCGCGCACATCTCGCGGGGCGGATCGTCGGATATGATGCAAGCGAGGATGTGCGCGGGCGCGCCCGGACCATCGGCTTCGCGCACATCATTGCCGATGATGTCGCGGTCTGTGTGGATGACGCCGATCTGGTGATCCTGTGCGCGCCGGTGGGGGCCTACAAGGCCATCGCCGCTGCCGCCGCGCCGCATCTGAAGCCGGGCGCGATCCTGTCGGATGTCGGCTCGGTCAAGGGCGCGGTGGTGCGCGATGTGGGGCCGCTGGTGCCACAGGGCGTGCATTTCATTCCCGCCCATCCCATCGCGGGCACCGAATTTTCCGGCCCGGAAGCGGGCTTCGCCACGCTGTTCGACGGGCGCTGGGCGATCCTGACACCGCTGCCCGGCGCGGATGCCGGGGCGGTGGGCCGCCTCAAGGCGTTCTGGCAGGGGCTTGGCAGCCAGGTGGATGTGATGGATGCCGCCCATCACGACCTGGTGCTGGCCATCACCTCGCACCTGCCGCACCTGATCGCTTACAATATCGTGGGCACCGCCCATGACCTGGAAGCGGTGACCGAGGGCGAGGTCATCAAGTACTCGGCTTCGGGCTTCCGCGATTTCACCCGTATCGCCGCTTCCGATCCCACCATGTGGCGTGACGTCTTTCTCAACAACCGCGAGGCGGTGCTGGAAGTGCTGGGCCGCTTCAACGAGGATCTGAGCATCCTGCAACGGGCGGTGCGCGAGGGCGACGGCCAGACGCTGTTCGACACCTTCAGCCGCACCCGCGCCATCCGCCGCGCCATCATCGAGATGGGCCAGGAATCGCCCGCGCCCAACTTCGGGCG
>DASTMN010000081.1:0-7283 GCA_035714165.1 Rhizomicrobium sp.
TCGACATATTTCACCAGCAGCGGGCAGGGGCGGTATTTGGAATCCGCCAGTCCTTCATACAGCACCTGCATCACCGACAGGCAGGTATCCAGGCCGATAAAGTCGGCCAGCTGCAGCGGCCCCATCGGATGGTTGGCGCCCAGCCGCATGGCGGTGTCGATCGCGTCCACATTTCCGACGCCTTCATACAGGGTATAGACGGCCTCGTTGATCATCGGCAGCAGGATGCGGTTGACGATGAAGGCCGGGAAGTCCTCGGCATAGGCGGCGGTCTTGCCGACGCGGCGCACGATCTCCAGCGCCGCCTGGAAGGTGGAATCGTTGGTGGCGATGCCGCGGATCACTTCCACAAGCTGCATCAGCGGCACCGGATTCATGAAGTGCAGGCCGATGAAGTTCTCCGGCCGGTCGGTCGCCGCCGCCAGCCGCGTCACCGAAATGGACGAGGTGTTGGTGGCGACGATCGCCTTGTCCGAAATGCGGCTGCGCAGATCCTGGAAGATCTTCTTCTTGATGGCTTCGTCTTCGGTGGCCGCCTCGATCACCAGGTCGCGGTCGCGCAGGTCGTCAAGGCTGGCGGTGGTGCGGATGCGGGCCAAAGCGGGTGCGATCACGTCCGCCGTGATGATGGCCTTGGTGGCCTGGCGCTGCATGTTCTTCTCGATCAGGCCGATGGCCTTGGCGAGCGCCTCCTTGTTGATGTCGTCCAGCACCACGTCATAGCCGGCCAGCGCCAGCACATGGGCGATGCCGGTGCCCATCTGTCCGGCGCCGATCACGCCAATCTTTTCAACCGCCATGTCGCAAACCCTCAACCAATCCCACGCTTGCCCAGTTCTTCGTCCAGTTCCGGCAGCACCTTGAACAGGTCTTCCGCCAGCCCGTAATCGGCCACCTGGAAGATCGGCGCATCGGCATCCTTGTTGATCGCCACGATGACGCGGCTGTCCTTCATACCCGCCAGGTGCTGGATGGCGCCGGAAATGCCCACCGCGATATAGAGGTCGGGCGCCACCATCTTGCCTGTCTGGCCCACCTGATAGTCGTTGGGCACGTAACCGGCATCCACCGCCGCGCGGCTGGCGCCCACGGCGGCATGCAGCCGGTCGGCGATCTTGTCGAGCAGCTTGAAGTTCTCCGCCGAACCCAGTCCGCGCCCGCCGCTGATGACGATCTTGGCCGAAGTCAGTTCGGGCCGCGCCGACTGCGACAGCTCCTCGCCCGCGAAGCTGCTGGTTCCTGGATCCGCGGCGGCGGCCAGTTTCTCGATGGCGGCGTTGCCGCCTTCCGCCGCGGCCTTGAAGGCGGTGGTGCGGATCGTGACCAGTTTCTTGCCGGCGGGGACCTGCACCGTCTCGATGGCGTTGCCGGCATAAATGGGATGCGCGAAGGTATCGGGTGCGACCACCGCGATGACGTCCGAGACCTGGGGCGTGTCCAGCTTTGCCGACACGCGCGGCAGGATGTTCTTTCCGGTGGTGGTGGCGGGGGCGAGGATGGCGTCATAGCCGTCCGCGACCGACAGGATCAGCGCCTCCATCGGCTCGGCCATCTGGCGGGCATAGGGCGCGGCGTCCGCCAGCAGTACCTTTTCCACGCCCGCGATCCTGGCGGCGGCCTGCGCCACCGCTTCGCAGTTCTCGCCCGCCACCAGCACATGCACCGGCGCGGAGATCGCGGCGGCGGCCGTCACCGTCTTGTGGGTGGCGTCCTTCAGCGCGGCATTGTCGTGTTCGGCGATGACCAGGGACGTCATGACAGCACCCCGTCGGCCTGAAGCCTGTCCAGCAGTTCGGAGACGCCGGCGAGCTTGACGCCGCCGCCGCGCCGGGGCGGCTCGGAGACCTTCAGAACCTTGAGGCGGGGCGTGATGTCCACGCCGTAATCGGCGGCGGTCTTTTCCTCGATGGGCTTCTTCTTGGCCTTCATGATGTTGGGCAGCGAGGCATAGCGCGGCTGGTTCAGGCGCAGGTCGGTGGTCATCACGGCGGGCAGCTTCACCGCCACGGTCTGCAGGCCGCCGTCTATCTCGCGGGTGATCTTCGCGCCGCCGTCATCCAGTTCCAGGGTGTGGGCGAAGGTGCCCTGTGGCCAGCCCAGCAGGGCGGCCAGCATCTGGCCCACCTGGTTGGCGTCGTCGTCGATCGCCTGCTTGCCGGTGATGACGAAGCCGGGTTGTTCGGCCTCGGCGATGGCTTTCAGGGTCTTGGCCACGGCCAGCGGCTCCACCGTCGTGCCGTCGGTCTTGACCAGGATGCCCCGGTCGGCGCCCATCGCCAGCGCGGTCCGCAGGGTTTCGGCGGCCTGTTGCGGGCCGATGGAAACGGCCACCACTTCGCTGGCCTTGCCCTTTTCCTTCAGGCGCACGGCTTCCTCGACGGCGATCTCGTCAAAGGGGTTCATGGACATCTTGACGTTCGCCAGGTCCACGCCCGACTGGTCCGGCTTGATGCGGACCTTCACATTGTAATCAACCACCCGTTTGACGGGCACCAGGACCTTCATGATGGCTTCGTGATCCCCAAATGGCGGTCCTGCCGCCCATATGCGCGGGTGGGGCCGTCCTGCTCTTGTGCGGTGCAAAAAGTAGGCAGGCCGGTGATGGCCTGTCAACGAATGGCAACGCACAGCGGCCCTGTTTCGCTGCATTGCAGCAAAACAGGGTTACCGCGCAGTGCGTCAGGATGACGCAGGTTACTTGAGAGTCTTGAGATAGGCGATCAGGTCGGCGCGCTGGTTCTTGCTGGCGATGCCGCTGAAGAACATCTTGGTGCCGGGCACCATCTTGCCGGGGCCCTGGACCCATTTGTCCATATTGGCCTCGGTCCAGGTCAGGCCGGAGGCCTTGAGCGGTGCGGAGAAGTTGTAGCCGTCCATGACGGCCGCCTTGCGGCCCATGATCCCGAACAGGTTGGGGCCCATGGCGCTCGCACCGCCCTGGGTGTCGGTGTGGCACATGGCGCACTTCTTGTAGACGTCCTTGCCCTTGACGGCGTCACCCGCGGCGTTGGCCGCAGCCGTAGTCCCCGCCAGCAGCGCCAGCGCCATGAAACTCTTGCGAAGCATTGAAACAGCCCTTTTCGGTCCCTGAGCGGGCCCCTCCATACCCGATCCTGATGCCGAAAACAGCGCTTTTTGTGGCGGCTTTTTGTCTGACCCAGGCCCCCCTCGGACCGGGTGGGATCAGGCGTTGACCAGCTCGACCTGGACCACATCGGTGCGGGCCACCTCGAAGGTGGCGGCGCATATGCCCAGATAGAACTCCCAGTTGCGGAGGAACTGCTGGTCATGGCCCAGCGCCTTGATCTCGGCCTCGCGCGCCTGCATCCGCACCAGCCATTCGCGCAGGGTGCGGGCATAGTCCTTGCCGAAGCCGAAGGCCCCGGCGAATTTCAGCCCCGCCTTTTCCGCTTCCTGGCGGAAACGCGCCAGCGAGGGCAGCATGCCGCCGGGAAAGACGTAGTGGCGCACGAAATCGCTGCGGGTGCGGTAGCCGGCGAACAGCTCGTCGCGGATGGTGATGGTCTGGATGACGGCGCGGCCGCCCCGCTTCAGGCGCTCCTTCACGGTGTGGAAATAAGCGGGCCAGTAATGCTCGCCCACCGCCTCGAACATCTCGATGGAGACGATATTGTCGAAGGTGCCGCTGGAGCGGCGGTAATCCTCGAGCCGGATTTCGGCGCTGGTATTCTTCAGCCGTTCGGTGGCGAAGCGGTGCTGGGCGGGCGAGATGGTCAGGCCCGTGACCCTGTGGTTGTCGGCGCTGGCCCGTTCGGCAAAGCCGCCCCAGCCGCAGCCGATCTCCAGCACATCGGCCTTCGGCGAGTCGAAGCGGGACAGGATGCGCTCATACTTGTTCTGCTGGGCGCGGTAGAGTTCTTCGGTGCCGTCATACAGCGCCGAGGAATAGGTCATGCTGGGGTCCAGCCACAGGCTGTAGAAATCATTGCCGACATCGTAATGATCCTGGATGTTGCGCGACGATCCGGCGATGGAATTGCGCCGCACAAAGGCATTGTGAATCACAAAGCCGATGCGGTTGAGGATGTTGCCGTCCGAGAAATCGGAGAAGTGGTCCAGGTTGAGCAGGAACAGGCTCACCAGCCGTTCCACGCTGTCGGTGCTCCAGCTTCCGGCGATATATTCCTCGCCCAACCCGATATCGCCCCGCGCCATGATCCGGCGCAGAACGTCCCAGTCCTGGATGGCGAAGCGCGCCGAAGGGCCGGGCAGGCGGCCCGCCGCGATGGTGATCTCGCCATTGGGGGCGATAAATTCCAGCGTACCATATTCCAGCCCGCCGATCGCCTTGCGCCAGCTTTTCTCGATGAAAGACGCCGGTATCAGTGACATCGCGTTATCCCAGCAAGAAATCCCCGCCAAGCTTAAACGCAAGCCGCCGCCCAAGACAAATAAGACAATTTCACAAGGCCATTCAGGCCATCCCGCTTGCACCGCGCGCCATTTGCTGCGCCGCATCGCGAAATCGGGCTATTGCGCGCGTTAGAGCGGCGCGTTGCCGTATGTCTGGGTGATGATCGTGTTGCGCGCCGCGTCATAGTGGACGGCGCTGGCATCCATGGTCACGGTTTTCTCCGGTGCGCCGCCCAGCGCCACCGTCACCCGTGTCGGCGTGCCGGTCTGTGTCACTTCAACCTTCTGCACCGTGCCCAGCGACGCGCCGTTGGCATCCAGAACCGTGGCGGTGGCGATCTTATTGGGTGGATTGCTGATGCTGGACAGGGGAAGCGGCCCAGT
Organism: Rhizomicrobium sp.; assembly: GCA_035714165.1. GTDB lineage: Bacteria > Pseudomonadota > Alphaproteobacteria > Micropepsales > Micropepsaceae > Rhizomicrobium. The sequence continues at coordinate 4,759 of DASTMN010000081.1, forward strand.
CACAGGCGCGGCTTCGACAGCGATGGTGGGCGCAGGCGCGGGCGGCGCGTTGCCGGCACTGGCCGCTGCCTTGTCGGTGACCGGCGCGCGGCTGTGCGCCGCCGCCTCGCTGGCCTGCATGTTCAGCCGCCGCGTGGCCTCCTGTTCGGCGCGGGTGGATGGCGCGGCTCCAACAAGGTTGGGCAGGGCCATCAGCAAAAGGCTTGCGGCGGTGCTGCGCAGGACAGTGGACAGGATCATGACGGGCTCCCCGGAAGGCGCGGCTGGACGCGGCGGACGTCTGGTAACGGCCGGGCCTGCCGCCCTGTTCCGGGCAAGCGTGACTCCGTGCGGAACCGGCGGCGGCCCGGCGTGTTCCTTCTCCATAATCAGGCCCATGATTCAGGAAGGAATTTTCAAATGCTCGGAACAATTCTGATCGTCGTCCTGCTGCTCCTGCTTCTGGGCGCCTGGCCGTCCTGGCCGCACAGTCAGGGCTGGGGCTATTACCCCTCCGGCACATTGGGCCTGGTGCTGGTGATCGTGCTGGTGCTGGCCCTGCTGGGGCGGATTTGACACCTGCAAAGCCTTCCAAGGGAGGCGTGAGTGACAAAGAAAAAATTGCTCGACGACATCAAGGAAAATCCGGCGCGCATCTATCGCGCCCCGGCGGATGTGCTGCGCGATCGCCGCTTCGGGGATTCCGAACGGCTGGAAATCCTCAGGGCCTGGCGCACCCGCAACGGCGCACCGGGCCTGGATGCCCTAATCGCGGAAGTTGAAGGACGGTTTACCGCCAACGGACACGCGGCGGAATAAAGGAGCACGATATGGCAAGCGAACATCAGACCCATGACAGCCACCCCACCCTTCCGGCGCAGGATGCCCGCCAGGGCAAGACGCTGGGCGTGATGCGCTATGTGCTGGGCATCAGCCTGGGCCTGGCGGTGATCGCGGGCATACTGGTCTACCTCGCCCATTTTGGCTGAAAGGCTGGCCGGCTGAGGAGTTGATCGGCTGAGAGGCTGGTGTCAGGCGCGCCCTGAAAGGGTCGTGAGGGCCCGGCGCAGTTCCACCGGACCGAAGGGCTTTTGCAGCACGATATGGCCGGCGAATTCCTCCGGGATGCCACGCGCCCCATAGGCGGTGGCGAACAGGAAGGGGATTTCACGCGCTTTCAGGGCGGCGGCGAAGGGAAACACCGTCTTGCCGTTCAGGTGCACATCCAGCATGGCGACGTCGAACGTGTCGCTGTCCAGAAGGTGCATGGCGTCTTCCAGGCGGGGAGCGACCCCGGCGATCTCGTAATCGAGTTCCGTCACCATGTCTTCGATCAGCATGGCGACCGTCATTTCGTCTTCCACCACCAGCACCCGGGGGGTGGCAAGCTGGAGGCCACCGGGGGGCGGCATATCCATGCCGGTCTGGGGGCCGGGCTGGAGGCCGGACTGGGGGCCGGAACGGGGTGTGACATGACGCATCCATTTCCAACGCGCATGGGGCCGGTCGGTTGCCGCCGGTGGCCGGCTGCGGCCGTGCCTTGGTTTCCCAGGTCTTAACGCCCTGAACGGCCTCCGGCGCTCCGGCCCTTGACCTTCCGGCCCCCGCGCTCCACCAAGGCGGAACATCCAGCCGAGCCCGCTTTGTCCAGCCCCCAGCTTTCCATCGTCATCCCGACCTTCAAGGAACGGGGCAATGTGGCCGAGCTGCTGCGGCGGCTGGACGCCGCCCTGGCGGGCATCGCCTGGGAAGCGGTGTTCGTGGACGACAATTCGCCCGACGGCACCGCCCAGCTGGTCAAGGAGATCGCCTGCACCGACAACCGGGTGCGCTGCCTGCGGCGGGTGGGCCGCCGGGGCCTGGCCGGGGCCTGCATCGAGGGCATGCTGTCCAGTGCCGCGCCCTATGTGGCGGTGATGGACGCCGACCTGCAGCATGACGAAAAGGTGCTGCCCGCCATGCTGGCCCGGCTGACCGCCAATGAAGCGGATCTGGTGGCCGCCACCCGCTATGTCGAAGGCGGCAGCGCGGCGTCCTTTTCCGGGCAGCGCGGCGCGATCTCGGCGCTGGCGACGCGGCTGACGCGGCGGCTGGTGGGCACGCCCTTGTCCGATCCCATGTCGGGCTTCTTCATGATGCGGCGCGACCGGTTCGACGAACTGGCGCCGCGCCTGTCGCCGGTGGGCTTCAAGATCCTGTTGGATATCGCCACCACCGGCGGCGGCCGCCTGCGTATCGCCGAGCAGCCCTATCATTTCGGCGAACGCTTCGACGGCGAGAGCAAGTTCAACGCCCAGATCGGCGTGGAATTCCTGGGCCTGCTGCTGGCCAAGATGTCCGGCGACCTGGTGGACCCGCGCTTCATCTTCTTCGCCCTGGTGGGGGCCATCGGTCTTGTCGTGCACCTGGTGGCGCTGCGCCTGTCCCTGTGGCTGCTGCCCGATACCGACGACCTGTTCCGCCTGGCCCAGGCGCTGGCCACCTTCATCGCCATGATCAGCAATTTCCTGCTCAACAACGAACTGACCTATCGCGACCGCCGTCTC
>DASTMN010000082.1:0-2137 GCA_035714165.1 Rhizomicrobium sp.
GGATTGAGGATGGAAGAGGTCGGCTTGACCGCGAAGCGCGCCACGATGGGCTGGCCGCTGGAAATGCCGCCCAGAACGCCGCCCGCATGGTTGGACAGGAAAACGGGCTTGCCGTCATTGCCCATCCGCATTTCGTCGGCATTGGCCTCGCCCGACAGCGTTGCCGCCGCGAAGCCGTCGCCGATTTCCACGCCCTTCACGGCGTTGATGCTCATCAGGGCGGAAGCCAGCTCGCTGTCCAGCTTGCCATAGATGGGCGCGCCCAGCCCGGCGGGGATGCCTTCGGCCACCACCTCGACCACCGCGCCGATGGAGGAGCCGGACTTGCGGATGCCTTCGAGATATTCCGTCCACGGATCAACCGCCGCCGGATCGGGGCAGAAGAAGGGATTGGTATTCACCGCATCCCAGTTCCAGTTGGCGCGGCTGATCGTCCTGTCGCCCATCTGCACCAGCGCGGCGCGGATCGTCACCGCGCCATAGAGCGCCTGCAGCACTTTCTTCGCCACCGCGCCCGCCGCCACGCGGCTGGCGGTTTCACGCGCGCTGGACCGCCCGCCGCCGCGATAGTCGCGAAAGCCATACTTGGCGTCATAGACGTAATCGGCATGGCCGGGACGGTACTTGTCGCGGATGTCGCCATAGTCCTTCGACCGCTGGTCGGTATTCTCGATCATCAGCGCGATGGGCGTGCCGGTGGTCACCTGCTGCGCCATGCGCTCTTCCTGGAACACGCCGGACAGGATCTTCACCGCGTCCGCTTCCTGGCGCTGGGTGACGAATTTGCTCTGGCCGGGGCGGCGGCGGTCCAGGTCCTGCTGGATGTCTTCCGCCGTCAGCGCGATGCCCGGCGGGCAGCCGTCCACCACGCAGCCGATGGCGGGGCCGTGGCTTTCGCCGAAGGTGGTGACGCGGAACAGGTGGCCGAAGCTGTTGTGGGACATGGGGTCTTTTTATTGGGTCGCGCCGCCTAACGCTAGGATGCTGCGCATCCGCTGGGCGGACGCTCCGGATTAGCCCTGTTTGGCCTACGGGTCCAGCCGCACCACGTCGGCCCCCCGCACGCGGAAAACCACGCCCTGCGGCTCGTCCAGGGCGCTCATGGCCGCCCCGTCCAGCCCGGCGAACAGCCCGCGCAGAATGCGGGTCAGCGCCCCGTGGCTGACGGCAAAGGTGTCGGATTTCAGCTCCCGCACCCAGTCGGTCACCCGCGCCGCCACCTCGGCATAATTCTCGCCGCCCGGCACCCGCACGTTCCACTTGTCGGCAACCCGCGCGTCGAAGCGCATGGGGCTCTGGGCGCGGGCCTCGGCATCGGTCAGCCCGTCCCAGGTGCCCAGATGGATTTCCTTGATGCGGTTGTCGGTATCGAAGCCGTCCAGCGGCAGGCCCAGCCGGTCGCGCACGATCTCCATGGTCAGGCGGGCGCGGGGCAGGGGACTGGCGATCATCCGGATGGGCGGCGCGGCGCTCAGTTCGCGCCGCAGGATCGCGCCGACATCGGCGGCCTGTTGCAGGCCCAGCGGCGTCAGCGGGGTGTCGCGCGACCAGCCCTGGAAGCGGCGCTGGACATTGGCCTCGGTCTGGCCGTGGCGCGCGATGTAGAGGGTCAGCCCGTCGGGGAGTTCAAGACGCATCCGTCTTGACGACATTGATGTCGGGGGCGTCCTCGGCCTTCATGCCCACGACATGATAGCCCGCATCCACATGCAGGTTCTCGCCGGTCACCGCGCTGCCCAGGTCCGACAGCAGGAACAGCGCCGAATTGCCGACCTCGTTCTGGGTGACGTTGCGGCGCAGCGGCGAATTGTATTCGTTCCAGCGCAGGATATAGCGGAAGTCGCCGATGCCGCTGGCGGCCAGGGTCTTGATCGGCCCGGCCGAGATGGAATTGACGCGGATGTTCTTCTTGCCCAGGTCCTCGGCCATGTAGCGCACGCTGGCTTCCAGCGCCGCTTTGGCCACGCCCATCACGTTATAGTGCGGCATCACCCGTTCGGCGCCGTAATAGCTCAGCGTCACCAGGCTGCCGCCCCTGGTCATCATCTTTTCGGCGCGCTGGGCGACGGCGGTGAAGGAATAGCAGCTGATGTCCATGGTCATGCGGAAATTGTCCGCCGTGGTGTCCACATAGCGG
>DASTMN010000083.1:0-30677 GCA_035714165.1 Rhizomicrobium sp.
TCATTCCCGAAAGCTGGATCGCCGCATCGGTCACGCCCCGCACCCGTTCGCCCTTTTCCGGGCTGGCCTATGGCTATGGCTGGTTCCTCAGCGACAGCGGCTGGGTGATCGCGCGCGGCTATGGCGGCCAGATCATCGCCGCGCATCCGGCCAAGAGGCTGGCGGTGGCCATCACCTCCGACCCCGCGCAACCGGCGCGGTCGGAAGGCTATTTCGGCGTTTTGATGAACCTGCTCGAAGGTCCGGTGCTGGCGCTGGCCTAGCGCGCCCGCGCCGCGCGTATCACGGCGGCACAGGACACCAGGATCAGCGATATCGCGATGCCCGCCGTCACCAGCCCGGCGGGCGTCACGCGCGCCGTGCCCGACAATGTGACCTTGCTGCCGATGCGCAGGGCATAGCTGGCCCGCATTTCCTCGGGATGGGTGAGCGGCGCGGCTTCGTCACTCACTCCCACTCGATGGTCCCTGGCGGCTTGGAGGTGATGTCATAGACCACGCGGTTGATGCCGCGCACCTCGTTGACGATGCGGGTGGCGGTACGCGCCAGGAAGCTGTGCTCGAAGGGATAGTAATCCGCCGTCATGCCGTCGGTGCTGGTCACCGCGCGCAGGGCGCAGACATGGTCATAGGTGCGCCCGTCACCCATCACGCCCACCGTCTTGACCGGCAGCAGCACCGCGAAGGCCTGCCAGATTTCGTCATACAGGCCCGCCTTGCGGATTTCGTCCAGATAGATGACGTCGGCCTTGCGCAGGATTTCCAGCTTTTCCTCGGTGATCTCGCCGGGAATGCGGATGGCGAGGCCCGGTCCGGGAAAGGGATGGCGCCCGACAAAGGCGGGCGGCAGGCCAAGCTCGCGGCCCAGCGCGCGCACCTCGTCCTTGAACAGTTCGCGCAGCGGCTCGACCAGCTTGAGCTTCATGTAATCGGGCAGGCCGCCGACATTGTGATGGCTCTTGATGGTGACGCTGGGGCCGCCGGTGGCCGAGATGCTCTCGATCACATCGGGATACAGCGTGCCCTGGGCCAGGAACTCGGCGCCGCCGACCTTCTGGCTTTCCTTGTCGAAGACGTCGATGAAGGCCGCGCCGATGATCTTGCGCTTCTGTTCGGGATCGCTGACGCCCGCCAGGCGGCCCAGGAACAGGTCGCGCGCATCGGCATGGATCAGCGGGATATTGTAGTGATTGCGGAACAGCGAGACGACTTCCTCGCTCTCGCCGCTGCGCATCAGGCCGGTATCCACGAAGATGCAGGTAAGCTGGTCGCCGATCGCCTCATGGATCAGCACCGCCGCCACGCTGGAATCCACGCCGCCCGACAGGCCGCAGATAACCTTGCCGGTGCCGACCTGCCTGCGGATTTTCTCCACCATCGCGGCGCGGAAGGCGTGCATGTTCCATTCCGGCTCGATCCCGGCGATGGTCCGCACGAAATTGGACAGCAAGGTCGCGCCGCGCGGGGTATGCGCCACCTCGGGATGGAACTGCACGCCATAGAAGCGGCGTTTCTCGTCGGCAATCACCGCGTTGGGCGAGCCTTCACTGGTTGCAACGATCTGGAAACCGGCGGGAATGGCGGTGACCTTGTCACCATGACTCATCCAGACCGGCTCGCGGCCCGTCTCGGCCAGGCCGTCCAGCAGCGGCGAGGCCGCCTGCACATGGATGTCGGCACGGCCGAACTCGCGCGCACTGTGCGAGCCTTCGACCTTGCCGCCCAGCTGGGTCACCATGGTCTGCTGGCCGTAGCAGATGCCCAGCACCGGCACACCCATCTCGAACACCGCCTGCGGCGCGCGCGGGCTTTCATCCTCGGTGACGCTGGCGGGACCGCCCGACAGGATGATGGCCTTTGGCTTTTTGGCGAGCGCTTCCTCGGCCTTGTTGTAGGGAACGATCTCGCAATAAACGCCCGCCTCGCGCACACGCCGGGCGATCAGCTGCGTGACCTGACTGCCGAAATCCAGAACCAGAACGCTCATTTGCGGGCAGTCGTTTCGCCGGTCCTGCCGTCCAGCGCCGACAGCGCCTTCTGCGCGCCGGCATCGCTGGGCTCGATGGCCAGGGCCGATTCATAATAGCTGCGGGCATAATCCGCCTCGCCCGCCAGCGCATAGACATCGCCCAGCGCCACATAGGAGGACGGCCGCGCCGGATCGGCGACGATGGCCGACTGGGCCAGCCGCAGGGCCAGCTCGGTCTCGCCCCGGCCGATGGCGGCGCGGGACTGGGCCAGGAGGGTTTCGACGGACGGCGTCGCGGCCTTTGCCGGGGCGGCCTGAACGGAAGCCGTCAGGGCAGGCGCGCCGGTCAGCAGCAGGGCGGCCAACAGGGCTGGAATCGTGGGTTTTGTCATGGCGGCAGCATAAGCATTTTCGCCCGGTCTAGCCATGCGCGAAATGATCATCAGGCCCCGGCACAGGGCGCGCGCAGGCCCGCGCAGAAAAAGCCGTCGGTCCCCGTCAGGGCTGGCGTGGCGCGGAAATCCGCCGCCAGGCCCGGCACCGGAACCGGCAGGGTCTCCGCCAGGGTCACGGGGACAAATCCGGGATGGCGGGACAGGAAGGCCGCCACCCGGTCCTGGTTCTCCACCGGCAGGATGGAACAGGTGGCGTAGAGCAGCAGCCCGCCGGGAGCCAGCCGGGCGGCGGCCCGGTCCAGCAGCCGGTCCTGAAGCGCCACCAGCTCCGCCAGCCGCCCCGGCGTCAGCCGCCAGCGCAATTCCGGCTGCCGCCGCCAGGTGCCGGTGCCGCTGCACGGCGCATCCAGAAAAACCGCGTCGAACACGCCGTCCGGCGGGCGCGGATTCGGCCCCTCCTCCAGCAACTGCGTACGGATGATGGTGGCGCCGGCCCGTGCCGCCCGCTTCTGCAATTCAAACAGCGCTTCGCCGCGCACATCGCAGGCGACGATCTCGCCCCGGTTCTCCATCGCGGCGGCCAGCGCCAGGCTCTTGCCGCCCGCGCCCGCCGCCAGGTCCAGCACCCGCATGCCGGGGCGCACCGCCAGCAGCGCGGCGGCAAGCTGCGCCGCCTCATCCTGAAACTCGAAGGCGCCGGATTCAAACAGCGCCGACTGCGACAGGTTTCCGGCCTCACCCCGGATGCGGATACCGTGCCGGGCAAAGGGCGTTGGCGCGGCCTCCAGTCCCAATGCCGCCAGCGCCGCGATCACCGCCTCGCGCGATGCCTTCAAGGTGTTGACCCGCAGGTCGGTGGGGGCGCGCGGCAGGAAGGCGGCCATCTCCGCATCCAGCCCGTCGCCGAAGGCGCGCAACAATTCACTGTCCAGCCATTGCGGATATTCGCCGCGCACCCAGCGCGGCGCGGGCCGGGGCGGCGCGGCGATGACAGCCGCCTCAACCTCGGTCAGCGGTGCGGGGCCATAGCCACCCGTGAACAGCGCGGCGATGTCCTGACCGCTGTCCAGCAGGGCGGCGATCATCAGGGCGCGGGGCGTGGCGCTGCCCATACGATGGGCAAAGCCTGCGCGGCGGCGCTGGGCGGTGAAGACATGTTCGGCGATGGCGCGGCGGTCCTTCGATCCCGCAAAACGCCGGGTGCGGAACCAGGCTTTCAGGAAGCGGTCGGTGGGCTGGGGGGCCTTGTCCAGCGCCTCCAGAATCTCGATGGCCATTTGCAGGCGGGCCGCCGGTGTCATGTCGAACCTGTCAATTTCGCCTGGAAAAACAGTGCCCTGGGCGGAAAAGAGTTGTTGAGGATTGCCCTTATAGAGTGGCCGCCGCCCCGAAAGCCAATCGCCGATGCCCCGTACCGCCACCCCCGCCCCGAGTTTTGCCCTGTTCGCGGGGCTGGCCTTCTTTGCGGTGGCGGCCTTCTCGCCGGCCATCCTGAACGACAGCGACACCTATTGGCATATCCGCGCCGGGGAATGGATGCTGGCGCACGGACAGGTGCTGCGCGCCGATCCCTTTTCCTACACCAGCGCGGGCGCGCCCTGGCACGCCCAGGAATGGCTGGCCGAGATCGTGATGGCCCTGGCCTGGCGCGGAGGATGGCCGGGCATCCACCTGCTGTTCGCCGCCGCCATCGCGCTGGCGGCGGGCATCGTCGCATATGCCTTGCGCAAACGGCTCGATGCCGTTCCCGCCCTGCTGGCCATCGTGCTGGGGCTGGCCTGTATCGCGGGCAGCCTGCTGGCGCGGCCCCATACCCTGTCGCTGCCGCTGCTGGCCTTGTGGACGGCAGGGCTGGTCGCGGCGCGCGAAAGAAACATCCCGCCCGGCTGGTGGCTGATCCCGGTCCTTCCACTCTGGGCCAACCTGCATGGCAGCTTCGCCTTCGGGCTGGCGCTGGCGGGCGCGCTGGGCGTGGAAGCGGTGCTGGAATCGAACGACCGCAGGCGCGCAGCGCTGCGCTGGGGCGCGTTCCTGGCGGTGGCCACGGCATCGGCGATGCTGACGCCCTTCGGCGTCAAGACGCTGCTGTTTCCCTTTCACCTGATCGGCATGGAGCGGCTGACCCAGATCGGTGAATGGCAGGCGACGGACCTCTCAAAACTGTCGCCCTTCCCCATCGCGCTGCTGGCGATGCTGTTCGTGCTGGGGATGGGCAGGGTGCGCGTGCCGCCTTTCCGGCTGCTGATCCTGGTCGGGCTGGTTTATATGGCGCTCGCCCACGGCCGCCACCAGATGCTGGCGGGCATCGTCGCGCCACTGCTGCTGGCACCCGCGCTGGGCCGCGCCTGGCCCGCGCGCGAGGAGCGGACATCCGCGGGATGGCCGCTGCTGGCGGGACTGGGGTTTGCCATCCTGCTGGCGGCGCGGATAGCGACCCCCATCACGCGCGGCGACGATCCCATGACGCCCGCCACCGCCCTGGCGCATGTGCCGCGCTTCGTGCGCGAACAGCCGGTGCTGAACGATTATGCCTTTGGCGGCTACCTTATCTGGAACGGCGACAAACCCTTCATAGACAGCCGCGCGGACCTGTATGGCGACATCTTCCTGCGAAACTACCAGGACATCACCGCGCCGGATCGCGCCGCGCTGGAATCCAGCCTGGCCTATTATCATGTGCGCTGGACGATCTTTTCCGCCCATGCGCCGGTGGTGAAGCTGCTGGACGAAATGCCGGGCTGGCGGCGCTTCTATGCTGACAGGCTTGCCGTGGTGCATGTCCGGGATTAGCGTCGGCGCGATCCCCACACCAAGGTCCGCATGACCGACGACATTTCCGACCGTGTGCGCCTGCGCGACACCACAATCCTGTCGGACGACTATTACACCCTTCGCAAGACCCGCTTCGATTTCCGGCGCAGCGACGGGCGCTGGCAGACCCAGAACCGCGAATCCTATGACATTGGCGACGCCGCCGCCGTGCTGCCCTATGACGCCGCGCGCGGCCTGGTGCTGCTGATCCGCCAGTTCCGCTGGCCGGTCTTCGACTGGGGCCTGCCCGAACTGCTGGTCGAGGCGCCCGCCGGCAAGCTGGACGGCGACGATCCCGTGACCTGCGCCCGCAAGGAAGCGATGGAGGAAGCGGGCGTGGCGGTGTCGGAGCTGCGGCTGGTCAATCACTGCTTCATGAGCGCGGGCGCGGTGAAGGAACGGCTGTCGCTGTTCCTGGCGGATTATGATTCGACCGCGCCGCGCGCCAAGGGCGGCGGCCATGCCCATGAGGGCGAGGATATCGAGACGCTGGAAATGCCGCTGGACGATGCGCTGGCGATGATCGCGTCCGGCGCAATCGTGGACGCCAAGACCATCATCCTGCTGCAGGCGGCGAAACTGGACGCACTGAAAGCGTCCTAATTACTACCGCCGGGATGATAGTTCGGCGCCTCGCGCGTCACCGTCACATCATGCACATGGCTCTCGCGCAGGCCCGCGCCGGTGATGCGGACGAACTGCGCCCTGGCATGGAAGTCGGCCATGGTGCGGCAGCCGGTATAGCCCATCGCGGCGCGCAGGCCGCCGATGATCTGGTGGACCACGCCCGCCACCGGCCCCTTATAGGCGACCTGGCCTTCCACGCCTTCGGGCACCAGCTTCAGCGCGTCGCTGACTTCCGCCTGGAAGTAGCGGTCGGCGGAGCCGCGCGCCATCGCGCCCACGCTGCCCATGCCGCGATAGCCCTTGTAGGAGCGGCCCTGATAGAGGAACACCTCGCCCGGCGATTCCTCGGTGCCCGCCAGCAGCGAACCGACCATCGCCACGCTGGCGCCCGCCGCCAGCGCCTTGGCCAGGTCGCCGGAATATTTGATGCCGCCATCGCCGATCACCGGCACGCCCGCATCGCGCGCCACCGACACCGCATCCATGATCGCGGTCAGCTGCGGCACGCCCACGCCCGCCACGATGCGGGTGGTGCAGATCGAGCCGGGGCCGATGCCCACCTTCACCGCGTCGGCGCCCGCATCGATCAGGGCGCGCGCCGCGTCGGCGGTGGCGATGTTGCCGCCCGCGACCTGCACATGGCCCGCCGCCTTCTTGATGCGCCGGATCGCCTCGATCACGCCGCGCGAATGGCCGTGCGCGGTATCCACCACGATCACGTCGCATTCCGCCTCGATCAGGCCCATCGCGCGGGCATAGCCGTCCTCGCCCACGCCGGTGGCGGCGGCCACGCGCAGGCGGCCGCGCTCGTCCTTGCAGGCATTGGGGAACTGCTGCGCCTTTTCGATATCCTTGACGGTGATCAGCCCGACACAGCGATAGGCATCGTCCACCACCAGGATCTTCTCGATGCGGTGCTGGTGCAGAAGACGCTGGGCCTCGTCCGGCTTGACGCCTTCCTTCACCGTGACCAGCCTGGTGGTCATCAATTCGGACACTTTCTGGCGCGGGTCGGCGGCGAAGCGCACATCGCGGTTGGTCAGGATGCCCACCAGCTTGCCGGACCCCTTGGCGTCCAGCCCCTCGGTGACGGGCACGCCGGAGATGTGATGGCGGGCCATCAGCTCCTTGGCTTCGGCCAGGCTGGCATCGGGCGTGATGGTGACGGGATTGACCACCATGCCGCTCTCGAACCGCTTCACGCGGCGCACATGCTCGGCCTGTTCCTCGATGCCCAGATTCTTGTGAATGACGCCCATGCCGCCCGCCTGCGCCATGGCGATGGCGAGCTGTGCCTCGGTGACGGTGTCCATCGCCGCGGACAGGAGCGGGATGCCCAGCTCGACCGTCTTGGTGAGGCGGGTGCGGGTATCGACCTGGGCGGGGAGAACGTCGGACGCGCCTGGGACCAGCAGCACATCGTCGAAGGTCAGGGCTTCGCGGATGGTCGAACTGGTCATGGAGGAGACGCTCCTTCTTGGAGCGCCGAGCCTGTATCAGCGCCTTCCCGATTCCGCAAGGGGAGGCTCCCCGCCATGCCAGGGGGAACGCCTAATGCCTTGCCGCAAAACGATTCTTCAAAAAGCCGCACCAGGACATCCGGGACGGCGGCGGAACCGCAGCCAGCCGGGCACGTTCTTGCCGTGTGACCCCTGGATTCCCCGATCCCATGCGGGGCCGCTGCATTTTCCCCAAAGGAGAACACCATGAAAACTTTTCACCTGATGATCGGCGCGGCCCTCACCGCGGCCAGCCTTGCGATCGCCGGCCCGGCCGGCGCAGCCCCCGCCGGCGTGAAGGTCGGCACCCTGACCTGCGATGTGGCCAGCGGCGTGGGGTTCGTGTTCGGCTCCAGCAAGGACCTGATGTGCACCTACCAGCCGACCAAGGCGTCGGTCGAACGCTATGCGGGCACCATTTCCAAGTGGGGCGTTGATATCGGCTATACCGGCAAGGGCAAGCTGATCTGGGGCGTGTTCGCCCCGGCCTCCGACGTGCGCCCCGGCGCGCTGGAAGGCGAATATGCGGGCGCCACGGCGCAGGCCAATGTCGGTGTCGGCCTGGGCGCCAATGTACTGGTCGGCGGGCTGGACAAGTCCATCGCCCTGCAGCCCCTCAGCGTGCAGGGTTCGACCGGCCTGAACGTGGCGGCGGGCATCGGCTCGATCAGCCTCAAGTCGGTCCGCCGCTAACCGGCGCGTCCGGCCTGCAAAAGGCCCCGGTGCTCACGCGCCGGGGCTTTTTCCCTTGAAGCCCAGCGCCACGACATACAGCTCGACCGATTCCGCGCGGCTGGCGGGCGGCTTCACATGCTTGACCTCGCGAAAGGCGCGCTTGAGGCGCGCCAGCAATTCGTTGGACGAGCCGCCTTGGAACACCTTGCCGACAAACGCGCCGCCGGGCCGCAGCGTGTCCTCGGCCACCTCCAGCGCGATCTCCACCAGGGCGACGGTGCGGATATGATCGGTGGCGCGGTGGCCGGTGGTGGGCGCGGCCATGTCGGTCAGCACCACGTCGGCGGGGCCGTCCAGCGCCTGTTTGAGCAGGGCGGGCACATCGGGATCCGTCAGATCGGCCTGAAAGAAGGTCACGCCGGGTATTTCGTCTATCGCCAGCACATCGGCGGCGACCACCGTGGCGCCGCGCGCGACCGCGACCTGGCTCCAGCCGCCCGGCGCCGCGCCCAGATCGAGAATTTTCGCGCCCTTTTTGAGGAAGCGGAATTTTTCATCCAGTTCCACCAGCTTGAAGGCGGCGCGGCTGCGATAGCCGCTGGCGCGCGCCTTGGCGACATATGGATCGTTGAGCTGGCGTTGCAGCCATTGGTGCGAGGAGGCGGTGCGGCCACGCGTCTTCTTCACCTTGACCGGAACGCGGCCGCGTCCCGAAGCATCGCCGGAGTTGGATTTCATGGCAGGTCCTGACTGAGGCGGCGCAGCATGCCTTCGCGCAGGCCGCGGTCGGCCACGCGCAGCATCGGCGCGGGCCAGAGGGAATGGATGGCGGCGAAGATGGCGCAGCCCGGCAGCATCAGGTCGGCGCGCTCCTTGCCGATACTGCCGATCTGGGCCAGGGCCGGAACGTCCAGCCCCGCCAGCCGGTTCACCACATTCATCATGTGGCGGTTCTCATGCCAGCTTCCATCCACCCGTGCGCGGTTGTAGCGCGGCAGCTTGAGCGCGATGGCCGCCAGGGTGGTGACGGTGCCGGAGGTGCCCAGAAGATGATTGCGGCGGATATCGAAGCCATCCCCCATCTCCCGCGCCAGCGGCTCGAAGCGCGCGCGCAGGTCCGCACGCATCGCCTCGAAACCCGCCCGACCCCGGCCGCCTTCGCCATAGGCTTCCGCCAGGCTCACCACGCCCGCCGGCACCGAGGCGGTCAGCTTTTTCTGGGGACCGGAAGGCGATTTCTGAAGCCAGACGATCTCGGTCGAACCGCCGCCAATGTCGAACACCAGCGCACCCCTGTAGCGTTGGCCGATCAGCGGCGCGCAGCCCTCGGCGGCCAGTTCGGCCTCCTCCCGTGCCGAGATCACCTCCAGGGCCAGCCCCGCCTCGTCGCGCGCCCGCGACACCAGCAGGTCCGCATTGGAGGCCAGCCGCGCCGCCTGAGTGGCGATCACCCGCACATGGCGGACCTTGTGGCGGGCGATGCGGTCGGCACAGACCTTCAGCGCGGCGATGGTGCGGTCCAGGGCGGCCTCGGACAGCAGGCCGCTGGCGCCCACCCCCTCGCCCAGCCGCACGATCCGGGAAAAGGAATCCACCACCCGGAAGCCGCCACGGCCCGAGGCGGCGGCGATCAGCAACCGGCAATTGTTGGTCCCCAGGTCCAGCACGGCCAGCAGCGGCCCGGCCGGACCCGGCCGGCTGCCGGACCCGCTTGGCCTGTCATCGCTTTTTGACCGGTCTGCCTGCAAATCCATCCCGTACCTTCGCCGATTCACCCTTTGCGCGATATGTCGATGCGGACGCTACCATGCGGCGATCCCGCCGGGGACGAAAAGAGGCTTGTGCTGGCGGCAAGTCCCAAGGAAGGTGGCGGCCCAACAAAGTATTCAATGCAGGGCCGCCCTCGCGGCCACAGCGGGGGGATAGCATCGTGACGGCCGAACGCACCACTTACCAGCGCCTGAGGCTCATCGTGGCCGGCTCCATCGGCAACCTGGTGGAGTGGTATGACTGGTACGCCTATTCGGCGGCGGCCCTGTATTTCGCGCCGATCTTCTTCCCCAGCGGCGACCAGACCGCCCAGCTTCTCCAGGCGGCGGCCGTCTTCGCGGTCGGCTTCTTCGCGCGCCCCCTGGGCGCCTGGGCGATGGGAGTCTATTCGGACCGGCACGGCCGCAAGAAAGCAATGATCGCCTCGGTCTCGCTGATGTGCTTCGGCTCGCTGGTGATCGCCTTCACACCGGGGGCGGCGGCCATCGGCGTGGCGGCCCCCATCATCCTCTTGACCGCCCGCATCATGCAGGGCCTGGCGCTGGGCGGCGAGTATGGCGTCAGCGCCACCTATATGAGCGAGGTGGCGGGCAAGCAGAATCGCGGCTTCTGGTCCAGCTTCAACTATGTGACCCTGATCGGCGGCCAGCTCACGGCGCTGGCGGTGCTGATCATCCTGCAGCGGACCCTGGGCGGCGAGGCCATGAACGAATGGGGCTGGCGCGTGCCCTTCATCATCGGCGCCCTGCTGGCGGTGGTGGCTTTCTTCCTGCGCGGCAGCATGGAGGAATCCAAGTCCTTCGAGCAGGCCAAGGCGTCGGGCGCCGAGCTGGGCAGCACGCGGATGCTGTTCAAGCAGTATCCGCGCGAGACCTTCACCATCCTGGGCCTGACGGCGGGCGGCTCGCTGGGCTTCTATATCTACACCACCTACATGCAGAAGTTCCTCACCAACACGGCGGGCTTCACCCGCGACCAGGCGACGGAACTGAGCGCACTGACCCTGATCTGCTTCATGGCGCTGCAGCCGCTGCTGGGCTGGATTTCGGACAAGATCGGCCGCAAGCCGGTGCTGCTGTTCGCCTTTGGCGGCGGCGCGCTGATCACCTGGCCGGTGATGACCTCTGTGGCGGCCTCCACTTCCGTCGCCTCGGCCTTCTTCATCATCATGGGGGCCATGCTGGTGCAGGCGGGCTATACCGCCATCAACGGCGTGGTAAAGGCCGAACTGTATCCCGCCCATGTCCGCACCCTGGGCGTCGCCCTGCCCTATGCCCTGGCCAATGCCAGCTTCGGCGGCACCGCCGAATATGTGGCGCTGTGGTTCAAGTCGCAGGGAATCGAGAGCGGCTTCTATATCTATGCCTCGGCGCTGATGGCGATCGGTTTCCTGGTCGTTCTGTCCATGCCGGACACCCGCCGCCACAGCCGCATCCAGGAGGACTGAGGCGGGCCGCAAGCGGGGCTGTTTCATCCTTGAAAGACCGGGCGGGCTGGTCTAAACGGGCGGTCCCGCGGGGGTTCGCCCCTGCCCGTTGGGGGATCGTCTAACGGTAGGACTGCAGACTCTGACTCTGCCTGTCTAGGTTCGAATCCTAGTCCCCCAGCCAATTTTCACTGAAAAATCAGCCGATTAGCGCAGCTTGAGTTCCAGCCGGGATTTCCCCCCGGCCGCGCTGGCGCTCATGCCGCCCGCCATGAAGACCCGCGCCGGATCGATCGCGCCGCCCGCCAGCAGCGCGTCCCGCACCACCGTGGCGCGCGCCGTGCCCAGCGCGGCAAGCTGGGCGTCGCCGGGGGCGAAAGCGGTACGCAGTTCATCGCGCATCCAGCGCACTTCCAGAATCTCGGTGCGGTCATCGTCATCCAGCTCGGCCTTGTCGCTGGCCGCCTTCAGCGCCTCGGGCGGGAAGGCCGGAAACTCCGGCCGCTTACCCAGCCTGGCGCGATAGACGTCTTCCAGCCGGTCATGCTGCTCGTCCATGTCCAGCGCCGCGACATCGGCGGGCTGCTTGCGCGCGATTTCGCGGGCCATCATCTGCGCGTCGATCTGCGCGTCGGCCAGGCCATGCGCGTCCTCGCGGATGCCCGGCGCGGCCGGAATGTCGAGATTGAGTTCCGGCTTCTGCGCCAGCGCCCCGGCCAGCGCCGTCAGGGACTCGCCCGCGCCCGCAGGCAGGACCGCAGAACCGGGCGCGAAGTCCACATACTGCGCCTTCTCCGCGCCCGCGAAGAGCGAGCCGATCAGTTCGAACGGCGCGGTCACGACCTTTTCGATGATGTTGCCGATGATCTGCCAGATGATCGGTCCGATGCGGAACTTGGGATCGTCCAGCGTGCCGCTGACCGGCAGCTTGAGGTCGATCACGCCGTTGCGGTCCTTGAGCAGCGAGGTCGCCAGCCGCACCGGCAGCGGCACGCGCTCCTTGCTGCCGGTATCGGCGCCCCATTCCAGCTGGTCGATCACCACATGATGATCGGCCGTCAGGGCGCGGTTCTCGATGCGATAATGCAGTTCGGTGGTGAGCTTGCCCTTGGCGATGGCATAGCCCGCATAGCGCCCGGAATAGGGATTGAACACCGGCAGTTCGATGTTGCGGAACGTCACCCGCATGTCGGTTTTGCGGTCATAGCCGAACAGGTCCATCGTGCCCGCGATGGTGGCGGGCGAGAAACGGTCTATCACCTGGCCGTTCAGGTCGATCGCCGCGACGGTGCCCGGCCGGTTGGAGATGTTGGAGACCGATCCGCTCATCTCGTCTATCCGCGCCTCGAAATTCGGATCGATCGAATAATCCGCAAAGCCCATCACGCCGCGCTGGATGTCCAGCCGGGCCATGCGGAAGGCGATGGCGGGCTTTGCCGCGCCAGACGCGGCGGATGCGGGCGCGGTCACGACCGGGACCGGCGCGGGTGCAGCCCCGGCGGCCCCGGCGGGCGCGGTCAGCACCGTGAAATTGAAACTCCGGTCCGCCAGAACCGACACCTGCCCCACCGGGCGCACCAGGCGGCCGCGCGTGATGTCCAGGCGATCCGCGCCATAGGTGACTCCGCGAAACGCAAAGGACTGCCATGCGAACAGCGGCCTGCCGTCCGCCGCATCGCGCTGGCCCAGCCTGAGGTCGAAATTGTCCAGCGCGCCGTCACCGGCAAAGTGCAGCGCCTTGAGGTCCGCCCCCTTGAACCGCACCGTGCCGGAGGCGCTGGCATCGCCCGCGCGCAAGGTCAGTCCCGGCTGGAGCGGCAGATAGGGCGCCATCGCCGTCAGCGGCAGTTTCGACAGGGTGAACTTGATTTCTCCCGCGGCATCGCCCGGCGTCACCGTGCCTTCGCCGGTCACGCTGGCACGGCCATCGATGCGGGCGTCAAAGCGGATAGCCACCGGCTGGGCCAGATCGCTGCCCGCACCGGTGGTGGATATATTGACCGGCGTGACAGTGATGCGCGCCGCAGGCGTCACCGCCAGGTCTTCCAGGCGCAGCGTGGCGGCATTGAGCGTGAAGGTGCCCAGGCTGACCTGCCAGGTTTTGGCCGGTGGTGTTTGCGGGGCAGCCGTTTGCGGCGCGGCGGCCGGTTTCTGTGGCAACATGGCCAGAAGGTTGATGCCGCCGTTGCGGTCCCGCCGCACGGGAATGTCCGCGCCGTCCAGCGTCAGGCTGTCCAGCGCGATGCGGCCCGCGCCATGATCGAACTGCGCGCCCTTCAGGGACAGGCTTGCCAGCTTCAGCGGCGCGCCGCTGGCGGGGCTGACCGTCAGGCCCGTCAGGTCCAGTTGCGGCATGGCCGCGCGCAGGCTGGTGATGCCGCCGCTGCCGCCCAGAAGGGCCAGCGGGCCGATCCGCGCCTGCAACCGTTCCAGCGTCAGGCCGCCGCGAAAGAACGCATCCTTGCCGGTCAGCGCCAGGCCGTTCAGCGTCACGCTGGGCAGGGCCAGGTTCAGCCGCATGCCGCGCGGCTCGTAAGCGAAATCATAATCGGCGCGGAAACTCGCCGCCCCGCCGGTCAGGACCACCGGCATTTCCTCGCTGAGGAAACGATGCACCGTCTCGCCCAGCAGGCCGGTGACGGTGAGCGTGCCGCGCGAGGAGATGGGCGCGATGGACACCTCGCCCTTCCAGGCGAACTTTTCGCCACGCTCGCTCTGCGTTTCCAGCGCAAAGGCGCCGCCGCGCGTCGCGTTGGTCTGGAAATCCTTGAGTTCGAAGGTGATGGGCGAAAGATGCTTTTCGGGCTTCAGCGCACGGCTGTGATCGGCATAGGCCACCGCACCGGCATTGACGCTGAGCGTGCCGATATGCACGACCGGCGCGGGGTCTTCGGATTTTTTCTTCGGAATCAGCTCCGCCAGGTTCAGCGAACGGTCAGCCCGCACAACCGCACGGACGAACGGCCGGTCCAGTCGCACCGCATCGAAGCGATAGGCTTCGCGGAACAGCGACAGGACGGAGAAATTCAGGTGCAGGTGTCCGGCGGCGATCATGGGCCGCCCGTCCGCCGGCAGCGCGATGTCCGATATGTCCAGGGTGAAGGTCAGCGGATTGAACCGGATCTCCCCCAGCGCCAGGGTCTTGTCGAGATTGGTCTTCACCCAGGCGGTGGCCTGGGACCGGATCAAGCCGGGAACGAGCGTGAAGCCCGCCAGAACCCAGGCGGCAAACAGCAGGACCGCCGCGCCGCCGCTCCAAATCCATGCACGCGGAATGGCATGCGGAATGGCGGAAAGCCTCCAGCGCGCCCCTTGCCGCCGATCCGTTTCGTCTGTCTGCACGCGATATCCATGAACGCCCGCGGAAATGATGCGAAGTTTCCGCCATCCCTGCAATCGCGCGCATCCCGCGACGGCCTCTTCCTCCACGACAAAATGAGAGACCTTGCATCATCAGGGGGCTTTTCCACAGTTGCGTTGCAACATGATGGCGGCCCTTCGCCTCAAAACATTAAATAAGCGATTTTGCTGGATTTTCGGCCATGCCGCGTCATTTTTCCTGTTTCCTATTTTTGCCATTTCCTTAGGTTTCACTTCCATCCAGCGCGGCGTGATGCGCGGGAAGACAATGTTGAAGGGGAAATGCCGCAATGCGTTCGATTAACCGCAGAATGATGATGGCCGCGTCTTCGGTCCTTGTGCTGGCGCCACGCGCCATGGCGCAGGGCGCGGCTCCGGCGGCCAAGCTTCCCGATACCGACTGGCTGCATTATGGCGGCGACCTGGCCAGCACTCGCTATTCGCCGCTCGACCAGATCAGCGCCGCCAACTTCAACAAGCTGGAAGTGGCCTGGCGCTTCAACACCAACGCGCTGGGCCCGACGCCCGACGCCTATTTCAATTCCACGCCACTGATCGTGAAGGGCCGCATCTTCACCACCGCGGGCATGCGCCGCGATGTGGTGGCGCTGGATGCCGCCACGGGCGAGCTGCTGTGGTTCTACCGCCATGACGAAGGCCAGCGGCTGGGCACGCGCGGCGGCCCCGGCTTCGGCTGCGCCTATTGGACCGACGGGACCCAGGAACGCGTCCTGTTCTGCACCCGCGGCTACACCATGATCTCGCTGGACGCCAAGACCGGCCTGCCCGACCCCAATTTCGGCGACAAGGGCCTTCTGGACCTGCGCCTGAACAACGACCAGGAGATCGACCCCAATCGCGGCGTGATCGGCATTCATGCCCCGCCGCTGGTGGTGAAAAACACCGTGGTGGTCGGCGCCGCGCCCTCCGCCGCCGTGAAGGGCTATCTGCGCGGCTTCGACGTCAAGACCGGCCAGCGCAAGTGGATCTTCCACACCATCCCGCGCAAGGGTGAGTTCGGCTATGACACCTGGACCACGCCGGGCCAGGCCGAGGCGGCGGGCAATATGGGCGTCTGGGCGCCCATGTCGGCCGACGAGGAGCTGGGCCTGGTCTATGCCGGTGTCGAACTGCCGCCCACCGACATGAACGGCACCACCCGCCACGGCAACGCCCTGTTCGCGGAATCGGTTGTGGCGCTGGATATCGAGACCGGCAAGCGCAAGTGGCACTATCAGCTCACCCATCACGGCCTGTGGGACCATGACATTCCCTGCGCCGCCATCCTGTGCGACATCCCGGTGAACGGGCGCATGGTCAAGGCGCTGGCCCAGCCGTCCAAGCAGGGCTTCCTCTATGTCCTGAACCGCGAAACCGGCAAGCCGATCTGGCCGATCCCGGAACGGCCCGCGCCCAAGGGCGATGTGCCCGGCGAATGGTATTCGCCCACCCAGCCGGTGCCGTCCAAGCCGCCGCCGTATGACGTGCAGGGCGTGAGCGAGAACGACCTGATCGACTGGACGCCCGAACTGAAGGCCCGCGCCGTGGCGATCTCCAAGCATTACAAGCTGGGCCCGCTGTTCACGCCGCCGCCTGTCGTCAAGGCGGATCAGGGCATGTTCGGCATGATGCTGCTGCCGGGCACCCAGGGCGGCGCCAACTGGCCGGGCGGTTCCTACGATCCCGAAAGCCGCATGGTCTATGTCTATTCCAAGACCCGCATGGAAGCCGCCGGCATCAATGTGGCGGCGGACGGCCGCGTCAGCCAGGCGGGCCTGACCACCACGCCCAACACCGCCGACCCGCAGGGCGGCATCTTCGGCGGCAATGCCAGCCTGACCGGCGGCAGCGAGCGCACCTTCGTCACCGTCAATGACGCCATTGACGCGCCGATCGTGCCGCGCCTGCTGTCCATCGAAGGGCTGCCGCTGAACAAGCCGCCCTTCGGCCGCATCACCGCCATCGACCTCAACAAGGGCGCCATCGCCTGGCAGGTGGCGCATGGCGAGACGCCGGACTTCATCCGCAACCATCCGCGCCTGAAGGGCGTGAAGATTCCGCGCACCGGCCAGTCCGGCATCCTGGGCACGCTGACCACCAAGACGCTGGTGATCTGCGGCGATGCGGGCGTCTTCACCGACGAGCAGGGCCGCAAGGCCGCCCGCCTGCGCGCCTATGACAAGGCGACCGGCGAGGAGAAGGGTGCCGTACTGATGGACAAGGTGCAGACCGGCTCGCCCATCACCTACATGCAGGGCGGTCGCCAATACATCGTGGTGCCGACCGGCAGCGGCTATGGCTCGGAACTGGTGGCGTATCGCCTGCCTGCCTAGCCTTCAAAGCGTGACCTGACCGGCCACGGCGCGACCCCGCGCCGTGGCCGTTTCTTTATTACAGTTTCTTCATGTTTCGCGCCGGGCTTGTGGCCTATGCTCGCCGCATGACGAAGATCATCCGCCTCACCCTTCGCGCGAGCCGCCTGCACGCAGGCGCGTAGCCGGACGCCGCCTGACGCGACGTCCGGACCTTTGTCCTTTTCCGATCCCTGTTGCCGCGGCCGCGCTTCCCCTGCGTGATCCGCGCATTTTTTTTGGAGGCTCGCCATGATTATGCCCACCCCGCAACCCGCCATCACCGTCGCCGCCGCCGATTACGACCGGCTTTGCAACCTGGCCGAGCGCAGCGCCCAGACCATGCCGGAAGTGGCGGGCTTCCTGCTGGAGGAGCTGGACCGCGCCACCATCGCGCCCACGCCCCCCGACACCATCCAGATGGGCGCGCGCGCCCGCTTCGAGGATGAAACCGGCGAGGCCCGCGATGTCCGGCTGGTCTACCCCGAAGACGCCGAGGCCGCGCGCGGCCATATTTCGGTGCTGACGCCGGTGGGCGCGGCGCTGCTGGGCCTAGCCGCGGGGCAGTCCATCTCCTGGCGGGACCGCCGGGGCGCCTTGCGAACGCTGACCGTGCTGTCGGTATCGCACGACCCGAACGACGAAATATCCGTGCCGGAAGACACCCGCACCATCCATCTCTAAGCGATGCACATGCGTTTACGCCTTCTGCCGTTCCTGCTCCTGCTGCTGGCCGCCTGGCCGGCGGCGGCGCGGGACTTCGCCAGCACGGTGACGGAATCGGACACGCTGCCGCGCCTGCGCCCGGAGTTCCAGACGCCCGGCGAGCCGAACCAGCTTTTCTATGTGCAGCGCTCGGTCAACGCCAACACGGTGGTCTATGCCGCGCGGCTGGACGCGCGCGGCGATTTCGATTCCCGTGAGCCGGTGGAAGGTTTCTGGCGCTGGTTCAATGTGGACGGCCACAAGAAGCCGCTGAACTTCATCGAGCGCATGATGGCCTATGGCGTGAAGACCGATCCGCCGCGCAAGAACGCGCCACGGACCTTCCGCATCGCCGCCCTGCCCGAACGCAGCCTGACCCTGTCCTTCGACGCCCAGAAGAAACCGCAGGCGCTGATGCGGATTGGCGACCGCACCGTGAAGGTAGCCTATGTCTATCTGCAGGTGGTGGAAGGCGGATTGACGCCCGATGTGCCGTCGCTGGACATACTGGGCACCGACACGGCGACGGGCCGCGCCGTGCATGAGCATCTCATCGTGAAATAGGACGGTCGGCCTGCACGTCGGGCCGATCCCGCAGGCTCCAGGCCAGGCCCCGGTCGCGCTGGATCAGCAGCAGCACGCCCACCGCCATCGCCAGGATCAGCAGCGGCGGCATCCAGCCCGCCATCGGCGCGGGCACATAGCCGAATTCGCCCATCAGATAGAGCGCCCGCACCATGAAGTGCGACAGGTAGCCGGTGAGCAGGACCGCCACCAGCGCGAAGGCGCGCGTGCGATAGGCGAAATAGCGCAGCGACAGCGCCGCCGCCAGCAGCGCCATGGCGCAGGTCAGCAGCGGCCCGCCCAGCAGCGCCTGGAACCGCGTGCGGTAGCCGCTGCCATCGCGCGCGAAAATCTCGGCATGGGCCAGCGTGTAAAGGTCCGGCAGGTACAGATATTGCGGCGACAGGCCGACATTGTGCAGCCACAGCGTATTCAGCGACAGCGTGATGGTCTTTTCGCCAAAGGGCACTTCGACCTCCTCGCTATTGTCGCCCAGCGTCACCTCGGTGCCGCTATGGGCGGTGGCGGTCCAGGCGCGGCCCGCGCGCAGCCGCCAGCGGTCGCCTCCCAGCGGCACGGCTTCCACGGCGCTGTCCACCTCGCTGAGATGGCCGTTGGTGTCCAGCTTGTAGATGGTGGTGTTGTGCAGCCGCACGGGCGGGCCATATTCGATCTCGGCCCGCAACAGGCCGTCGGGCAGCGCGATCCAGTGCGCGCCGCCGCTGCGGGCGCGGTCCAGCCGCTTGCCCTCGCGGCCCAGCACTTCCTCGATCTGCACATGGATGGCGGCGGGCCGCAGCAGCCCGTCCACGGTGAACAGCAGCAGCCCCATCGCCGCCCCCATCAGCAGCGGCGGGACCATGCAGTAGAGCGGCGAGCGGCCGCTGTTCCAGACCAGCAGGCGCTCGCGGGATTCGGTGAAGGCGCTTTCGGTCCATACCACGCCCAGGAAAGTGGCGAAGGGAATGAAGGGCGGCAGCAGATCGGGCAGCCGCAGGACCGCCAGCCGGGCCAGACTGAGCAGGAAGAAGATGCCGCCGCCCTGCGACGGATCGGCGGCCAGCATCGGCACCTGGGGCCACAGGTCTATGGTCAGGGCGATGGTCATCAGCGCCGCCGCGATCATCAGCGTATGGCGCAGATAGGCCCCCAGCATCATGCGGGCATGCAGCCCGAATGGCGCCAGATGGATGGGGCGCGCCCCGCTTTGCCGGAACGCCGGACTCATGAGCGCCCCAGTTGCGGGCGCACCAGCTCGCGGTTCAGCCGGATCACCAGGAACAGCAGCAGCAGGGCGACGCTTGCGGCCAGCAGCAGGGGCGGCAGCAGGGCGCCCGCCACCCCGCTGGGCACCAGCGTGGTGATCAGCCATTCGCTCGCCAGGTTCACCGACATCAGGGCCAGGCAGGCGAAAGGCAATGCGAACCAGTTGGTGCGGCGCGAGGTCAGGCAGACCGCTAGCAGCGCCATCAGCGGCGCCAGGAAGGACAGGAGGCTGCGCGCCCAGCGTTCCGACAGCAGCCGCATCTGCGCCTTGCGCGCCGTCGCGTCCTGGCCCGGATCGGGCGCAAGCTGCTCGAACAGCAACTGTTCCGCGGGCTTGGCCTGGCCGCGCCCGCCAAAGGGCAGAAGCTGGTCCACCATCATCAACTGGCTCATGTCGCGCACCCGCATGGTGACGGGCGGCAAGTCGCGCGGCGCCTCAATCCGGATGGAATCCGGCCGGATGGGGTCGGGGCGGGTGGTGGTATCGGGTGCGTCACCCTCGCCCGGCCGCGCCATCGGATTGGCGTCGGCAAAAGTGTGCGAGGTGAAATCGTTGAGGTTGAGCACGATGCGGCCGGTTTCGTCCGGGCCGTCCAGACGGGCCTGCGCCGCCGTCACCACGCGCGAACTGCGCGGCCCCACCTGCTGATAGACGAACAGGGTGCGGTCGCGCCCCGTGCCCGGCGGGCGGGCGTCGATCACCGGCACCTCGCCCGGCGCGGCTGGCGGCGGCTTGCCGCCCTGCACATGGTCCATCGCATAGGCGACATAGGAGGGGAAATAATAGAACTCCCCGCCCGCCACACCTTTCTTGAGCGCGCGCAGTTCCGAACTGAACAGGATGGCCCGCTGGGCATAGCGCGACAGGGGATCGACCACCCCCGATCCCAGCAGGCCCACCGCCTGGCCCATCAGCGCGACCACCAGCACCAGGGCGCTGAGCTGATAGGGGCCAAGCCCGGACGCGAACAGCACCAGAAGCTCGCGGTTCTCGCGCATCTTCATCAGCATGGCGTAACAGGCCATCAGGATGGCCACCGCCAGCGCCAGGTCGAAGACTTCGGGGCTGGTGCAGAGCAGGATCAGCGAAATGCCGAACAGGTCGGCCTCGTGGCGCACCGCCTCGCGGAACACCGGCGTGAAGCGTTCTGCCAGGAAGATCGCCTCGATCAGCAGCACCACCAGCGCGGTCTGCACCGCCACGCCGCGGAAGAAGTCGCGCACATAATCGCCGCCCAGGAACGATGCCAGCAGAGCGCGGAATCCGAAGCCGCCGGACGGGGCATGTGGGCGGGGCGCGGCCATCAGAGACGGAACGCCTCGCCCAGATAGACGCGCCGCACCGCCGCGTTGGAGACGATGCTGGCGGCCTCGCCCTCGGCCAAAACCCGGCCGCTCTCGATCACATAGGCGCGGTCCACCATGGACAGAAGCTCGCGCGCCTTGTGGTCGGTGATCAGTACGCCGATGTCGCGGTCGGCCATCTGGCGGATCATGCCGGTGATCTCGTCGGTGGCGTGCGGGTCCACGCCGGCGAAAGGCTCGTCCAGCATGGCGAAGCCCGGCTCGCAGGCCAGGGTGATGGCGATCTCGCAGCGCCGCCGCTGGCCGCCGGACAGTTCGCCCACCCGCTTGCGCCGCACTTCGCCCAGACGGAACTCCTCGATCAACGCATCCAGCCGGGCCTTGCGGGCGGCGGCGGAGGCCAGCCGCGCTTCCAGCACCAGCGCGATGTTCTGCGCCACCGTCAGGTCGCGCGGCACGAAGGGGGCCTGCGGCAGGTAGGCGATGCCGAAGCGGGCGCGGTCATAGAAAGGCATGCGGGTGACGTCATGGCCGTCCAGCAGGATGGTGCCCGCATCGGGCGGCGCCATGCCGGTCAGCATCTGGAAAGTGGTAGTCTTGCCCGCGCCGTTGGGCCCCAGAAGACCGACCACCTCGCCACGCTGCAAGGTGAGGGTCACATCCTCGATGATCCGGCGTCCCGCAAAGGACTTCACCAGATGCTGCGCGGAAAGCATGCCCTTTTCGACCCTGTTCGTGCTGCGTTTTTTTGGGCGGGAATCGCGCCCGGAACACGGGCCGGAACCGGCTTTCGGCCCGGCACCCGGCACCGCATATGCCCATCCCGGATACGATGGTCCGGATACTATGACGCAGGTTTATCCGTGTACAGGCGCGAGCCGTGCCACGCCCCCGCGCGGGAATGCTACCGAATGTTACGTTTGCCCGTCCGAAAAGGCTGGCTTTTTCCGGTCACCAGCCCTTTCAACGGCTCCGGGATCACAGAAACGCGCCCGCCCGTAAGGGGCGCAAAGCCCCGGTTCGCCAAGACTTTCAAGGTTGTGGCGGATGAATTTCCGGTTATTCTGCACTGCATCAGACCCGGGCGGTCTTTGAATCAGGCTGATCTTGGGGCCATGGAAGAAAGTATCGAAGGGGCGGTCATGACGACCCAGTTTGCGGCCGCCGGACAGACGGCCCCTGTACTCGAAAGCGAAGTGCCCGAAAGCGAATTGCCCGAGCAGCGCAAAAGCATCGTGGATGATTTCGCGGGCTACCGCGCCCTGCGCCGCCGCATCG
The DNA here is from genome assembly GCA_035714165.1 of Rhizomicrobium sp. Taxonomy (GTDB): domain Bacteria; phylum Pseudomonadota; class Alphaproteobacteria; order Micropepsales; family Micropepsaceae; genus Rhizomicrobium. Next base: position 22,001 of record DASTMN010000083.1, read on the forward strand.
CGGATGTACGCGGCAACGGCCAGGAAGTTCCCTTCTTCCAGCCCCGCGACGGCGTCAGCCACAGCGTCATCCGCCGCCAGGAAAAAAGCCTGATCAGCTATTCCGGCTACAATTACATGGGCCTGTCGGGCCATCCCGCCGTCACCGCCGCCGCCAAGAACGCCATCGACAAATACGGTACCAGCGCCTCGGCCAGCCGCATCGTGGCGGGCGAGATCGAACTGCATGGCGAACTGGAACAGAAGCTGGCGAACTTCCTGGGCACCGAGGATGCGCTGGTCTTCATCAGCGGCTATCTCACCAATGTCAGCGTAATCTCGCATCTGCTGGCCCGCCCCGACGCGGTGATCTATGACAGCGGCGCGCACAACAGCATCATCACCGGCGCGCGCCTGTCGGGCGCAAAGGTCTTCACCTATCCGAATGGCGACTGGGACGCGCTGGACAAGCTGCTGACCGAGAACCGCGCCAGCTTCCGCCGCGGCCTGATCGTGGCCGAAGGCGTCTACAGCATGGACGGCCAGATCCTGGACCTGAAGCGCGCCGTCGAGATCAAGAAGAAGCACGACGTGCTGCTGATGGTGGACGAGGCCCATTCACTGGGCAATGTCGGCGCCACCGGGCGCGGCGTGCGCGAGGCCTCCGGCCTGCCTGCCGACAGCATCGACGTCTATATGGGCACGCTGAGCAAGACGCTGGCCTCCAGCGGCGGCTATATCGCCGGCGACCGTGGCCTGATCGAATATATGCGCTTCCTCTGCCCCGGCCTGATCTTCAGCGTCGGCCTGTCGCCCGCCGACACCGCCGCCGCGATGGCCGCGCTGGACATACTGGAACGCGAGCCGCACCGGCCCAAGCGCCTGCGCGACCGTGCCCGCTATTTCCGCAAGGTGGCGCGCGAGAACGGCCTGACCGTGTTCGGCGACGAGGAATCGCCCGTCGCCTCGCTGATCGTGGGCGACGACAAGATGGCGATGCTGCTGTCGCAGCGGCTGTTCGATCGCGGCTTCGACATCCAGCCCATCGTGCGCCCGGCCGTCTCGGCCAGCACCGCCCGGCTGCGCTTCTTCCTGACCGCCAACCACACCGAAGAACAGATCAGCGAAACGCTGCCGATCGTGGCCCAGGAACTCGAGAAGCTGCGCCGCAGCGCCGAGTGAGCCGCGCCGCCGTGGATTCCCGTCCCCTGCGGATCGCGCCCCTGCGAATTGCTCTGGTCACCAGTTCGTACAATTACATCAAGGACGGCGTCGCCCTGACGCTGAACCGGCTGGTCGCCTTTCTGGAAGCGCAGGGCGTGGAGGTGCTGGTCTTCGCGCCGGTTTCCGCTACGCCGGCCTTCGCCCATCACGGGCGGCTGGTGCCGGTGCCGTCCATCGCCCTGGCCCCGCGCCCCGAATACCGGCTGGCGCTGGGCATGCCCGGCGCGGTGAAACGGCAATTGCTGGATTTCCGTCCCGACATCGTCCACATCGCGGTGCCCGACCTTCTGGGCCATGCGGCGCTGGCGCTGGCGCAAAAACACGGCATTCCGGCGGTGGCCTCCTATCACACCCGTTATGAGACCTATCTGCGGCATTACTGGTACCTGTCGCCGCTGGAAGGATTTTTGAAATCCGTGCTGCGCCGTTTCTATGGCCGCTGCCGCGAGGTCTATGTGCCGTCGGACTCCGTGCGCGCCGCGCTGCTGACCGATGGCCTGGCCGACAATTTCAAACCTTGGCCGCGCGGCGTGGATACGGCGCGCTTCACCCCGGCCCGCCGCGACCCCGACTGGCGCGTCCGGCTGGGCATCGGCGCGGACGAGCTGGTGGTGCTGCATGTCTCGCGGCTGGTGCGGGAAAAGCGGCTGGATACGCTGACCGGCGCGCTGACGAAACTGAAGGCATGCGGCATTCCCCATCGCGCGGTGATCGTGGGCGAAGGCCCCGACCGGGCTTTCGCCCAGGCCGCGCTGCCCCATGCCATCTTCACCGGCTTCCTGGATGGCGATGCGCTGGCGGACGCCTATGCCGCGTCGGACCTGTTTATCTTTCCCAGCGACAGCGAAAGCTTCGGCAACGTCACGCTGGAGGCGATGGCCTCCGGCCTTCCCTGCGTCTGCGCCGACGCCACCGGCAGCCGCTCGCTGGTGGCGGACGGCGAAACCGGCCTGCTGGCCGATGCCGACGATGCGGATGGCTTTGCCGCGCACCTGGCCCGGCTGGCGCAGGATGAAGCCTTGCGCCGCCGCATGGGCCAGGCCGCCCGCGCCCGCGCCCTGACCTTTTCCTGGGACGAGACGATGGCGCGGATGCTGGGCTATTATCGGGCGCTGGCGGACGGGAAGACCGGGCTGTGAAGATCGTTGATGTCTGCGAATTTTATTCGCCCACCGGCGGCGGCGTGCGCCGCTACATTGACCAGAAGCTGGAATTCGCGCCGCGCTTCGGCCACCAACTGACCATCATCGCGCCCGGCCCCGAAACACGGAAGGAACGGGTGCGCGGCGGCGACATCATCTGGGTCAAAAGCCCCTACCTGCCCTTCGACAAGAACTACCGCATGTTCTGGCGGGCGCATCATGTCTGGGACGTGCTGGATTCGCTGTCGCCCGACCTGGTGGAAGGCTCCTCGCCCTGGCGCGGCGGCTGGCTGACGGCGCGCTGGAAGGGCGCGGTGCCCAAGGTCTTCTTCATGCACATGGACCCCGTTTCGGTCTATCCGCAGACCTTTCTGGGCGGGCTGCTGGGCGAGGAACGGGTGGACCGCATGTTCGGCTGGTTCTGGACCTACCTGAACCGGCTGAACGGATTTTACGACGCCGCCATCGTCACCAACCCGGCCATGGCGCAGCGCTTCGGCAAGTTCGGACTCAAGAATATCGAGGTCGCGCCCTTTGGCGTGGAGCGCGAGAAGTTCTCCCACATCTTCGGCGACACCACCATGCGCCGCCAGATGCTGGCGGCCTGCGGGCTAGAGAGCGATGCGGCGCTGCTGGTGGCGGTGGGGCGGCATCACCCGGAAAAGCGCATCAATGTGCTGATCGACGCCGTGACGCGCGCCCAGTCGCACCGCAAGGTGGGGCTGTACATCGTGGGCGACGGGCTGATCCGCAAATCGGTGGAACGCTGGGCGCGGCGCGCCCGGCATGTGCATGTCGCGGGCCAGATCACCGACCAGAACCGGCTGGCCTCGGTGATCGCCAGCGCCGATGCGCTGATCCACGGTTCGGCGGCGGAGACCTTCGGGCTGGTGCTGGCCGAGGCGCTGTGTTCGGGCACGCCGGTGATCGTGCCGGATTCGGGCGCGTCGGCCACCTTCGCCGGTCCCGGCTATGCCGAAACCTATCGCCCCGGCGACGCGGCCGATGCGGCGGCGGCCATCCTGCTGCTGGTGGCGGGCGACCGCGCCGAACAGGCCCGCGCCGCGCTGATCGCCGCCAATGCGCGGGTCAACACGGTGGAGCAGCATTTCGCCACCCTGTTCGAGATTTACGAGCGCGTCGCCGCGGACCGCGCCGCGGCCAGTGCGTCGAACCAGTCCAGATAGGCGCGGGCACAGCGGTCCGGCGCAAAGCCGGTCACCAGCGCCGCCAGATTTTCGCGCGGCGGGCGCGGCGCGGCGCAGACATCCGCCAGCGCCGCCGCCAGCGCGGCGGGATCGCGCGAGGGCACAAGGCGGCCGGCCTCGCGCACCGTCATCACCTCGCGCAGCAGGTGCGAGCAATCGGTACTGATCACCGGCGTACCCAGCGCCAGCGCCTCCACCGCCACGGCCGGACCGCCCTCATAGCGCGAGGTCACCAGCAGGGCCGAGGCCCGTGCGAGATAAGGCGCGATGTCGGGAACATGGCCCGGAACGTCAATCTGGCCGCCCAGCTCCGCCGCCGCATTCTCGACCAGTGCGCGCTGGCGGCCATCGCCCAGAATGGTCAGGTGCGCGGGGCCATGTTTCAGCAGCGCGCGGAACGCCGCCAATGCCAGGGCGACATCCTTTTGCGGTTCCAGCCGCCCGGCCCAGACGATGCTCCGCGCGCCCGGCGACGGACCGGCAGGCGCCGCATGCACCCCAACAGGATCGTAAAGCGTTTTGACATCTGCATGGGGCGCCAGCACCGCCACATCCTTTGCCAGCCCGCCATTCATGGCGGCGAAGCCATCCACGGCGCGGGCAAAACGGCGGAACAGCGGCGCGACCGCAAGCGCGGCACAGCCTTGCGGCAAAGGCGGGTTCGACACCTTGCAGGCGATCACGGGATGCGGATCGGCGCGGCGCAGGCCCCGCGCCAGCGGCAGGTGGAAATTGCCCGGCAGGAAAATCACATCCGGCTTCAGCGCCGCCAGACGCCGCCCCATCGCCGCGCCCAGCCGCAGGCGCGACAGCGGTCCGCGCGGGACCGGCGGATCGAGCGCGATCACCCGCACCCGCGCATCCACCGCATCCCGCAGTCCGCCGGTCTTAGCGCCGCACAGGAGGGTGACATCGCGGCCCGCCCCCGCCCAGCGCGCGGCCAGATCCAGCGCCACCCGCTCGGTGCCGCCGCGATGAAAGTCATGCAGGCAGACCAGGATGCGCCGCGCGGTCATGGCATGCGCTCGAAAATGCGCACCGTCTCGTTGAGGCTCTCATGGATATGTACCTCCTGCCACGGGGCGCTGCGCGGCGCGGCGACATGGACTTGGCGGTATCGCGTCCGGCCCTGATACAGCGCCGCGAAATAGGCCCGCGCGCCGGTTTCGGCGAACCAGCCTTTCTGGTTTTCGGGATGCACGCGGCCCGTACCGGGCGGCGCATCGGAGGTCAGATAGCGCCGCGCCCAGCGGTCGGCCACCAGAATGTAACGCGGGCGGCGCTGCTCCACCGCCTCGAAGGGCGCAAGCAACTCGGTGACGTTCGGCAGCGGGTTGCGGACCTTCAGCGCTCCCTGCCCCACACGCGAAGTCCGAGCATCCTCGGGAAAGCGCGGCAGGTAGAAGTTCTGGCCATAGGTTTCGATCGTGTCGCCGGGCCGCAGATGCACCCGCATCCAGGCTTCCATATCGTAACGCGGATCGCTCCCCATCGCCGCCGGGACCGAAGCGCAGGCATAGGCGGCGAACAGCGCCAGCACCGCCAGCGCCACCTGCATGGGCCGCCGCGCGGGCGCGAAATCCAGCAGCCGGGCCGCGGCGATGCCGACATAGACGGATGCGAACACAGCCTGTGGCAACAGGAAGCGGTCGTCGCTCCGCAGCGCCGCGAAGTTGAAGCAGAGCGTGAAGGATAGGATCGCCAGCAGCGGCAACATGCCCGCCACCCAGCGCGCCGCGTCGCGCCGGTCGCGCAGATGCCATGCCGCGCCCAGCGCCGCCAGCATCAGCACCACCATGCCGCTGCCCTGTGCGAAATGAGTGGCCATATCGCACAGCAAGGCCCACCAGCCGGATGGGCCCGCCACATAGGCGGCATAGTCATGGCTGGCGGGACCGGCCAGGAAGGCGACACGTTTGGCGAAACCGGAGGGATTGGTGATCGCGCCATCCACCAGCAGCAGCAGGAAGCCCGCCAGCAGCGCCGCGCCGCCCAACGCCGCCAGCACCCGGCGGGCGTGGGCGCGCGGCCAGGCATCCGCCGCGAACCACAGCAGCAACGCGGCAGGCAGGCCCAGCGCGAAGACCGCATAGGCCTGATCCTTGGTGGCGATGGCGGCGGCAGCCAGCAGCGCCGCGTGCCACAGCCGCCGCGTCTGGCGTTCCACCATCGCGCGCATCAAGGCCAGCAGCGACAGGCTGCTCCAGAAAAGGTAAGGCACATCCAGGTTGCTGACCTGGCCGTAATAGGTCAGGCCCACGCCCAGCGCGCAGGCGCCCGCCGCCAGCAGGCCCACGCGGCGGCCTGCCGCCAGTTCCGCCATCCGGCCGATGGCCCCGATAATGCCCAGCGACATGGCGATGCCGACCAGCCGCGCCGCCAGCGAAAACCAGGTCATGTAGAATGGCTGGGTGATCGCCGCGATCACATCGGCCTGCGACAGGGATGGCGCCTGGGCCAGCGCTATCACCGCGCCCGGGAGGGTCAGCGGCAACAGCACAAAGGCGTGCAGCGGCGGATAGGTGAAATAGGAACCGGGCGTCCAGGTCAGCGCCAGTGCGGTGAGAAAGTTGCGCGGCGCGAAACCGTCATCGTCCCAGCCATCGGCATGGGGCAAGCCCCAGAACAACCCCGCCATCCGCATCGCCGCCGCAAAGGCCAGAATCCAGAACAGCGGTGCGCGCAGCAACCTTCGCATGAAGCCGGGCATCAGGCGTCCGCCCGGCTGCGGCGGCCCGCGCCGAAGAAATAGTCGAAAGCCCAGGGCACCCCCGCCACCGTGCAGGCCAGGATCATGTCCGCCGCCGCGATGATCACCAGCACCGTGGCCACCGGCGTCACCGCGACATTGGCCATGCCCGCCGCCGCGATGCCGACACCCACATAGACCAGGTCCTTGTTGGGCACGAAGGGCAGCCGCGTCACCACCAGACGCAGCGCCACATATTGCAGGCAGGCGATGGCGGTGGGCAATGCGCCGGAGGCCACCCACAGCCCGAACTCCACCGTCAGCACCAGCAGGCAGCGCAGGAAATGAATGCCGAAGGTCTGGGCGATCTGGCGGCGGGACAGCGCCGTGACCCTGCGATGGGCGAAAAACAGCGTGGCGCACAGGAAGAAAGGCAGGCATCCCACCAGCGCATAGAACCAGCCATGACTCTCGAACATCTGGGGAATGCGCAGGCCGCCCAGCAGCAGCAACGCCAGCGCGATCAGCCAGACCATGGTCAGCGCCGCCCCCGCCGACAGCACATTGCTGTCCTTGATGGCGTGAACGATCATCCGCTTGGGCAGGTTGAGCGTCTTCTGCGCCCAGAGGAAGAAGAAGACCTCGCCGGTATAGTCGAAGATGGCGCTGTTGAGGAACCGCTTGCGCAGGATCACGGCAAAGGGCGGCGCATGGGGCCGCCACAGATTGCGATAGATCAGCAGGTCGCCCAGCGGCTGGATGAAGAACTGCGCCACCAGCATCAGATAGAAGACCAGGCTGGACGGCCGGGCCTGCCAGATTTCCGCCCAGCCCAATTCGGTCAGCCGCCAGCCGACAAAGCCCAGCAACACAATGGGGATCAGCCAGCGCAGCAGATGCGCCGACCACCGCACCCAGCGTTTTTCGCTCCAGGCGGCGAGAAGGGCCTGCGCCGTCATGCGCGGCCCGAAGCCCGCGCCAGCACCAGCCGCAGCACCGCGCGCGGCAGCAGCCGCGTGGCGGCGCGGATCACCGCGAACTGCCACGGCACCACCACGCGGCGGGCGCGGGCGGCGACCTTGCGCGCGATGATGGCGGCGGCGGCATCGGCGGTCATCAGGAACGGCTTGGGCTCGGTGACGCCCCGGCTCATCGGCGTGTCAATGAAACCCGGCGATACCAGTGTCACCGCCACGCCCTGGCGGCGCATGCGGATGTCCAGCGCCTCGGCGAACAGGGCCAGTCCCGCCTTGGTCCCGGCATAGGTGGGCGCCATGGGCAGCGGAAAGGATTCGGCGATGGAACCGACCAGCACGATCTGTCCGGCGCCACGCCGCGCCATCGCCTCAGCGGCCTGGCTGGCGGCCACGACGGGAACGACGAAATTCACCTCCGCCGTGGCGCGGGCGCGGTCGGGCGCTTCGGCATGGCGGTCATCGGGCACCGTGCCGCCCAGCCCGGCATTGAAGATGGCGATATCCAGCGGCGTTTCCGCATCGGCCGCCGCCAGCCGCGCGCCCAGCATGTCGAGATCGCGCAGGTCGAAGGCCTCGGTCCGGCAACGCGCGCCCCGGCCCACACAGTCATCGGCCACAGCCCGCAGCCGCGCGTCATCGCGGCCCCACAGCAGCAGCAGCACGCCCGACCGCGCATGGGCGCGCGCCAGCGCCGCGCCGATGCCGCTGGATGCGCCCGTGATCAGAATGGTCGTGATCGGAATGGTGGTGTCGGGCATCGGACGCGCCAAAAACACCGCGACAATGCGGCCACATGCTTCCTATCAAATCGGCCCGGCCAAGGCTATGGTGCCGCCGCTTCTGACCGGATTCTCCGCCCTTGGCCCCTTCCGACCGCGCGCCCGTCACCATCGTGCCGGTGGAAACAAAAGCCCAGTGGCGCGACTTTCATCACCTGCCCTTTACCGTCTATGCGGACGATCCCAACTGGGTGCCACCGCTGCTGCTGGAGCGGCAATTTCACTTCTCGCCCAAGCACAATCCCTATTTCCAGCATGCCACCGCGGCCTTCTTCCTGGCCTATCGCGGCAACCGCCCCGTGGGCCGCATCACCGCGCAGGTGGACCGCCTGCACCAAGAACGGCACCGCGACGCCACCGGCCATTTCGGCTTCATCGAGGCGCTGGACGATCCAGAGGTCTTTGCCGCCCTGCTGACGGCGGCGGAAGACTGGCTGCGCGCGCAGGGCATGCGCCGCGCGGTCGGGCCGGTGAGCTTTTCGCTGTGGGACCAGCCGGGCCTGCTGGTGGACGGGTTCGGCACCCCGCCCTATGTGATGATGAATCATCATCGTCCCTATTACGCGGATCGCATCACCCAGACCGGCTATGTCCCGGCCGAAGACCTGATCGCCTATCGCTACGGCCCGGATGCCGACACCGCGAAGCTGGAAAAGCTGCTGGCCCGCGCCACGCGCGGC
>DASTMN010000084.1:0-7780 GCA_035714165.1 Rhizomicrobium sp.
AGCCTGCGCGCAATCGCGCATCCTTGCAACCGGCCTGCAACCAGACAGAAAATCAGAACTCGATCACGGTCCGAATGCTCTCGCCCGAATGCATCAGGTCGAAGGCCTCGTTGATGCGCTCCAGCGGCAGCTTGTGGGTGATCAGCGGGTCAATGCTGATCTTGCCGTCCATGTACCAGTCCACGATCTGCGGCACCTGGGTACGGCCGCGCGCCCCGCCAAAGGCGGTGCCCTTCCACACCCGTCCCGTCACAAGCTGGAAGGGGCGCGTCTTGATCTCCTGCCCCGCGCCCGCCACGCCGATGATGATGCTTTCACCCCAGCCGCGATGGCAGCATTCCAGCGCCTGGCGCATCAATTCCACATTGCCCACGCACTCGAAGGAATAGTCCGCGCCGCCGCCGGTCAGTTCGACGATATGCGGCACCACATCGCCCGCGATTTCCCTGGGATTCAAAAAATGCGTCATGCCGAACTGTCGGGCCAGCGCCTCGCGGGCGGGATTGACGTCCACGCCCACGATCATGTTGGCGCCCGCCATGCGCGCGCCCTGCAGCACGTTCAGGCCGATGCCGCCCAGCCCGAAGACCACGACATTGCTGCCCGGCTCGACCTTGGCGGTGTTGATCACAGCGCCGATCCCGGTGGTGACGCCGCAGCCGATATAGCAGACCTTGTCGAAGGGCGCGTCGGGGCGGATTTTCGCCAGCGCGATTTCAGGCAGCACGGTGTGGTTGGCGAAGGTCGAGCAGCCCATATAGTGATGGATTTTCTGCCCGCCGATGGAAAAGCGGCTGGTGCCGTCGGGCATCACCCCCTGGCCCTGGGTGGCGCGGATCGAGGTGCAGAGATTGGTCTTGTGCGAGGTGCAGCTTTTGCACTGGCGGCATTCGGGCGTGTAGAGCGGGATGACATGATCGCCCTTCTTCAGGCTGGTCACGCCGGGGCCGACATCCACCACCACGCCCGCGCCCTCATGGCCGAAGATGACCGGGAACAGGCCTTCGGGGTCCGCGCCAGACCGGGTGAACTCGTCGGTATGGCAGACGCCGGTGGCCTTGATCTCCACCAGCACCTCGCCCGCCCGGGGGCCTTCCAGGTCCACGGTTTCGATCACCAGGGGTTTTCCGGCGCCATAGGCGACCGCGGCACGGGTTTTCATGGTCCAGGACTCCAGTTCCAGGACTGAAATCTGCGGCATTTGACAGGTATTGCAAAGCCTTAGATTACCGCTAGGCTGTGCACGGGCACCTTCTGAGCTGTCGGATTCCATGCGTCTATCGCCAACACTTGCTGTTGCGGCTGGTCTTTTGCTGGCCGGCATGCCCGTGGCGATGGCCCAGGGCGTGGATACCGGGCTGGAAGTGCGGGTGAACCCGCTGGCCATGCGCGGCGGCGAACTGCTGCTCTACCCCGATGGCCGGGGCTATCGCTATGTCACGCCCCTGCTCTATCCCGGCCAGCCCGCCAACCAGCTTGGCGGCCCGGTCCAGCTTCATCCGGCCCGCAAGCGCCCTGCCCGCGCCGCCCGCCCGGCAATGCCGCGCGTCGCCACCGCACCCAAACCCGCGCCAGCGCCTGCGCCTGCGCCACTCCCGGCCCCCGACACCCGCACCTTTGCCGGCGGCATGTTCAACAGCCCGGCCCTGACCCTGACGCCCCAGACCCCCGTGGCACCGCCTGCCCAAAAGCCGGTCGTCCAGGCGACGGCGCCGAAACCGGCTCCAGTCCCCGCCCCGGCCAAACCGGCGGCCCCCGGCAGCGCCAACCTGACCAAGCGCAGCGTCATCCTGTTCGCCAAGGAAGCCACCGACCCCGCCGAGGGGGCGCTGGGGGCGCTCAAATTCCTGGCGGGCGACCTCAACGCCGCCATGACCACCGCGGCGGCGCGGGTGGAATTGCAGGCCTTTGGCGGCGCGCGCGGCGACAAGGGATCGGATGCGCGGCGGCTGTCGCTCAAGCGCGCCTTGGCCATCCGGCAGGTGCTGATCGACGACGGCGTGTCGCCCGACCGCATCGATGTGCGCGCCATGGGCGGCTCGGACGACAGCGGTCCCACCGACCGCGTGGACGTCTACGTCCGCTCCTGATGAGGATTCCCGCCGCCCTCGCTTTGGTAGCGCTGCTGTGCGCGCCCCAGGCCGCCCAGGCCGCCGGGACCAAGGCGCTCACCACCAGCGGCACCATGGTCGCCATCGCCCTGCCCGTGGTGGCGGGCGGCATCTCGATCTACAAGGACGACTGGAACGGCGCGGCCCAGCTTGGCCTCAACACCGTCCTGACCGTGGGCACCGCCTTTGCCCTGAAGCAGGTGATCCGCGAGCGCCGCCCCGACGGCAGCGACTGGAAATCCTTTCCCTCCGACACCACCGCCCTGGCGGCGTCCGGCTCGTCCTATCTGTGGAAGCGCTATGGCTGGGAATATGGCCTGCCCGCCTTTGCCGCCAGCCAGTTCGTCTCCTTCACCCGCGTCGAGGCCAAGAAGCATCACTGGTACGATACCTTGGCCAGTTCGGTGATCGCCATCGGCTACAGCCAGCTTGTGGTGTCGCGCTACCGCAAGCCCAATTTCTATTCCAGCCTGGAAGCCTCGCCCGACGGGGCGATGCTGCGGCTGGCGTACGATTTCTGATCTTCTTCAGACAGGCACGGCGACGTCGCCGAACTTGCCCACCCGCCGCAGCGGCGGGAAAAATCGCATCCACAACGCCACCACCACCAGCGTGCCCACGCCGCCCAGCACCACGGCAGGCACGGTGCCGAACAGGGCGGCGGTGGTGCCAGATTCGAACTCGCCCAGCTCGTTGGACGCGCCGATGAACAGCATCGAGACGCTGGAGACACGGCCGCGCATCTGGTCCGGCGTGGAGAGCTGGATCAGCGAGGAACGGATATTGACGCTGACCATGTCCGACGCGCCCAGGGTGAACAGCGCAACCAGCGACAGCGGGAACAGGGTCGAAAGCCCGAAGACGATGGTGGCGACGCCGAAAATGGCGACGGCGGCGAACATCTTGGCGCCGACATGGCGCTGGATCGGCCAGCGGGTGAGATACAGCGCCGTCAGGAAGGCCCCCAGTGCCGGGGCGCTGCGCAGGAAGCCCAGCCCGACCGGCCCCACATGCAGGATATCGCGGGCGAAGATCGGCAACAGCGCGGTGGCCCCGCCCAGCAGCACCGCGAACAGGTCCAGGCTGATGGCCCCGAACACCACCGGCCGCGAGCGCACGAAGCGCACACCCTCGGCGACACGCTCGAAGCGGGTGGCCTGTGTTTCCTCCGGCTTGAAGCGGCGGCCGCCCAGCCCCGACACGATCAGCGCCGCGCCAACAAAGAAGGCGATGCACAGCGCATAGACCGGCACCGGCCCCAGCGCATAGAGAAAGCCGCCCAGCGCCGGGCCGGAGATCACCGCCGTGGTGAAGACCGACGAGGAATAGGCGATGGACTTGGACAGCTTTTCCGGCGGCACCAGAAACGGCAGCAGCGAGGAGCCGGACGGCCCGGCAAAGCCGCGCGCCGCCCCGAACAGCACCAGCACCACATAGAAGGGCCAGGCGGTATGGGGCGTCAGCAGCGACAGCAGCAGGAACAGGCCGCTGCACAGCGCCTGCATGCCCGCCGCCAGGCTGTAGACCCGCCGCTGGTTGAAGCGGTCGGTGATGTCGCCCGCCGGCAGGGTCAACAGGAACATGGGCAGGAACTGGCACAGCCCCACCAGGCCCAGCGACAGGGCGGTGCGCTCCATGTCGTAGATCTGCCAGCCGATGGCGACGGACTGGATCTGCATCGCGGCAGTGGAGATGAAGCGCGAGGTGACGAACAGGTGCAGGTCGCGCGGGCGGTAGAGGGAGGGCGAGGCGTCGCTCATGGTCGGCCCGCTTACCATGCCGGGCGGGCATGGGAAATGTGGGCGGGCGCGGGCCTGCCCTGCGCGGAGACAGGCGCGCCTCAGCGGCCGCCGGTGTTCTGCAGCGAGCCGGTGTTCTGCAGCGAGAATGTCTGGCTGTTCTGGCCCGCCGCCAGATCGAACTTCACCCGGTCGAAGCCGGGCTTGGACAGGCGGGGGGCGGCGTCGCGTGAAAAGCCATAGGGTTCCAGCGGCAGGCCCAGCCAGCTCGAATCCATCTTTCCGTTGCTGTTGCGGTCCTGATAGGCCTGGATGGCATAAGTGCCGGGCGCCAGGCCCGTCAGGGTGACGCTGGTGCGCCCGGCCTGGGCCGGGACATCGGCGCTGGCGACAGGTTTGGCATTATCGTCAGGGTATCCGGCGGCGTCATACAGGCCCAGCCGCAGGATGCCGCCCGCCACCGTCTTGTCGACATGCACCACCAGGATTGCCGCTCCAGTCGCCGCCCCATGCGCAGTCTGGGCCGCGACCGGCTGCGCCGGAAGCGCCAGCAGAATCGCGGGCAGCGCATATGACCGTAACCGCATGTCACGAACCTCCCGGCGGCTTTCAAAAAGACCAAAGGCCCCGCCCATGACTTACAGGCGGGGCCTTTGATGCATTCCTGTCGTGACAGGCTGGTCCCCGAAAGGGGCCGAAATCAGGCGAGGCTGGGTTCCAGCTTCTTGCAGGCGTCGATCAGGCCCTTCACCGCGTCGGACGACTTGCCCAGGCCGGCCTTTTCCTCGTCGGTCAGGTTCAGTTCGACCACCCGCTCCACGCCCTTCTCGCCGATCACCACCGGCAGGCCGACATAGAGGTCCGAAATGCCATAGGCCCCGTTCACATAGACGGCGCAGGGCAGCACGCGCTTCTGGTCCTTGAGATAGCTTTCCGCCATCTGGATGGCGCTGGTGGCCGGGGCGTAATAGGCCGAGCCGGTCTTGAGCAAGCCCACGATCTCGGCGCCGCCATTGCGGGTGCGGTCCACGATGGCGTCCAGGCGGTCCTGCTTGATCCAGCCCATCTTGACCAGTTCCGGCAGGGCGATGCCCGCCACGGTGGAGAAGCGCGGCATCGGCACCATCGTGTCGCCATGTCCGCCCAGCACGAAGGCGCTGACATCCTCGACCGAGACGTTCATCTCCTCGGCCAGGAAGTGGCGGAAGCGGGCCGAATCCAGCACGCCCGCCATGCCCACGATCTTCTCGTGCGGCACGCCGGAGAATTTCTGCAGCGCCCAGACCATCGCATCCAGCGGGTTGGTGATGCAGATCACGAAGGCGTTGGGGCAGTTGGCCTTGATGCCCGCGCCCACCGACGCCATCACCTTCAGGTTGATGCCCAGCAGGTCGTCGCGGCTCATGCCCGGCTTGCGCGGCACGCCGGCGGTGACGATCACCACATCGGCGCCCGCGATGTCGGCATAGTCATTGGTGCCACGCAGCCTGGCGTTGAAGCCGTCCACTGGCGCGGACTGGGAAAGATCCAGCGCCTTGCCCTGGGGCAGGCCCTCGGCGATGTCGAACACCACCACGTCGCCCAGCTCCTTGTAGGCCGCCAGATGGGCCAGAGTGCCGCCGATCTGTCCGCCGCCGATGAGAGCGATTTTCTTGCGCGCCATGTGGGATGTCCTTTTTGGGAAAATGCGGGCTTTTCCCTAGCCCGCCCGGCGGGGGCGGGCAAGGCGGCAAATAGGCACCCAGAATGTAGGGCTAATGCGCCGGGTGGATACCGTCCTTGGACGGGGGCGCGCCCTCTCCCGCCAGCCGGAAATCCTCGCGCCGCACGCGGGGCAGGTTTTCGGGGAATTCGTCGCGGATATAGGCGATCAGCTTTTCCCGGACCTCGCAGCGCAGGTCCCAGGCCCTGGGAGACGAGGCGGCGCTGGCCAGCACGCGGATTTCCATCACCTGCTCGCGGGCGTCCGACACCTGGACGTTCACCACCTGCCCGTCCCAGAGCGGAGACGCCTTGACGATGCGGGTGGCGGCCTCGCGCACCCGGTCCATCGGCAGGGTGTAATCGGCGTAAACGAAAACCGAGCCGATCAGCGAGGCGGAAGACCGCGTCCAGTTGGTGAAGGGATTCTGGAACAGGTAGGACAGCGGCACCACCTGGCGGCGCCAGTCCCACAGCCGCACCACGATATAGGTGGAGTTGATCTCCTCCACCCAGCCCCATTCATTGTTGATGACGACCGCATCATCCACCCGCAGCGGCTGGGTCAGGGCAAGCTGCACGCCCGCGATCAGGTTTTCCAGCATGGGCCGCGCCGCCAGGCCCGCCACGATGCCCGCCACGCCCGCCGAGGCGAACAGCGAGACACCGACCTGCCGCACCGCCTCGAAGCTCATCAGGGCGAAGGCCATGGTCAGCATCGCCAGCAGCACATTCACCGCCTGGCGGAAAATCCGCATCTGGGTGGCGGCCTTGCGCGCCATCAGATTGTCGGACGCCTTGAGGTCGAGGCCCTGGACGTAACGGTCCATCGCCAGGTTGGCCGCCACCGCCACGATCCAGCCGAGCTGGACGATGAACAGCGCCAGGAAGATGTGGCGCACCGTATCGGCCGCGCGGTCGGAAATGGGCAGCAGCGACGCCGCCATGCCCGCCGCGAACAAAAGGATCATGTAGCGCACCAGCCGCCGGGTGCGCTGGGCGGCATGTTTCAGGAACGGATGCCAGTCCGCCGGCTGGCGGGCTATGGCGCGCAGGACAAAGCCGTGCAGCGACATGGCCAGCGCGGCGATGGCGATAAACAGGATCAGCGCCTGGAGCCAGGCAGGCAGGTATGGAGACACCTGCCCCGGAAGTTGATTGAAGATGGACATGCTTCGCCAACGCGCGGCGGCGAAGAAGTTTCCATGACTATTCGGCAATCAGCCGCACAAATCCCATCGTGCCGCGCGGACTGTCGCCATAGGGCGCGATGCGCGATCCTGGCGCAAAGGCGAAGGCGTGCAATGCGCCCACACCGAACTTCCAGTTGTCCGACAGCCGCCAGTCATGCGTCAGGCCCAGCGTCACCTGGCCCGCGCTGCGCGGCCCCGGTTCGGGGATCAGTTCGGCGCTGCGGATGCTTTCGGCGCGGGTGAAGACCGTCCAGGCATCGTCGGGCTTGTACTGGGCCTCCAGCAGGAAGGCGCTGGTGTCATGGCCGTCCGACATATGCTTGTTGCCCACCGCCAGGGTGGCGGCCACCGCGCCGAAATCGAACTGGCGGTAATAGCTGGCGCTGGCGGTCAGGCGGCGTTCATTCTCGTCCGGTTCCAGCCCTTCAGGACTTTTCAGCCAGCCCCCAGAGACCTGCAACGACCAGTGTTCGGTCGGGTTGAAGCTGATGCGCGCCGAGGTGGAATCGAACCGCGCCTTGTCGAAGTTGAAACGGTGCTGATCGGGCTCGCGGCCGGTGAATTGCGAGACTTCCAGCTTCCAGCGGTCATGCACCCAGCCCGCCGTCACCACGCCAAAGGTGATATGGGTGGAATCCAGCCAGTGATGCGACAGCGGCGTGGCCGGATTGTCCACCGCCGAGGCACGGTGCATGTAGGCCGACGGTCCCAGCGCCGGTTCGCCCGGATAACCGGCATAGAGGAACAGGCTGTCGCTGGCGGACAAGGGCTTGCTGTAGGTGGCGGCCAGTTCCATCAGCAGGTCGTGCGGGTGCTGGCGGTCCACCAGATGGCTGATGCCGTCGGCGGTTTCGCCCGCCGCCAGCAGCAGCGGATAGCCGCGACGGCCCATGAAGGGGTCGCCCGACAGCATCGCCTTCAGCCCCAGCGTGCCGCCATTGCCCAGGTCGCGGGTCGCCATGCCCATCACCATGCTGGACGAGAAAATCTGCGAGTCGCCGCGCGGGCCGCTCTGGCTGTCGGCCACCGCCGTGAC
>DASTMN010000085.1:0-1702 GCA_035714165.1 Rhizomicrobium sp.
CCTCCGGCACCGGGACAAAGTCCTGCAAATGCACGCTGCCGTCCGCGCCGAAGCGCGTGGTCCAGGCTTCTTCCATCGTGAAGCAGAGGATCGGCGCATACCAGGTGACGATGCGGCGGAAGATTTCATCCGTCACGGTCCGCACGCTGCGGCGGCGGATCGCCTCCGCCGGATCGCAATAGAGCGCGTCCTTGCGGATGTCGAAATAAAAGGCCGACAGGTCGTTGGTGCAGAAGTTGAACAGGGTCGAATGCACCAGCCCGAAATCATAGGCCGCATAGGCCTTGCGGACGCCCGTATCCAGTTCCGCCAGCCGCGCCAGCATGTAGCGCTCCAGTTCCGGCATCTGCGCCACATCAGTGACGCGCTCGCGTTCGTCGAACCCGGCCAGGTTGGCCAGCATGAAGCGGATGGTGTTGCGCAGGCGGCGATAGGCCTCGACATTGGCCTTGATGATGTCCTGGCCGATCCGCAGGTCTTCGGTGAAGTCGCTGGACGCCGCCCACAGGCGCAGGATTTCCGCGCCGTTCTTCTCGGCGATCACCTGCGGCGCCAGGGTATTGCCCAGCGACTTGGACATCTTGCGGCCCTGGTCGTCCAGCACGAAGCCGTGGGTCAGCACACCGCGATAGGGCGCATGGCCGCGCGTGCCCACGCTTTCCAGCAGCGAGGACTGGAACCAGCCGCGATGCTGGTCGGAACCTTCCAGATAGAGGTCGGCGCGCGCGGCCCTGGGCCAGCCCGCATGGATCGGGTCTTCCACCACGAAGACATGGGTGGAGCCGGAATCGAACCAGACATCCAGGATGTCCGTCACCTGCTCGTAATCCTCGGCCTTGCGGCCCTCGCCCAGGAAGCGCTCCGGGGGCGAGGTGAACCAGGCATCCGCGCCCTCGGCCTCGAATACCTGCTCGATGCGGTCGAACACCGCCTTGTCGTTCAGCACCGCGCCGGTTGCCTTCTCGACAAAGATCGCCAGCGGCACGCCCCAGGCGCGCTGGCGCGACAGCACCCAGTCGGGCCGCCCTTCCACCATGGCGCGGATGCGGTTCTCGCCGCGCGGCGGATACCACTTGGTTTCGCCGATGGCGGTCAGCGCCAGTTCGCGCAGCGTCTTGCCGTCATGATACGGCTTGTCGATCGCCACGAACCATTGCGGCGTGGCGCGGAAGATCACCGGCGCCTTGGAGCGCCAGCTATGCGGATAGGAATGGCGCAGCGTGCCCTTGGCCAGCAGCTTGCCGTGGGCGATCAGTTCCTTGATGACCGCGCCGTTGGCGTCGCCGTCCTTGCCCTCGTCGGTCAGGATGCGCTTGCCCGCGAAGCCCGGCACATGCGGCGCATAGGAACCATCGGGCTGGATCAGGCTGAAGGCGTCCGGATTGTTGCGCGGATAGTCGCGGTCCCGGCCCACCAGCAGCTCGAAATCGTCCTCGCCATGCCCCGGCGCGTTATGGACAAAGCCGGTGCCGGTATCGGCGGTGACGAACCCGGCGGGCAGCACCGGCACTTCAAAATCATAGCCCAGCGAACGCAGCGGATGCGCCGCCACCAGACCCTTCAACTCGTCGGCGGGCACGGTACGGATGCGGCTCAGCATCTTCTTGGCATGCTTGGCCACCTGCTCGGCCAGCGTGTCGGCCTGCAGCAGATGCTCGCTGACCCGCGCCTGCGAACCGTCCGTGGCGTCCGCCACTTCATA
>DASTMN010000086.1:0-8976 GCA_035714165.1 Rhizomicrobium sp.
TCGGGACGGTCGTTGAGGATGAAGGCCGTGCCCGCGGCCTGCACCGCCGGGCGCAGCGTGTCCACGGCGCGGCGGATCTCGTCGTCGCTGATGTTCTTCAGGCGCAACTGGAAGCTGGCGACATCGCCGCCCTTCAGGGCCTCGGTCAGCGGCCCCAGGAAATTCGCCGCCGAAAGCTTCGGCGGCGAGATCAGATAAAGCCGTGTGTCAGACATGACGAATTCCAGAGACCCGCCTCCCCCTTATGCGCGCAGCGCATCCAAAGAGGGAGGTGGTTTCAGCGAGCGACGGCGACCCTTTGGGAGCCGAGCGGAAGCTGAAACCGGAGGGGGTCATTAAACTTCTTCTTCTTTTTTCCACTTGCCCAGCGAGGCCAGCGAATTCATCCGCGCGCGGTGGGCGAAGGCGGCCTGGCCGGCGGCCAGGTTTTCGGCCTTGCCGGACCATGCCTTCTGTGGCGCTGCCTGCAGCGCCCGTCCATACGAGAAGGTCAGCGCCCAGGGCAGGTTGCCGATCCTGTTCATGGCGTCCAGGTGCGCGGTGGCGTCCTCGTCCGACTGGCCGCCCGACAGGAAGGCGATGCCCGGCACGGCGGCGGGGCAGCAACGCTTGAGAATCTTCACGGTGCGCTCGGCCACTTCGGCCACGCCGGCCTGCTGCGGGCACTTCATGCCCGGCACGATCATGTTGGGCTTCAGGACGATGCCTTCCAGCGCCACGCCCGCGAAATAGAGTTCCTGGAAGACTTCCTTCAGGATCCATTCGGTGACCATCTCGCACTGGTCAATGGTGTGCGCGCCGTCCATCAGCAGTTCGGGCTCGACGATCGGCACGATGCCGTTTTCCTGCGCCAGCGCCGCATAGCGGGCCAGGGCCTGGGCATTGGCATGGATGGCGTTGTGGCTGGGGGTGCCGTCCGCGATCTCATAGACGCCGCGCCACTTGGCGAAGCGCGCGCCCAGCTTGTGATAGTCCACGAAGCGCTCGCGCAGGCCGTCCAGGCCCTCGGTGATGGTTTCGTTCCGGCTGCCCGCCAGTTTCTTGGCGCCCTGGTCCACCTTGATGCCCGGCACGCTGCCCGCCGCCTCGATCAGCGACACCAGCGTGGCGCCGTCCCTGGCCTTCTGGCGGATGGTCTCGTCGAACAGGATGACGCCGCCGATATGCTCCTGCATGGTCTTTTCGGTGCGGAACAGCATCTCGCGATAGTCGCGGCGGTTGCCCTCATTGTTCTCCACGCCGATCTTGTCGAAGCGCTTCTGGATGGTGCCGGTGGATTCGTCGGCGGCCAGGATGCCCTTGCCGGGGGCGACCATCTTGCGCGCGATCGCGTTCAGTTCAGCGAGATTCATCGTCTTTCCTCTTGCGTTCTTATTTCGCCGTCAGCGCTTCGACGCCCGGCAGTTCCTTGCCTTCCAGCCATTCCAGAAATGCGCCGCCCGCGGTGGAGACATAGGTGAAGTCCTGCTCCACACCCGCATGGGCCAGCGCCGCGACGGTGTCGCCGCCGCCCGCCACGCTGAGCACCTGGCCGCTTTTGGTCGCGGCCGCCACGGCGCGGGCCGCCGCCACGGTGCCCGCATCGAAGGGCGTGGTCTCGAATGCGCCGAACGGGCCGTTCCAGACCAGGGTGCGGGTGGCCAGCAGGCGGTTCTCGAAGGCCCGGATACTGTCGGGGCCGACATCCAGCACCATCTCGTCGGCACCGATGCCATCGACCGGCACGGTGCGGTGGGCCGCGCCCGCCTTGAACTCCCGCGCCACCACCACATCGGTGGGCAACAGGATCACCGCGCCGCTTTCATTGGCGGCATGGATGATCCGGCGCGCGGTCTCCAGATGGTCGGGTTCGTAGAGCGACTTGCCGACGGCGATGCCTTCGGCGGCCAGAAAGGTGTTGGCCATGGCGCCGCCGATCACCAGTACTTCCACCCGCGCGACCAGGTTTTCCAGCAGCGCGATCTTGGTGGAAACCTTGGCGCCGCCGACCACCGCCATCAGCGGCCGTTCGGGATTGCCCAGCGCCTTGTCCAGATGGGTCAGTTCGGACTGCATGGAGCGGCCCGCCGCATTGGGCAGCAGGCGCGCCACGCCCTCGGTGCTGGCATGGGCGCGGTGGGCGGCGCTGAACGCGTCGTTGACGAAGATGTCGCCCAGCGCGGCCAGCCTGCGGGCCATGTCGGGATCGTTCTTTTCCTCGCCCGCATGGAAGCGGGTGTTTTCCAGCAGCAGCACCTCGCCGTCCTTCAGGGCGGCGACGGCGGTTTCGGCGTCCGGGCCGATACAGTCATCGGCGAAGGCGACCTTGCGGCCCACCGCCTCGGACAGCGGCTGTTGCAGCACCCTGAGCGACATGGACGGCACGACCTTGCCCTTGGGTCGGTCGAAATGGCTCAGCACGATCACCTTCGCGCCCTTGTCCGCCAGTTCGCGGATGGTCGGCGCCTGGCGTTCGATGCGGGTGGCGTCGGTCACCCGGCCATCGGCCACCGGTACGTTCAGGTCGGCGCGCACCAGGACGCGCTGGCCCGCCACATCCAGGTCGTCGAGGGTCCGGAATGCCATTACAGCAGCTTGCCCATCGCCACGGCGGTGTCGGCCATGCGGTTGGAGAAGCCCCATTCATTGTCGTACCAGGTCATGATCGAGACGAAATTGCCGTCCATCACCTTGGTCTGGTCCAGCGCGAAGCTGGACGAGGCGGGATTGTGGTTGAAGTCCACCGACACCAGTTTCTCGTGCACCACATCCAGGATGCCCTTGAGCGGACCGGCGGCGGCGGCCTTGATGGCGTCGTTGATCTCCTGAACCGAGGTCTGCTTGCGGGCGACGAATTTCAGGTCCACCAGGCTGACATTGGGGGTCGGCACGCGCACCGACACGCCGTCCAGCTTGCCTTTCAGTTCCGGCAGCACCAGGCCCACGGCCTTGGCCGCGCCGGTGGAGGTCGGGATCATGGACAGCGCCGCAGCGCGGGCGCGATAGAGGTCCTTGTGCATCTGGTCCAGCGAGGGCTGGTCGTTGGTATAGCTGTGGATGGTGGTCATCATGCCGCGCTCGATGCCCACCGTGTCGTTCAGCACCTTGGCCACCGGCACCAGGCAGTTGGTGGTGCAGGAGGCGTTGGAGACGACCAGATTGTCCTTGGTCAGCTTGTCGTGGTTGACGCCATAGACCACCGTCAGGTCGGCGCTGTCGCAGGGGGCGCTGACCAGCACGCGCTTGGCCCCGGCTTCCAGATGCGCCGCCGCCTTCTCCTTGCTGGTGAAGATGCCGGTGCATTCCAGCGCGATGTCCACGCCCAGGTCCCTGTGCGGCAGCTCGGCGGGATTGCGGATGGCGGTGACCTTGATCTTGTGGCCGGCGGCGGTCATGACGTCGCCGTCCACGCTCACCTGGGCCGGGAAGCGGCCATGCACGCTGTCATAGCGCAGCAGGTGGGCGTTGGTTTCCACCGGGCCCAGGTCGTTGACGGCCACGACCTCGATGTCACGGCGGCCCGATTCCACGATGGCCCGCAGCACCAGCCGGCCGATACGGCCGAAGCCATTGATTGCAACACGCAAAGCCATCGCGAAATCTCCCGGGTTACTTCAAATCACTTCAATGGTTACTTCAGCAGCTTCCGGGCCGCCGCGGCGGCGGCCTCGGCGGTGATGCCGAACTTCTTGTAAACGTCCTTGTAGGGGCCGGAGGCGCCGAAGCTGTTCATGCCGATGAAGGCGCCGCCGTCACCGAGCAGTTCGCTGCCGATATAGCGGTCCCAGCCCTCGCGCCCGGCGGCCTCGATAGCGACCTTGACGGTGCCGGGGCCCAGCGTCCTGCGGCGATAGTCTTCCGGCTGCTCCTCGAACAGGGTCCAGCTCGGCATGGAGACCACGCGCGAGGGGATGCCCTCGGCGGCCAGCAGCTTGCGCGCTTCCACCGCCAGCGACACCTCGGTGCCGGTGGCCAGGAAGGTCACTTTGGCGTCGGCATCGCTTTCCAGTTCATAGGCGCCGCGCGCCGACAGGTTCTCCGGCGTATGCGTGGCGCGCAGCGTCGGCACATCCTGGCGCGAAAAGGCCAGCAGGCTGGGGCGGCGGCTGTCTTCCAGCGCGATCTGCCAGCATTCGGCCGTTTCCACGCCGTCGGCGGGGCGGAACACCTTGAGGTTCGGGATGGCGCGCAGGGCGGCCAGATGCTCGACCGGCTGGTGGGTGGGGCCGTCCTCGCCCACGCCGATGGAGTCGTGGGTCATCACGAACACCACGCGCTGCTGCATCAGCGCGGCCAGGCGGATCGCGGGGCGGCAATAATCGCTGAACACCATGAAGGTGCCGCCATAGGGAATGACGCCGCCATGCAGCGCCATGCCGTTCATCGCGGCGGCCATGCCGTGCTCGCGGATGCCATAGCGGACATAGCGACCGGCGAAATCGCCCGCCGTGATGTCCTTGAGGTCCTTGGTGCGGGTGTTGTTGGAAGGCGTCAGGTCGGCGCTGCCGCCGATGGTGTTCTGGAACTGGGCATTGATGACCTCCAGCGCCTTCTCGCTCATCTTGCGGGTGCCGGCGCTGGGCTTTTCGGCCGACAGCTTTTCCTTCAGCGCCGTCATGGCGGCGGCGAACCCGGCGGGGATGACGTCGTTGACGGTGTCGTCGAATTCGCGCGCGCGCGGGCTGGCCTTTTTGCGCTGTTCCCAGGCGGCGTGTTCCTTCGCGCCCGCCGCGCCGATGGCGCGCCACTGGTTCAGGATGTCGTCCGGCACCACATAGGGTTCATAATCCCAGCCCAGGCCCTTGCGTGCGCCCGCGATTTCCTCAGGCCCCGGCGCGTCGCTGTGCGCCTTCTGGGTGCCGGCGCGGGTGGGGAAGCCGAAGCCGATGATGGTGCGGCAGGCGATCATCACCGGCGCATCGGCGGCCTGCGCCTTTTCCAGCGCGCGGGCGATGTCGGCGGCGTCATGGCCGTCGCAGGAATCCACGATCCAGCCGGAGGCCTTGAAGCGTTCGGCCTGGTCGGTGGAATCCGACAGCCGGATGTCGCCGTCGATGGTGATGTTGTTGTGGTCCCACAGAACGACCAGGTTCTTGAGCTTGAGGTGCCCGGCCAGGCCGATGGCTTCCTGGCTGATGCCTTCCATCAGGTCGCCGTCGCTGGCGATGACATAGGTCTTGTGGTTGACCAGCTCGTCGCCGAAGCGGGCGTTGAGGATGCGTTCGGCCAGCGCGAAGCCCACCGAATTGGCGATGCCCTGGCCCAGCGGGCCGGTGGTGGTCTCGATGCCCGGCAGGTCGCCATGCTCGGGATGGCCGGCGGTGTGGCTGCCGACCTTGCGGAACTTTTTGAGGTCCTCGATGGACACGCCGGGATAGCCGGTCAGCCAGAGCAGGGAATAGAGCAGCATCGAGCCGTGGCCCGCCGACAGGATGAAGCGGTCGCGATCGGCCCAGCCGGGATTCTTCGCGTCGAATTTCAGGAAGCGGGAAAACAGTACCGTGGCCACATCGGCCATGCCCAGCGGCAGGCCCGGATGGCCCGACTTGGCGGCCTCCACCGCATCCATGGACAGGAAGCGGATGGCATTGGCGAGCCTGCGGATTTGGGCCTGGTCAGGGGCGGTCATTTGGGGCCTTTCCCGGAAAGTTGGAGGTGGCCTTAGCGGGGGGGTGTCACCCCCGTCAAGGGCGCGGGACATGCGGGGAACGCGTATCGGTTGACCCCATCTCGCCCCAATGCCGCGGGTTCGAAATGCGCGCGGTGCCGATATCGGATGACAGGCGCATTTCGGGGCCGAAACGGCATTGGATTCAATAATTTAATCGTGTCCTCGATTCCGCAATCCGCAACGCGCCCGATATCATGGACTTCGCGGATTGCGGAATCGGGACACGAGAGCCTAAGGTCTTGGCGAAATTGCATGATGAGGCCGCCATGAGCCGGCTGGAACTGGCCCAGAAGCGCTTCCGGGCCGCCCTGGATACCCTGGAAAATGCTGCGGATTCGGTGGGCGAGAACCTGGATTCCGCCGCCCGGGCGTCGGACCGCCTCGCGCAGGCGGATGCCGAGCGGGAGCGGCTGCTCGCCAGGGTTGCCGAACTGGAGGAACAGCTCGCCGCCTTGTCCGGGATCACCCAGGATGTCGAGAATCGGCTGGACGGCGCCATCGGCGAGATCCGCGCCGCGCTGGCCCGTTGAACGGCCTATTTTAAAAGATCAGGAACGCCATGCCGCTTGTGAATGTGATGGTCAATTCCCGCGCCTATACCATCGCCTGCGATGAGGGCGAGGAAGAGCATCTGAAGGAACTGGCTGCCCATGTAGACGCCAAGGCGCGCGAGGTGCTGAATGCGGTGGGGCAGGTGGGCGATGCCCGCATGATGCTGATGGCCGCCCTGCTGATCGCCGACGAGCATCACGACATGACCGCCAAGCTGGGCAAGACCGCCCAGGCCGTCACCGCCAGTTCCAGCGAGAAAGAGTCCCTGCACCTGAAGGCCGAACAGGCCGAAAGCGCCGCCGCCGACGCGCTGGAAAGCGCCGCCAAGCGCATGGAAGAGATCGCCGGGCGGCTTTCGCGCGCGTAAATCCCTCCGGGTACTTTCAACCGGTCCGATCAGGGCTTAGATTGAAGGCGGACGGATACTGTCTTTCGCGTCAGGTTAGCGATGCCCAGGGGCCTTAATGTACTCACCGGGAGCTGTCCCTGACCGGGGCCGTGGTCCTGGTCATATGGCGCCCACCTGCACTGCAGGCCCGTGAGGATCCGAATACCAACGGTAAGCACGGTTCCGTCCGCTTGTTTTTCTGATTTACCCCCTCCGGTTTCAGCTTACGCTCGGTCGCTTCGCGCCCGTCGCACGCTGAAACCACCTCCCCCTTGGAATGCGCTTCGCGCATAAAGGGGGAGGCGGGTCTGAGTGTTCGTATGACAGAGATATCCAAAACCGAACTGCGCCGGGCCGCGCGGGAAACACGTTACGCGCTGGCGGATCGTGGTTTCGCCGCCGCCATCGCGCGCCATGCCGAGGCCCTGGCCCTGCCCAAGGGGACCATCGTGGGTGGTTATCACGCCCTGCCGGACGAGGCCGATCCCGCCCTGTTGATCGAAGGGCTGGTGGCGCTGGGTTGCCATGCCGCCTTTCCGCGCGTGGCGGGAAAGGGCCTGCCGCTGGAATTCCACCGCATTCCCGATGGCGAGGTGCTGGCGCCGGGCGCCTTCGGCATCCATGAGCCGATGGACATCTGGCCGCGCGCGGTGCCGGATGTGCTGCTGGTGCCGTTGCTGGCCTTTGACGGAGCCGGGCGGCGGCTGGGCTATGGCGGCGGCTTTTACGACCGAACGCTGGAAATCCTGAAAGTACCGGCTATCGGCATCGCCTATGCCGGGCAGGAAGTCGCCTCGCTTCCGGCGGAGCCGCATGATATGGCCCTGGACGCCATCCTGACGGAACAAGGCCTGCGGCGCTTTCGATGAACATTCTTTTCCTGGGCGACATTATCGGCAAGCCGGGCCGCGACGCGGTGCATGCCGAACTGCCGCGCCTGCGCAGCGGCCTGCAACTCGACCTGGTGATCGCCAATGGCGAGAATGCGGCGGGCGGCTTCGGCATCACCCGCGCCATCGCCGAGGAGTTCTTCGCCATCGGCATTGACGTGATCTCCACCGGCAATCACTGGGCCGATCAGAAGGAAATCTACGGCTATATCGAGACCGAGGACCGCATCCTGCGACCGGCCAACTATCCGAAAGGCACGCCGGGGCGCGGCGCCAATCTCTATCAGACGCCCGGCGGCAGCGTGCTGGTGGTCAATGTGATGGGCCGCGTCTTCATGGATGCGCTGGACGATCCCTTCGCCGCGGTGGAGCGCGAACTGTCCGCCTGCCCGCTGGGTGAAGCGGCCGACGCCGTGGTCGTGGACATTCATGCCGAGGCGACTTCCGAGAAGATGGCGATGGGCCATTTCTGCGACGGCCGCGCCAGCCTGGTGGTCGGCACCCACCAGCATGTGCCCACGGGCGATGCGCAGGTCCTGCCCGGCGGCACCGCGTTCCAGTCCGATGCGGGGGCCTGCGC
This sequence comes from Rhizomicrobium sp., assembly GCA_035714165.1. Taxonomy (GTDB): domain Bacteria; phylum Pseudomonadota; class Alphaproteobacteria; order Micropepsales; family Micropepsaceae; genus Rhizomicrobium. Next base: position 8,061 of record DASTMN010000086.1, read on the forward strand.
CGACTATGACTCGGTGATCGGCATGGACAAGGCCGAGCCGCTGCAACGCTTCACCCGCAAGCTGTCGTCGCAGCGTTTCAGCCCCGCCGCCGGTCCCGCCACCGTCTGCGGCGTCTTCGTGCAGACCGGCGCGAAGGGCCTTGCCACCCGCATCGAGCCGGTGCGGGTCGGCGGACGGCTGAAACAGGCGCTGCCGCAGCTTTAAGGATGCGCGCCGGTTGAAACGGTGCCTGCCGGTTCCCATCCTGTGTTCATGCTGCCCGCGATCTTTGTCTCTCATGGCGCGCCGACCCTGCCGTTCGACGATGTTCCGGCGCGGGATTTCCTGCGCGGGTTGGGGCAGGCGCTGGGTCGTCCCCGCGCCATCGTTGTGGCGTCGGCCCATTGGGACACCGCCGCGCCCGCAGTGAACAGCGTCGCGCGGAACGACACGATCCACGATTTTTACGGCTTTCCCGCGCCGCTGTATGACATCCGCTATGACGCCCCCGGCGATGCGGCGCTGGCCGGGCAGGTCAGCGGCCAGCTGGCGGGTTTCGGGGCGCGGCTGGATTCCCGGCGCGGGCTGGATCACGGCGCCTGGGTGCCGTTGATGCTGATGTATCCGGGCGCGGGCATTCCCGTATTGCAGGTCTCGGTGCAGAGCGATCTGGGCGCGGGTCATCACATCGCGCTGGGTCGCGCCCTGGCGCAATTGCGGGCGGACGATGTGCTGGTGCTGGGGTCGGGCGGCTTCGTCCACAACCTGCGCCGCCTGGCGCCGCCCGGATCGCCCGAAGCGCAGTGGTCACAGGATTTCGCGGACTGGACGCATGAAAAGCTGCTGGCCGGCGATACGGCGGCGCTGGCGGACTATCGTGCCCGCGCGCCGCAGGCCGTGACCGCCCATCCGACCGAAGAGCATTTCATGCCGCTG
>DASTMN010000087.1:0-4374 GCA_035714165.1 Rhizomicrobium sp.
AGCGCCGGGCTGGCCACGCCCGCCGCCGCTGCGGCGGTCATCAGGCCGAAGCCGCGCCGCGACAGGCGGGGATCGGATACAAGGCCGGGATGGATGAACTCATCGCACATGGGCGTCCTCCGCTGCTGTTGTGTGGAACAGCAAAGAAGCGCGCGCAGGCCTGTCAAGCTCGTGTCAGCCAATACCGGCGCCGTTGGCGCAGACCGGATCGTGAATGTGCGCGCGGCGCACCTGTCCCGACAGGGTGAGCAGTTCGCCCGCTTTCAGCGACAGGCCCAGGATGCGGCTCTGGTCCACCGGGCCGGGAAACTGCACCCGGCCGGGCGGCAGGCGGGCAAACCCCACCTTGGCGTAATACGGCTCGTCTCCCACCAGCAGGATGCCGCGCCACGGCCCGGCCTGGGCGGCCGCGATGCCGGCCTGCATCAGGGCGATGCCGATGCCCTTGCCGCGATCGGCGCCGCGCACCGCCAGCGGTCCCAGCAGCAATTCCTCATGGCCGCCCACCGAAACCGGCCAGAACCGCACCGAGCCGCGCAGCACATCGCCCTGCACCGCGACAAAGGACAGTTCGGGAACGGGATGGACGCCTTCGCGCAAGCGATAGGCGGATTTGGCGAACCGCCCGGGGCCGAAGCTTTCGGCGTTCAGCGCCTCCACGCCCGGCGCATCACCGGGAGCTTCCAGGCGGATCTGCCAGTCGGGAGAGGCGGGCGCGGACATGCCCTTCCGCTAAAGCCGATGCCCGCAAAAGGCAAGCGGACAAAGGCGGCCCGCTACCAGTGCGGCGAGACCGGCGCTGCGCCCGTCAGTTCGGCCAGCCGCCGCAGCGTGGCGGGTGTGCAGCCCGACGGCGGCGCGGCGGGATCGGCAAAGCAGGTTTCGGCGATCTCCAGGCTGGGCCGGAAGGCGACGGCCGCGCCGGTGATGCGATAGAGCGCCACCAGATTGGTGGCCCAGCCCGCGCGCCGCGTGTACAGCCCCAGAAATTCGCTGGCGCCGCCCGACAGGCCGACTTCCTCGGCCAGCTCGCGGCGCACCGCATCCTGTGGCGGCTCGCCCCGGTCCACACCGCCGCCCGGCAGGTGCCAGCCCTGCTTGTAGCGGTGGCGCACCAGCAGCACCCGGCCCGCGCCGTCGGTCACCACGCCCATCACCCCGAACACGGTGGGCGAAATGAGCGCGCGCGCCGTGATGAAAAGCCGGAAAAGAACCGGCCCCAGGCTGCGGGACAGAAGGCCATTGGTTAACACGGGCAAACATCTCCGGCGGGACGGTAACGCTTCCCTAACCACAGGATTGTAACGTGCAACAGCCAATCTCCATGCACCAGCACTTTCACGATACTGCGAAAGCGTAACAATGTCCGGGGCCGGATTCGAAAATCTCAAGACCCTGATCGTCGAGGATAACGCCCATATGCGCTCGCTGCTGCGGGCGCTGCTCAATTCCGTGGGCATCAAGGACATTGCCGACGCCGCCAATGGCGCCGCCGCCATTCACCTGCTGCGCGAGCGCAAGAGCGACCTGGTGCTGACCGACATGGCGATGCAGCCGATGGACGGCATCGAATTCACCCGCCATGTGCGGACGTCCGAACTCAGCCCCAACCCCTTTGTGCCCATCATCATGATCACCGGCCATACCGAAAAGCACCGGGTGGAGGCGGCGCGCGACGCTGGCGTCACCGAATTCCTGGCCAAGCCGATCACCGCCGCCAACCTGTTCGCCCGCATCGCCGAGATCGTGGAGCGGCCGCGCGCCTTCGTCCGCAGCGACAGTTATTTCGGTCCCGATCGCCGCCGCCACCAGCAGGATGATTATGCCGGTCCCTGGCGCCGGGCCGAGGATTTTCAGGATGTGAGCGTGCAATGACCGCCAAACCCGCCCAGATCATTCTGCCCGACGCCTATCCCCAGATGCTCAGCCGCGCCGATGCGGCCCGCGCCATGCGGACGCTGCGCGCGCCCGAAACCACCGCCCGCGCCGCCCAGGCGATGGAAAGCAGCAAGCCCGCCTTGCGCGAGGCGGTGCTGGCGCTGGTGGCCGGCATGGAACAGGCCGGCGGCGACATGGCGCGGATGCATGAAGCGGTGCGCGAGATTCGCGGCCTGGCCGAAACGGCGGGCCTGGCCTCCACCGGCCGCATCGCCGAGATTCTCTGCCGCTATCTGGACGACATGGTCCGTATCGGCCAGCCGCCGGACGCGGCCATCGCCGCCCTGCATGTCAGCGCCATCGCCCGTGCCGCGCGCGCCGAAAAGGACGATGCCCGGATGGGCGATACGGTGGCGGCCGAACTGGCCGCCCTGGTCAGCCGCAAGCTGGCCGAAGCGCGCGGCGTCTGACCCGCCTGCCCGGCGCGACCCGGTCATAAAGCGTTAACCCCTGAAAGCCTGTTGGCGGCGCGCGGTTCACGCCTCCTTAAGCCCTGCCGTTAATACTGATCCGGTCAAAATTCCGGGCTCCTCCTCCATGCTTCAGATCGGCGGCATCGTCCTTTTGTTCATCTGCGTCTTCGGCGTGTATATCGCCACCGGCGGCGCGATGGATGTCGTCATGCATGCCGCGCCGCACGAGATGGCCACCATCTTCGGCGCGGCCATCGCCGCGATGCTGATCTCCGGCTCGATGTACAACATGAAGAAGATCATGGGATCGCTGGGCAAGGTCATCAGCGGCCCGTCCTGGAAGCCCAAGGACTATAACGACCTGCTGTGCCTGCTGTTCCTGCTGACCAAGACCATGAAGTCCAAGGGCCTGATCGCGCTGGAAGCCCATATCGAGAAACCGTCAGAATCCTCGATCTTCAAGCGCTATCCCCGGATCATGAAGGATCATTTCGCGCTGGACTTCATCTGTGACACGCTGCGGATGATGACCATGAGCCTGGAAGACCCGCACCAGGTCGAAACGGCGATGGAAAAGCAGCTCGAAAAACATCATCACGAGGCGCTTGTGGGCGCCAACGCGCTTCAGGCGATGGCTGACGGCCTGCCCGCGCTGGGCATCGTCGCCGCCGTGCTGGGCGTGATCAAGACGATGGGCGCGATCAGCGAGCCGCCCGAAGTGCTGGGCGGCATGATCGGCTCGGCCCTGGTCGGCACCTTTCTGGGCGTGTTCCTGGCCTATGGCGTAGTCGGCCCGCTGGGTACGCGCCTCAAGGCCATCGTGGACGAAGACGCGCTGTTCTATCACGTGATCCGCGACATCCTGGTGGCGCACCTGCATGGCAACGCCGCCCAGGTTTCGGTGGAAATCGGCCGCGGCAGCGTGCCCAGCGAATATCAGCCCAGCTTCCAGGAACTGGAAAGCGCGCTGAACTCCATCCCCCCCGAAGGCGCCTGACCTACTTGTAGTGTTCCCAGCGGGCGCGGAACTGCTCCTGCGCCTCGCGCTGGCGATAACTGTCCTTGGCTTCCGACAGCGAGACGCAGAAGGAGGCCAGCGCGCCCGCGAACACGCCCATCGGCACGGCGTAATAGACCTCGATATCGGATCCGAAGGCGACGATGCCCGTCACCAGCATGCCCGCCAGTTGCGCCACGCTTTTCGGAAGAAACCCCATCCACCGGTTCTAGGAACCGGTTGTGCCAAAATGAAGCAAGGGTTCCCGGCAGGGTTAATGCCGGCATCGCTTTAACCTAGAGGCGGGAACCTAAAGACGGGCGCTGCCGTGTTCCCCGGCGCTGGGCCGCTTGCCGGTGGCGGCCGACAGCAGCATGTCGGCATAAGAAATCAGCCTGCCGGGGCTTTCCCAATATTCCGCCCGCGACGGGATGACGCTCAGCAGGCGGATGCGCGGATCGTCTGGGCCATCCCACCAGGCCTTGTCGAAAGCGGTCCAGAGTTCCCGGATCTTGGCGCGGTCATCGGACGCCCGCGCGGTTCCATGCACCACGACATAGGTCGCGCCTTTCTGGAAAGACAGCATCACCTCGCCATCCTCCTGCACCTGAAGGTCGGAATCCTCGCCCCGGTTGGCCAGGATATAGATGGCGCCCTCGTCCGGTTCCGCCGTCGCCGCCATCGGCCGCGCGTCCAGCCGCGCCCCGTCATGGGTGACCAGCAGGGCCATGGGAATGGCCTCGATCAGCGTCCAGACATGATCGGCCTCATGATGGGACTGGGACATGCGCGCGCCTCCGGGGATTGTTTCCTAGCTAACCCCGCAGGGCGCAGGCCGTTCCGCGCTTTTGCGGGCCGCCCCGGAATGTCACAGATGGACGCCGGAAGCGGGTTTCAGAGGCCGCTTTGGCGATAGCCGCTGGCCGCCAGCCGCTCCCGGATTTCCTGCGCATGCTCGGCGTCGCGCGCCTCCACCACCAGGCCCAGGGTGGTGGACTTGGCGGGCGTGCCCGCCATCATGCGGTT
>DASTMN010000088.1:0-10485 GCA_035714165.1 Rhizomicrobium sp.
GGCGATGCACCAGATGAAAAGTTATTCAATAATTCAAAATTATTTTGTCGCTTCGAAGTAGCTAGCCGGTAGCTTGCACCGCCGAAGTGCATCTAGAGCGTGAGAATTCTCAGAAATCTTCAGAGTAGGGCTGTGGCGATCGGGAAGCTTGCTATCTTACGCTTTACGTACCGACTCATTACCCTGCCCGCTCAAGGCGAGGCAGGATATGAACGAGAACCACAAAGATGGGCAACTGGTGCAATCTTCAGGTATGGTGCAGAACTTCTTTATCGTTCTCCCAGCAGCTGGCGCACCGGTCGGCCTCTCCGATGCAGATCCGTCCCATCGGATACTTGAGGCGATCAGGGCAGCGCTTGCCGGAGGTACATCCCGGAATGAAGTCCCGGCAACGCGGTCTGAAACTTTGGCAGAAGTCGCGCGGGAATGGTTTCGGCATAATTCTTCGGCCTGGAGACCAAGTTATGCACTTAGGTTGGAGCAGAGGCTGGAGACCGGCCTCTTGGACCATATTGGAGACCGGCCGCTTCAGGGGATTTCTCCGGTGGAAGTGCTCGAAGTGGTCCGGAAAATTGAATTACGCGATGCCCGGGAGACAGCCAGAAGGGTTTTGCGGATAGCGAGCGCTGTATTCCGATACGGAATAGCAACTGGCCGTTGCGCGCGCGACCCGACATCCGACCTGAGAGGTGCTCTTAAGCCAACCAAAGCCGTAAGGCATCGCGCGGCGCTGTCGGCCCGGGATTTGCCGAAATTTCTGCGAAACCTCGATGCATACCAGGGTGATCTTACCAAGCTGGCGATGAAACTCGCGTTGACGACGTTTGTCCGAACGGCCGAACTGCGATTTGCCACTTGGTCCGAGTTCGAAAACCTGGAGGGCGCCGAGCCTCTATGGAGGATTCCGGCCGAGCGGATGAAAATGGGAAGGGGTCATCTTGTGCCGCTACCGCGGCAGGCTGTTACTTTGCTCGAGGACATTCGACGGCTGGAACTCGGTTCTTCCTTTGTCTTTCCCGCCAACACTAAGAAAGGCGTGATATCGGAAAATACCCTTCTCTTCGCGCTGTACCGGATGGGTTACCGCCGGAGGGCGACTGTGCATGGGTTTCGGTCCCTTGCGTCAACGGTATTGAATGAGGCGCAGTTCAATCGGGATTGGATTGAGATGCAGCTTGCCCACACGGATAGTACGGTGCGCGGGGCTTACAATGCCGCTGAGTGGCTGTCGGGCCGGCGGACAATGCTGCAGTGGTGGGCAGATTATCTGGAATCGCGGGGAGCATGCGTCCCCAATGTGGCCAGCATTGCATGAACGGGGGCTTTTTGGGGGGGCTTATTAAATCAGGAATTTTTATCTTCTTTTCAGATCAATGACTTAAGTGAAAATCGAGTGTCCTCTTGTGGCACCATTTACAATCAAGGGCTTAAAGTGCCCTTGATCCCGTTTCCAAAAAACCTCCGCAACGGACCGGGCGCGCTTCGCCTGTTCACTTGATGCGTGGCAGTTCGTTGAACTGGTGGAACGGCGGCGGTGAGGACAGGGTCCATTCCAGCGTGGTCGCGCCGACGCCCCAAGGATTGTCGCCCGCCGCGCGCTTTCTGGCAAAGGCCTCGGCCATGACGGCCAGGAAGAACAGCACGCCGAATCCGGAAATGAAGGCGCCGATGGATGAAACCAGATTCCAGCCCGCAAAGGCGTCGGGATAGTCGACATAGCGGCGCGGCATGCCCTGCATACCCAGAAAGTGCATCGGGAAGAAGGCGACGTTGACGCCGATGAACATGATCCAGAAGTGCAGTTTTCCCAGCACTTCGCTGTACATGTAGCCGGTGAACTTCGGGAACCAGAAATAGAAGCCCGCGAAGATCGCGAACACCGCGCCCAGCGACAGAACATAGTGGAAGTGCGCCACCACATAGTATGTATCCTGCAGCGTCGTATCCACGCCCGCATTGGCCAGGACCACGCCGGTAACGCCGCCGATGGTGAAGAGCAGCACAAAGCCCATCGCCCACAGCATCGGGGTCTTGAATTCGATGGAGCCGCCCCACATCGTCGCGATCCAGCTGAACACCTTGATGCCGGTCGGCACCGCGATAACCATGGTGGCGAAGACGAAATAGGCCTTGGTGTCCACCGACAGGCCCACCGTGTACATGTGGTGCGCCCAGACCAGAAAGCCAATGAAGCCGATGGCGACCATCGCATAGGCCATACCCAGATAGCCGAAGATCGGCCGTTTGGCGAAGGCGGCAATCACATGGCTGACCATGCCGAAGCCGGGCAGGATCATGATGTAGACTTCCGGGTGGCCGAAGAACCAGAACAGGTGCTGGTAGAGGATCGGATCGCCGCCACCTGCCGGGTTGAAGAAGCTGGTGCCGAAATGGCGGTCCGTCAGCAGCATGGTGAGTGCGCCCGCCAGCACGGGCAGTGACAGCAGCAGCAGGAATACCGTCACCAGCATGGACCAGACGAACAGCGGCATCTTGTGCAGGGTCATGCCCGGCGCGCGCATGTTGAAGATGGTCGTGATGAAATTGATCGCGCCCAGGATCGAGGAGGCGCCCGCCAGATGCATGGAGAGAATGGCGAGGTCCATCGCCGGGCCGGGCGAGCCATAGGTGGAGAGCGGGGCATAGATGGTCCAGCCGCCGCCGACGCCGGTGCCGCCGGAATCGCCTTCCACCAGCATGCTGAGGATCAGCAGCGCAAAGCTCACCGGCAGCAGCCAGAAGGAGATGTTGTTCAGGCGCGGAAAGGCCATGTCCGGCGCGCCGATCAGCAGCGGCACGAGATAGTTGCCGAAACCGCCGATCATGGCGGGCATGATGACGAAGAAGATCATCACCAGGCCGTGGCCTGTCACGAAGACGTTGAAGGCGTGGGCTTCCTGAAAAATCTGAAGGCCGGGATACATCAACTCGGCGCGCATCATCATTGAAAAGAAGCCGCCCAGCAGTCCCGCGAAGACGGAGAAGGCCAGGTACATCAGGCCGATGTCCTTGTGATTGGTCGAGTAGACATAGCGCCGCCAGCCGGTGGGGTGGTGGGCATGGCTTTCGGGCTGGCGGGGTGTTTCGGCGCGCGCGTCGAAGGTTGTCGTCATGGTGCTGATCCTTTCACGGCGGGATCATCTGACACCTGTTTCGTGTTCGGGCGCGATTGGAAAAAACAGCGCAGTTTGCATTTGTTCAAATGCAAAACCGTTCAAATAACATCATCAAAATCGTTGGCAATTTATCGCGGGCGAAATGCAGGCGTGACGGTTGCGCGCGGCGCATCGCGGGATGTAGGAACGAGATGATATCGCATCGCGCGCATATCGCCTGATCTTGTTGCGCGCGTGGCGGCCGGCCGAAGGATCGCGATGCGCCAGCCGAAGCCGGAGGAAGTGATGCGGGCGCAGGGAGCCAGCCATGTCTCTTCCAAACCGTTCGCAATTGAGCCATTCACAGTCGGGCCATTCGCCGTTGGCCCGTCCGCAATCCGGCTTGTCCAGCTTTGAGGGGTTTCTGTTCGCCGATATCGGCATGCAGCCGAATGGAATGCCGTTGACGATCCTGACGCTTTTGGCGCGTGGCGGTCTCGATCCCTGGGCGGAAGCGGAGCGGTTGTCGCGTATGTCGCGGTCGGCGGCGGCCTCCTGCATGATCGCGGAAATCAACCGTGCCTCCGACGGCTTTCGCAGTCGCGGCGATGTGCGGGAGCTTGCGAAAAGTCTGGTGGACCGCTTGCCTGCGCCGGCGCCGAAGGCATCGATAGATGTCTGGACGGGCGGCAGCGGTTTTGAAGGCGTTCCAATGCTGGCGCTGATGACGGTATTCTTCGCCATCATGACCATCACGCTGCTGGCGTTTCTTCTGCACGGGTAAGGTGCGCGCAGCCTGCATCGCACCCTGCCGGGGCTGTGGTGCTTTTACTGTGCGGCGCGGGCGGTATGGATGATGATGCCGATAGCGGTGCCACCGATGGTCAGCAGGACGGGCACCAGGATCACCTGCAACAGGGCTTCATAGCCGCGCATCGTGCCGGTGCGGGTCTGGAACGGTTCCCGCAGGAATTGCCGGATGGATTTGTCGGAGGTGCGCTTGCCGGGATAGATGCGGCTCATCTCGTATGGCACGCCGAAGAACATGACGGCATAGACGGTTGCGATCACGACCTGGAAGAGGGCGTTGGAACTTACCCAGAAGGTCGCCCAGAACACCGCCAGGAAGCAGGCCCAGCAGCCCAGTGCAATCCGGTAGACATGCGGATGCATCGCGGCTTCGACGGGAGGGGTGACGACCACCGTCGGCCGGGACGGCAACGGTCCGCGCTCTTCGGGTGTCTGGCGTTGTGCGGCGTGTGCGCTCATGACCTTTCTCCTTCCGGCGGTTGGGTGGAATGCGTTGTTATCCGGCGTCCTGTGCGATTGGCGGCGCGCCGGGGCGGTAGAACATGCCCAGTTGCAGGCTGCGGGCGATGTTCTCGGCCTTGCCGATGAACAGCGCGGCGGTATGGGGATCGCAGAGGTCGGCGGCGGTGGCGCGGAACAGCGCGAGCCAGCGCGCGAAATGCTCCGGCCGCACCGTCTTCAGGCGCATATGGGCGATCATCGGGTTGCCCTTGTAACGCCCGGTCAGCAGCATGACCGACGACCAGAAGTCACACATCTTGGCCAGATGCTCGTCCCAGCCGTCGCCGATCACGCGGTCGAAGATGGGGCCAAGTTCGGCATCATCGCGCACCCTGGCGTAAAAGCCATGCACCAGGTCCCTGATGATCGTCTCATCGATCATCGGGGAAACGGGCTGGCGGGTTGGACGCTCCGGATTCATGGGCACACCGATCAGGCGCTTTGTGCGCCTGCCATAACGATCTATTGCGTCGCCGGGTTTAAAGCAATATATTACATACATCTTTAAGCGGGATAAATCGCCGCATGCGCCTGACCTTCTATTCCGACTACAGCCTGCGCCTTCTGATGTATGCGGCGGTACGGCATGGCGAGCTGGTGACGATCCAGGAAGTCGCCGACGCCTATGGCATTTCCAAGGGCCACCTGATGAAGGTGGCGTTTCAACTGGGTCGCAAGGGCTATCTGGAAACCGTGCGGGGCCGGGGCGGCGGCTTCCGGCTTTCGCGTTCGCCCGACAGGATCGGCCTGGGCGAGGTGGTGCGGATGACCGAAGAGGACTTCACGATGGTGGAGTGTTTCGATCCCAGGTCCAACACCTGTGCGATTTCGGGGCCGTGCCGCCTGCGCGGTGTCCTGTCGAAGGCCTTGCAGGCTTATTTCGCGGTCCTGGACGAATATACGCTGGCGGATCTTGCGGTGAAAAATCCCGTCCTGCAGCGCGTTCTCTTGCGGGCATGAGGCTGGCATGGCGATCAGGATCAAGCGCATCTATGAACCCGCGGACGAAAAGGACGGCCTTCGCATTCTGGTGGACCGGGTCTGGCCACGCGGCATCAGCCGTGCCGATGCCAAGATCACCGTCTGGGAAAAGGACGTCGCGCCCAGCACGGACCTGCGAAAATGGTTCGGGCACAGGCCCGAACGGTGGCCGGAGTTTCGCACCCGCTACAGGGCGGAACTGAAGCACAATCCGGCGGTGGACGCGCTTCGCAAGCTGGTCCGGGGCAAAACCGTCACGCTGCTCTATGGCGCGCGCGACACCGAACACAATCAGGCCGTTGTGCTGGCCGCCTTCCTGCGTCCCGCCCGCAGGAAGAAAAGCGCGCGCGCCTGACGGCGGCAGGGAAAGGTTCGCCATGAGCAGCACATCCGTGGACATGTCCGGGCGGCATCCGGCATGGCTGACCGCCGGGTTCCGGCCTTTCTTCCTGGCGTCCGCTTTCTGGGCCGTGGCGGCGATCGGCATCTGGCTGATGATGCTGGGACATGGATGGAGCCTGCCCAGCCGCTTCGATCCGCTGGCCTGGCATATCCATGAGATGCTGTTCGGCTTCGTGATGGCGGCGGTGGGTGGTTTCCTGCTGACGGCCGTGCCGAACTGGACGGGCCGTCCCTTCGTGCAGGGATTGCCGCTGGCGGGTTTGGCGGGGCTGTGGCTGCTGGGCCGCATCGCCTGTCTTGTTTCGGCGGTGTTGCCCTTGTGGCTGTCCATCGCGGCGGATCTTCTGTTTCCACTGGCGGTGATGGGCGTCAGCGCCCGCGAGATTGTCGCGGGCGGCAAGCCGCGCAATCTGATGCTGATGCTGCCGATGGGCGTTCTGACTGTTGCCAATCTTCTGATGCATCTGGAGGCGGCAGGCCATGCCGTTCCACCGGGCCTGGGATGGCGGCTGGGATTTGCCGCCATTCTGGTGCTGGTGTCGGTGATTGGCGGGCGCATCATTCCCACCTTTACCCGCAACTGGCTGGCCAGGCAGGGCCGGCTCAGTCTTCCCACCCCGCATGGCATGGCCGACCGGCTGGCATTGGGCACGCTGCATACGGGCTTGCTGGTCTGGGCCTTCCTGCCTGACGGACCGGTTGGCGGCTGGCTGCTGTTGCTGGCGGCGGCCGCCAATGGCTGGCGGCTGTGGCGGTGGCGCGGACTGTCCGCACACGAAGAACCGCTGCTTCTCATTCTGCATCTGGGCTATGGCTGGCTGGCCGTGGGCGCCGCGCTGCTGGGGCTGGCGACGCTGGGCTTTGCGGTGTCGCAGAGCGCGGCCATCCATGCGCTGACGGTGGGGGCGATGGGCACCATGATCCTGGCCGTGATGACGCGCGCCACCCGTGGCCATACCGGACGGCCCCTGGTGGCCGACCGGATCACGGTGGCGATCTATATGCTGATATCGGCCGCCGCGCTCGCGCGCATCGCGGCGTCCTTCCTGCCGGTCTGGACCATGCCGCTTCTGTCGGTGTCCGGGCTTTTCTGGATTCTGGCATTTTTGCTGTTCGTGCTGGCCTATGGACGCGCCCTGCTCACGCCGCGCGTGGCATAGGGCGAGGGAGACGGATAATGACCGCTTCGCAGAATGTCCCGGAGACGGCCCCGGAGATCGCCGTTAGCCGCTGGTTCAATGCCGATCCGCTGACCCTGGCGGGCCTGCGCGGGCGGCCGGTGCTGATCCATGCCTTCCAGATGTTGTGCCCCGGCTGTGTCGCCCACGGCACGCCACAGGCGGAGAAGGCGCACCGCATGTTCCAGCAAACCGATCTGCAAGTGATCGGCCTGCATACGGTGTTCGAGCATCATGCGGTGATGACGCCCGCCGCGCTGGAAGTCTTTATCCGCGAATACCGTCTGACCCTGCCCATCGGCATTGACGAAGCGGGCAGCGGCGGCGGCATGCCGGTGACCATGACGCGCTATGGGATGCGGGGAACCCCCACCGCCATCCTGATCGGGCGCGACGGAACGATCCTGCATCATGGTTTCGGCCAGGAGGATGACATGGCGCTGGGTGCGCGGATCGCGCAGGCGCTCGGCTGACGTACGGGTTAGCGCGCCTGCAGGCAGGCTTTGAAACCCTCGCGGACGCTGGCCAGGTCGGGCACATCCTGTTCCGCATGAACAAGATAGATGGAATGTGAAAATTCCGGCGCGTCGCGGACCCGGTGCAGCGTGCCCTGTTCCAGGCTGGCCTGCACGGCGCCCTGGCGGAAATAGCCGCTGCCCCCCACCGTCGTCAGGTAATGCAGCGCCAGTGGCCCCAGCGAGATGGCGATGGCCGGACCGGCCAGATCGGGAAAGGCGCTGTGCTCGTTGGCGGTGAAGTCCGGTCCCCAGTCCACATGGATATAGCTTTCCGGGTCATAGCGGCCATCGGGCGCGGTCGTGACCATCACCAGCTTTTCTTCCGCCAGCAGTTCGACCACCAGGTTGGGCCGCCGTTGGGGACTGTAAAGAACCGCCGCATCGAGACTGCCGACCAGCACGCGTTCCACCAGCCGGACAGGCGTATCCACCTCGGCCCGGAGCGCGACCTCGGGCCGTGTCCGGTGCATCCACACCAGCCAGTCCGAGAAAAGCGGATTCCACAGGCTGAGTTCACCGCCGACGCTGACCAGATGTTCGCGCCCGACGGGCAGGGCGATCTGCCGGTGGGCGCTTTCCCAGATCTGCACCAGCGCGTTGGCGTGGCGCGTGAACCGTTCGCCGGGCGGGGTCAGCCGCGCCCCGGCCTTGTTGCGGATGAACAGCCGCCGGCCCAACGCATCTTCCAGCGATTTTATCCGCGCGCTCACCGCCGTCTGGGTCACGTTCAGGCGGTCGGCGGCGCCTTGAAAGCTGCCGGTTGCGACAACGGCGAGAAAGGTTCTGGCGAGATCAATGTCCATGGCCATTCACATCAAAATAATTGCTTACATCCAGCAATAACATTCATTTGCTGCATTATATCAGAAATGACAGTCTAATGGCGTAATTTCTGAAGAATAACACCAAGTAATGCGTGAATTATGTTGAGCGCCGCGCGTTGGTCCCCGGCAGCCGATGCCGGTGCGGATGTGGCGACTGACTGCGGCGCGTTTCCACTTGTGAATCAGGATGTCAGACACGCCATGCCCGCCACGCTTACGCCCGATCAACTGGCGCAACTGGATGTCTTTGCCAGAACGCTCGACCGCGATCAGGCGTTATGGGCGAGCGGCTATCTGGCTGGCCTGGCGGGCGCCGGGCCGGTGCCGCAGGACGACAGTGCGCCCGCACCGGCGGCCATCACGATTCTCTATGGCAGCGAGACGGGCAACAGCGCGGGCCTGGCGCGGGATTTCGCAAGCCGGTTGCAGGCGGCGGGCGTCGCGGCGCGCGCGGTGGACATGGACAGCTACAAGGTCCGCGCGCTGAAGGAAGAACGCATCCTGCTGGTCATCACCAGCACGCATGGCGAAGGCGATCCGCCGCAATCGGCGCTGAACTTCTTTGAGTTCATCGAAGGCCGCAAGGCCCCCAGGCTTCCGGGCCTGCGCTTCAGTGTTCTGGCGCTGGGCGATTCCACCTATGAGAAATATTGCGAGGCCGGCAAGCGCCTGGACCGCCGCCTGGAAGAACTGGGTGCGACACGGCTTGCGCCGCGGATCGACTGCGATGTCGATTATGAAGCCCCGGCGGTGCAATGGATGACCGTGCTGGAGCCGCTGCTTCCCAAGAATTCCGGTCCGCCGTCCGCTGTTGCAGCGCGGACGGCCGTTCCTGCCGCCGCCGCCCGTTTCGACAAGCGCCATCCGTTCGACGCGCCGGTGATCGAGAATCTGGTCCTGACGGGGCGCGGCTCCAGCAAGGAAACGCGCCATGTCGAGCTCTCGCTGGCTGGGTCCGGGCTTGCCTATGCGCCGGGCGACGCGCTGGGCCTGTTCGCCCGCAACGATGCCGAACTGGTGGAGGCGATCCTCAACCATGCCGGCCTGAGCGGCGATACGCCGGTTGCCCGCAACGGCGGCGAGACTAGCCTGGCCGCCGCGCTGACATCGGACTTCGAGATCGTCGCGGCCACGCCGCGCTTTCTGGAAAGCTGGGCGGAACTGAGCGATGCGGCGGCGTTGCGGCGGCTGGCCGCGCCGGAAAATGCGGCGGAGCGCAACGCCTATCTGCACCAGCATCATGTCATCGACATCATCCGGGATTTTCCGGTGCCGGGCCTGCGTGCCGAGAGCTTCGTGCCCGGTCTTCGCCCATTACAGCCCCGTCTGTATTCCATCGCCTCCAGCCTGGCGGCTGTTCCCGACGAAGTGCATCTGACCGTGGCCACGGTGCGCTATGAACTGCGCGGCGAGCCGCGCGGCGGCGTGGCGTCCGGGCATCTTTCCAGCCGCGCCGCGCCGGATACGCTCCTGCCCGTCTATATCCAGGACAATCCGCACTTCCGCCTGCCTGGGGATGATGCGCCCATCGTGATGATCGGTGCGGGAACCGGCGTCGCGCCCTATCGCGCCTTCCTGCAGGAGCGCGAGGCGCGGGGCGCGACGGGAAAATCCTGGCTGTTCTTCGGCGAACGCAATTCCCGCAGCGATTTCCTCTACCAGCTCGAATGGCAGGAACATCTCAGGAGCGGGCTTCTCACCCGCATGGATGTGGCCTTTTCGCGCGACCGCGCCGACAAGGTCTATGTGCAGCACAGGCTGCGGGAACGGGCGTCCGATCTCTATGCCTGGCTGGAGGAGGGCGCGCATCTCTATGTCTGCGGCGATGCCGCGCATATGGCGCCGGACGTCCATGCCGCCCTGCTGTCGGTGCTTCAGGACGAAGGCCATCTCGGCCCGGAAGCGGCGGAAGAGTATCTGCGGACCCTGCAACGCGATCACAGGTATCAGCGCGATGTCTATTGAACTGGTTGAACCGCCCCATGCCCCCACCGACCGCAGCCGCGACCGGTCGCAGCCTCTGTCCAATCTCGGCCCCGATGAAACCCTGAAGGCGGGCAGCAACCACCTGCGGGGTACGATCGCCGAAGGGCTGCTGGACGATATCAGCGCGGGCGTCACCTTTCCCGACCAGAAGCTGCTCAAGTTTCACGGCATGTACCAGCAGGACGACCGC
>DASTMN010000089.1:0-10630 GCA_035714165.1 Rhizomicrobium sp.
TGGGCCTGCCGGAAGACAAGCAGGACTGGACGGCGGAAAGCGCCATCGGCGCCGCCCGCCTGGTCAACAACAACCCCCGCAAGCTGGATGTGGACGCCCTGAAGGCGATCACCCGCGCCGCCTTCACCGGCGACCGCGCCGCGCTGGCGTCCTGAAACACCCTTAGAGACAGAACCATGACCAATACGCTGACCATTCCCGCGCCCAAGACCGGCCCCGCACCCTTCCCCATTCCCACCGACCTGTTCATCGGCGGCCAGTGGGTGGAGTCGAACACCAAGAAGCGCGTGGACGTTTTCAACCCTTCCAACGGCGAGAAGATCTGCGACGTCGCCGATTGCGACGATACGGATTCGCGCGCCGCGGTGGACGCCGCCGACAAGGCCGCCGCCGCCTGGGCCGCCACCACGCCCCGCCAGCGCGCCGAGATCCTGCGCAAATGCTATGAGAAGATGATCGAGAATATCGAATGGCTGACCTATCTGATCAGCCTGGAGAACGGCAAGGCGCTGCCGGATTCGCGCAGCGAGGTTCTCTATGCCGCCGAATTCTTCCGCTGGTATGCGGAAGAAACCTGCCATGTGCTGGGCGAAATGGCGATGGCCCCGGCCAGCGGCGCGCGCATCATGGTGCAGTACCAGCCCATCGGCATCGCGCTGCTGATCACCCCCTGGAACTATCCGGCGGCGATGGCCACCCGCAAGATCGCCCCGGCGCTGGCCGCCGGCTGCACCGTGATCTGCAAGCCCGCCACCGAAACGCCACTGACCGCCTTTGCCGTCGCGCAGATCCTGCATGACGCGGGCGTGCCCGCCGGCGTGGTCAATGTGCTGACCACATCCAAGGCCAGCGCGCTGTCCAGGACCATCCTCAACGATCCGCGCGTGCGCAAGGTGTCCTTCACCGGCTCGACTCCGGTGGGCGTGGCGCTGCTGAAGGAGGCGGCAAACCAGGTCATTTCCTCCTCGATGGAACTGGGCGGCAATGCGCCCTTCATCGTCTGCAAGGATGCCGACCTGAACGCCGCGCTGGACGGCGCCATGTTGGCCAAGATGCGCAATTCCGGCGAAGCCTGCACCGCCGCCAACCGCTTCTATGTCCACAAGGACCTGTACAAGGGGTTCACCGACGGCATCGTCAAGCGCATGTCCGAGATCAAGCTGGGCGATGCGGTGGACCCGGAGTCCACCCTGGGGCCGATGGTCAACGAAAAGGCCGTCGCCAAGATCGGCGAGCTGGTGGACGATGCGGTGGCCAAGGGCGCCAAATTGCTGCTGGGCGGCCAGCGCCTGAACCGTCCCGGCTTCTATTATCCGCCCACCGTGCTGGCCGATGTGCCGGACAATGCCGACATGATCCGGGAGGAGATTTTCGGACCCGTGGTGTCGCTCCAGTCCTTCGAGGACGAGGCCGAAGCCATCCGCAAGGCCAACGACACCGAATATGGCCTTGCCGCCTATCTCTATACCCAGGACCTCAAGCGCGGATTCCAGATCAGCGAGAAGCTGGAAGCGGGCATGATCGGCCTCAATCGCGGCATCATGTCGGACCCGGCCGCGCCCTTTGGCGGCGTCAAGCAGTCGGGCCTGGGCCGCGAGGGCAGCCATCACGGCCTGATCGAGTTCTGCGAGGCCAAGTATGTCTCGGTGATCTGGTAACGTCGACTAAGACGAACAGCTCACTTCCAGACCACACATGTCCGGTGGCGGCGGCGCGGCGAAAGCCTCGCCGCCGTCATGCGTTTCATAAGGCGCCTGCAGCAGCGCCAGGATGCGGTCCAGGGTGGCGATATCGTCCCGGTCCTCCACCGCGCGGATCGCCGTCTCGGCCACCCAGTTGCGCGGCACGAATCTGGGATTGATCCGGTTCATCCCAGACAGGTCTTCATCGGCGGTGCGGGCGCGATAACGCGCCAGCCAGTCCCGCGCCTCGGTATTGTCCGCGCCGAACAGCGCCAGCCAGTCCGAATTCTCGCCGGTCAGGTTGCGGAAGGACAGGGTATAATCCGCGCGGGTGCGGGCCATCAGCGCCAGCAGGCCGCCGATCAGCCCATTGTCGCCCGGCTCCTCGCGCGTCAGCCCCAGCTTGGCGCGCATTAGGGCATGATAGGTGCCGCCGAAATGTGCCTCGAAGGTCGCCAGCTTTTCGATCAGGACATCGGTGGGGATCAGTTTGGAAAGCGCCATCGCCAGCGCGCGCAGGTTCCAGTGGGCGACCACCGGCTGGTTGATGAAGCTGTAGCGCCCCTGCTCGTCGGTATGGTTGCAGATGATATTGGGATCATAGGCGTCCATGAAGCCATACGGCCCGTAATCCAGCGTCAGGCCCAGGATGGACATATTGTCGGTGTTCATCACGCCATGCGCGAAGCCCACCGCCTGCCACTGCGCCACCAGAACGGCGGTGCGGCGTACCACTTCGCCGAACCAGGCAGCGTGATCCAGGCCGGGAAAGTATTCGGTGATGACGTGATCGGCCAGCCGGCGTACCTGATCCTGCTCGCCGCGATGGAAGAAATGCTCGAAATGCCCGAAGCGGATGTGGCTGGGCGCCAGCCGGGTCAGCACCGCGCCCGGCTCCGGTTCCTCGCGCCGCACCATCTCGCCCGTCGCCACGATGGCCAGCGCGCGGGAAGTGGGAATGCCCAGCGCCGCCATCGCCTCGCTGCACAGATATTCGCGGATGGTGGAACGCATCACGGCGCGCCCGTCGCCGAAGCGCGAATAGGGCGTGCGGCCCGCGCCCTTGAGCTGGATGTCCCACAATTCGCCCTTGGCATTGCGGACCTGGCCGATCAGCAGCGCGCGGCCGTCGCCCAACTGCCCCGCCCAGACGCCGAACTGATGACCGCTATAGACCATCGCCAGCGGCGCGAAGCCTTCCAGCGGCGCATGGCCGGACACGACCTGCACGAAACGCGGATCGGTGAAGGCTTGCGGGTCCAGGTCGATCAGCGCCGCCGCCGCCGGATTGGCATGCAGCAGGCGGGGCGATGCACCGACCTTCTCGCCCGCCATCGGCGTGAAGAAGCCGTCGCCCAGACGGGCATAATGATTTTCGAGATTGAGGCCGAAATTCGCGGACATGACCTTACCCTGCGCGCTTCAGCGCCTGCAGGCAATTTTCCAGTTCGCCCAGAAAGCGCGAACGGTCCTGCCTGCTGAAACCGGCATGATGGGTCTGGCCGCCCGGCGTCAGTTCCCGCAGGTGACGGCTGAGTTCCCGCATCCCCAGCGCCATACCGATGCTGTCGGGCGTGAAGGCCTTGCCGTTGGGGGCCAGCACGCGCGCACCCTTGTCCAGGCAGCGCGCGGCCAGCGGAATGTCGGCGGTGATACAGACGTCCCGCGCGGCGATCTGCTCTGCGATCCAGTCATCGGCGGCATCAGGCCCCTCCGCCACCACGACATGACGCAGCAGCGGATTGGCCGAGGGCCGCAAGCCCCCATTGCTGACGATGGTGACGGCCAGGCCGTGCCGGGCCGCCACCTTTTCGACTTCCGCCTTGACCGGGCAGGCGTCGCCGTCAACAAAAATGGCCTTCAAGCGGCGCTGCCCCGCTGCTTGTCGCGCGACCGGTTCCAGTGGGCGCGGCTGCCGTTGCGCTTCTTGGGCGCGTGCGGATTGTCGCCCGCGGCATGACCGCCGCGCGGACCACCAGACTTATGGCCGGGCTTGCCGTGACGATGGCCGTGGGGGCGGCGCGGTTCGTCCATCTGGCGCTTCTGCTCTTCGGTCAGGTCGGGCAGGTCGTGCGCCACCACCGGGATCTTCATGCGGATCACCCGCTCGATATCCTTCAGATAGCCGCGCTCGGAGGCGTCGCAGAAGCTGATCGCCACGCCTTCGCCACCGGCGCGCGCAGTGCGGCCGATGCGGTGCACATAGCTTTCCGGTTCGTTGGGCAGCTCGAAATTGATCACATGGCTGATGTCGTCAATGTCGATGCCGCGCGCCGCGATGTCAGTCGCCACCAGCACCCGCGCCTTGCCGGTGCGGAACAGGTCCAGGGCGCGCTGGCGGGCATTCTGCGACTTGTTGCCGTGAATGGCTTCCGCCATCACGCCGGTCTTGGTCAGGTGCTCGGCGACGCGGTTGGCGCCGTGCTTGGTGCGGGTGAAGACGATGACGCGGTTCAGCGCCACATCCTTCATCAGCTCGCTGAGAAGCTGGCGCTTCTGCGGCATGGGCACGAAATACAGGCTCTGGGCGATGCGGTCGGCGGTCTTGCCCTGCGGCGCGACCTCGATGCGCTCCGGGTTGTTCATCATCTCATGCACCAGCCGGGCAATGTCTTCCGGCATGGTGGCACTGAACAGCATGGACTGGCGCTGTTTGGGGATATAGGCGACCAGCTTGCGCACATCGCGGATGAAGCCCATGTCGAGCATGCGGTCGGCCTCGTCCACGATGAAATGGGTGACGCCGTCCAGGCGCACCTGCTTCTGCTGCACCAAGTCCAGCAGGCGGCCAGGCGTGGCGACCAGGATGTCCACGCCCTTGCTCATGTTGCGGATCTGGGTGTTCTGGTTCACGCCGCCCAGGATCACAGTCATGCGCAGGTTCAGGAAACGGCCATAGCTGCGCAGGCTTTCCTCGATCTGCACCGCCAGCTCGCGCGTAGGGGCCAGGATCAGCGCCTTGGCCTGCTTGGGCTGGGGCGGCACATGGCCCACCGACAGGCCCTGAAGCAGCGGAATGCCGAAGGCGGCCGTCTTGCCGGTGCCGGTCTGGGCGATGCCCAGCAGGTCGCGGCCCGACAGCAGGGCGGGGATCGCCTTGGACTGGATGGGGGTGGGATGGGTGTAATTCTCCGCCGCCAGGGCGCGGAGGATCGGCTCGGCAACGCCAAGCGACTGGAAAGTAACGTCGGTCACAAAAATCCTTAAAAACCGTGTGGACGCGCGAAAATGCGCGGTTTTACGGCTGGTTGGCCGCCTTCCACGCACACTGGAGGGAACGGAAGTTTTCGATTGCTCCGGCGATGACGGCGCCCGGTTTATGACCGTGGGCGCCTTGTGCGGTCGCGGCGGATGGGCGGTGTATCGGCGCATTCGGGCCAAAAGTCAACCCGTTTTTGCTGCGCCGCAACATAGGCGGCCGCACTTATCCCGGTTAACCCCGTTGCGGGATGCCGGTTTCTGTAGTCATCATTGCGGGGTCACCCCCGCACAGCCGGGACGGGGGCTGGCTTGGGGTGTCCAGACCGGCATGGGGCATGGCGTCGGTTCACATGACATACGGGAATGACAAGTCCATTTCGCAGGCTTCCGCGAAGGGCAAGGTGAAGTGGTTCAACGCGACCAAGGGCTACGGCTTCGTGACCCTGGACAATGGCGGCGACGCCTTCTGTCACGCATCGGCCCTGCAGGCGACCGGACATAGCGATGTGCCGCCCGGCACCACCATCGTCTGCGACCTGGCGGATTCCCAGCGCGGCCTGCAGGTCGTGACGGTCCACAGCGTGGATACCTCCACCGCCGAAGCGCCCAGCCGCGGCCCGCGCCGCGACAGTTTCGGCGGCGGTGGCGGTTATGGCGGCGACCGGGGCGGCTATGGCGGCGGCGGTTACGGCGGCGGCTATCGCGACAACAATGCGCCTTCCGGCCCGATGGTCGAAGGCAAGGTCAAGTTCTTCAACGACCAGAAGGGTTTCGGCTTCGTGATGCCCGACAGCGGCAGCGGCGACATCTATCTCCATGCCAGCGCCCTGCGCCGGTCCGGCGTGCAGGCGGTCGAACCCGACCAGCGCATTCGCTATTCCACCCGCCAGGGCAACAAGGGCGTGGAAGTGGACCGGGTCGAGATTATCTGATCCCGCGCGGGCTGTCCTCGCGCCCTGTGTGAGGATGCGATGCTGGAACTGCGTCCCAACTGCGAATGCTGTGACAAGGACTTGCCCCCGGATGCACGGGACGCGGTGATCTGTTCCTTTGAGTGCACCTTCTGCCGCGACTGCGCCGAAACACGGCTGGGCGGGGCCTGCCCCAATTGCGGCGGAGAACTGACGGCGCGACCTGTCCGGCCGGCATCCAGGCTGGAGAAATATCCCCCTTCGACGCGGCGGATCGTCAAACCGGATTGCGCCGCCTAGGGTGCCGCCTTTTCCGGCGCAGCTTCGGCATCGTCTTCCACTTCGCGCAGGCGGGCGCGGGCCGCGGCGGCTTCCCGCTGCCGGTTCCACATGGCGGCATAGTGGCCGTTCCGCGCCAGCAGCGCGTCATGGCGGCCCCGTTCGATGATGACGCCGTGATCGAGCACCAGGATCTCGTCGGCGTCGATCACCGTGGACAGGCGGTGCGCGATGACCAGCGCGGTGCGGCCCAGGCTGACCTCGTGCAGCGCGCTCTGGATGTCGCGCTCGGTGCCGGTGTCCAGCGCGCTGGTCGCCTCGTCCAGCAACAGGATGGGCGGGTTCTTGAGAATGGTGCGGGCGATGGCGACGCGCTGCTTTTCGCCGCCCGACAGTTTCAGCCCGCGTTCGCCCACCATGGCGTCATAGCCCTGCGGCAGGTGGGCGATGAACCGGTCGATCTGGGCCAGCCGCGCCGCTTCCCGGATTTCGGCCTCGTCCGCGCCGATGCGGCCATAGGCGATGTTGTACTTTACCGTGTCGTTGAACAGCACAGTATCCTGCGGAACGATGCCGATCGCCGCGCGCAGCGAGGCCTGGGTGACATCGCGGATATCCTGCCCGTCAATCGTCACCCGCCCGCTTGCGATGTCATAGAAGCGGTAGAGGATGCGGCTGATGGTGGATTTGCCCGCGCCCGACGGCCCCACGATCGCCACCGTCCGGCCCGCCGGCACGGTGAAGCTGATGCCCTTGAGCACGATGCGTTGGGGATCATAGGCAAACACCACATCCTCGAAGCGGATTTCGCCGCCCGATACCACAAGCGGCGTGGCGCCCGGCCGGTCCTGCACCTCGCGCGGCTGGTGCAGCAGGCGGAACATCGCCTCCATGTCCACCAGCCCCTGCGTGATCTCGCGATAGACCGTGCCCAAGAGGTTCAGCGGCTGGTAGAGCTGGATCAGGATGGCATTGGCCGCCACGAACAGGCCGATGGAGAAACGGCCCTGGGTGATGCCGATGGCGGTCAGCGCCATCACCGCCCCCAGCCCCAGCGCCATGATCGCCGCCTGGCCGGTATTGAGGATGGACAGCGAGACCTGCGACTGGATCGAGGCCCCGGCATACTTTTCCATCGACGCGTCGAAGCGGCGCGTCTCATGGGTCTCATTGCCGAAATACTTCACCGTTTCGAAGTTCAGCAGCGAATCCACCGCCTTGGTGTTGGCGTCGGTGTCGGACTGGTTCATCTCGCGGCGGAAGCGGATGCGCCAGCGGGTGATCCAGAAGGTGAACCAGGTATAGGCCACCACCATCACGATGGTGGACAGCGCCACCCAGGCATTGATCTGCACCAAGAGGATGACGCTGTAGAACACCAGCAGCAGAATGGTGGGAAAGATCGAAAACAGGGCAAAGGACAGGATGCTGTCTATGCCCTTGGTGCCGCGCTCGATCACCCGGCTCAGCCCGCCGGTCTTGCGCTCCAGGTGGAAGCGCAGCGACAGGGTATGGACATGGGCGAAGGTCTCCACCGCCACCTCGCGCATGGCGTGGTACTGCACCTGCGCGAAAATGCCGTCGCGCAACTGGGCGCAGGCCTGCATCAGGATGCGCGACACCATATAGGCGCCGATCAGCGACAGCACCGTGCCCAGCGCGATATTGGCCGGCGTGGGGCGAAGCTGGTCCACCGCCCAGCCGAACAGCAGCGGCGAGATGCTGGTGAAGCCGGTGGCCAGGACCAGAAAGACGATGGAGACCAGAACCCGCGCCCGCAGGTCGGGCCGGCCCTTGGGCCACAGATAAGGCATCAGCCGCCAGAGCGGCCGGAAGGATGGCGCGCCGCTGCCCTCCTCCACCAGATGGGCCATGCTAGTGACCCAGCCCTGCGCCGCCCATATCCGCGCCGCCAAACGTGAAGAACCCCGCGATCAGGGCGATGGCGGCCACGGCACTCAGGATCAGCAACCAGCGCGGCACGCGTTTCTCCATTGGTTTCGGCGACGGACCTGTTTAGGAAGATGGCGCAAACGGCGCAACCCTGTTGGCGGCATGAACGGCAAAAACCCCGCGATCTGCGTTTTCTGCGGCGCATCCTTCGGCGCAGACCCCGCCTTCCGCGCCTGTGCCACGGCCCTGGGCGCGGGCCTGGCCCGGCGGGGCTTTTCCCTGGTGTTCGGCGGCGGGGCGCTGGGCCTGATGGGAGCAACGGCGCTGGCGGCGCGCCAGTCCGGCGCAACCGTCACCGGCATCCTGCCGGACTTCCTGCGGGACGTGGAACCGCCGCTGGCCGAAGGCGAAACCACCGAGATCGTGGCCGACCTGTTCGTGCGCAAGCAACAGATGATCGCCCGCGCCGACGGCTTTGTCGTGCTGCCGGGCGGACTGGGAACCTATGACGAGTTCTTCGAGGTTCTCACCGCCGCCCAGCTGGACGTGCATGACAAGCCCATCCTGGTCATCAACGAAAAAGGCTATTTCGACACGCTGGATACGATGATCCGCGAGACGGTGGCCAAGGGTTTCGCCCGGCCGGAGGTGCTGGAACTGTATGCGCTGGTGCCCGACGCCGAAACGGCGCTGGACCGGCTGGCCGCGCGCCTGGGTTAGAACATCCGCCCGCCATCGGGCACGGCTTGCGAGGGATGCAGCAGCACCACTTCGCCGTCGGCATCCGGCACGCCCAGCGTCAGCACCTGCGACATGAACTTGCCGATCTGGCGCGGGGGAAAATTCACCACCGCCACCACCTGCTTTCCCACCAGCGCGTCCGGCGTGTAATGGCGGGTGATCTGGGCGCTGGATTTCCTGACCCCGATCTCGCCGCCGAAATCGATCGTCAGCTTGATGGCGGGCTTGCGCGCTTCCGGGAAAGGCTCGGCGGCGATGACGGTCCCGGCGCGGATGTCCACCTTGAGGAAATCGTCGAAAGCGATGGTCATGCCACCGCCCCGTCGCGATACAGCTTGTAGATGATGGAGTCGGTCAGCGCCTCGAAGCTGGCATCCACGATATTCTCCGACACGCCCACGGTGGACCAGCGGTTGCCCTTGCCGTCGGCGCTTTCCACCATCACGCGCGTCACCGCCTCTGTGCCCGTGGTGAGGATGCGGACCTTGTAGTCCACCAGCCGCAGGTCCGACAGGAAGGCGGAATATTTGCCCAGGTCGGCGCGCAAGGCCGCGTCCAGCGCGTTCACCGGGCCGTTGCCGCGCCCGACATTGGTGAGCTTCTCGCCCGCCACATCCAGCATCACCCGGCCTTCCGAGACGGTGCGGCCGCCCTTGCGCTCCACCGTGACCTTGTAGCTTTCGACGTCGAAATAATCCGGCACCTGGCCCAGGGCACGGCGGGCCAGAAGCTCGAACGAGGCTTCCGCCCCGTCATAGGCATAGCCATCGGCGGCGCGCTGCTTGATGTCGTCCAGCAT
Source organism: Rhizomicrobium sp. (assembly GCA_035714165.1). Taxonomy (GTDB): domain Bacteria; phylum Pseudomonadota; class Alphaproteobacteria; order Micropepsales; family Micropepsaceae; genus Rhizomicrobium. The sequence continues at coordinate 9,507 of DASTMN010000089.1, forward strand.
CCGCACGATGCGCGGGTCTTTGGCGTCGATCGCGATGCCCGCCTCGGCCAGCCGCGCCAGAAGATTGGAACGGCCCGACTGGTCCGACACCGGGATGATGCGCCGGTTGCCCACGCTTTCCGGCGTCACATGCTCGTAGGTGGTGGGGTCTTTCAGCACCGCCGAGGAATGCAGCCCGCCCTTGTGCGCGAAGGCCGACGGCCCGACATAGGGCGCGTGGCGGTCCGGGGCGCGGTTGAGGATTTCATCCAGCATGCGCGAGACGGCGGTGATGCGGGCCAGGTTTTCCGCCGTGATGCCGATCTCGAACCGCGACGCGAAGGGTTCCTTCAGCATCAGGTTGGGGATCAGGGTGCAGAGATTGGCGTTGCCGCAGCGTTCGCCCAGCCCGTTCAGCGTGCCCTGCACCTGGCGCGCGCCGCCGCGGATCGCCGCCAGGCTGACCGCCACCGCCTGGCCGGTATCGTCATGGGCATGGATGCCCAGCGCCGCATCCGGCAGCGCCGCCTTCACCGCGCTTGTGATGGCATAGGCGTCTTCGGGCATGGTGCCGCCATTGGTGTCGCACAGCACGATCCATTTCGCGCCCGCTTCATGGGCGGCGCGGATGCAGGCCAGGGCATAGTCCGGCTCGGCCTTGTAGCCGTCGAAGAAATGTTCGGCATCGAACAGGGGCTCGCGCTTCTTCGCGGCCACCGCCTCGATGGAGCGGGCGATATTCTCGATATTCTCGGCGCGCGGAATCTCCAGCGCCACATCCACCTGATAGCCGCTGGTCTTGCCCACCAGACAGACCGCATCGGTGTCGGCGCCCAGCACCATCGCCAGCGCCGGATCGTTGGCGGCGCTGCGCCCCGCCCGCTTGGTCATGCCGAAGGCGGTGAAGCGGGCGCGCTTCAAGGGCGGGCGCTCGGCGAAAAAGGCGGTGTCGGTGGGATTGGCGCCGGGCCAGCCGCCTTCGATATAATCCAGCCCCAGCCCATCCAGCGCCAGCGCGATCTGGCGCTTGTCCTCGACCGAGAAATCCACCCCTTGCGTCTGCGCGCCGTCGCGCAGGGTGGTGTCGAACAGATACAGCCGTTCCTTCGTGCCGGAGGTCACCGCTTGACCTCCCATGTCGTGCC
>DASTMN010000090.1:0-3589 GCA_035714165.1 Rhizomicrobium sp.
GGCCCTGAAGGGCGGCGATGTCGCCAGCTTCCAGTTGCGCCTGAAGAACATCAGCGACGACGAGATCCGCCGCGCCGTGGACACGCTGCGCCCGGCGGTGCAGGCCGCGGGCACGGCCTTCATCCTCAACGACCGTCCCGATCTGGCCGCCGAACTGGGCTGCGACGGCGTGCATGTCGGCCAGGAAGACGCCAGCTATCACGAGGCGCGCGCCGCCATGCCCGATGGCATTGTGGGCGTGACCTGCCACGACAGCCTGCACCTGGCGATGGACGCGGGCGAGGCGGGCGCCGATTACGTCGCCTTCGGCGCCTTCTTCCCCACCGCCACGAAAGAACCCAAGACCCGCACCGAACCCGAAATCCTGCGCGCCTGGAGCATGGCGACGGTCGTGCCCTGCGTCGCCATCGGCGGCATCACCGTAGACAATGCGCCCGTGCTGGTCGAAGCCGGAGCCGATTTCCTGGCGGTTTCCGCGGGCGTCTGGGACCATGCCGACGGCCCCCAGGCCGCCGTCCGGGCCTTCAACCGGCTTTTTTCGTAAACCCCCTCCGGTTTCAGCTTCCGCTCGCCCCCTTCATGCGCTTCGCGCAAAGGGGGAGGCGGGGCTTTGAGGTGACAAGACGGGACAGGGTTGGTAGAACCCGCCCGCTCTTTGACCCTGCCACCTTCTTCACCCGCGCGCCCGGGAGGCGCGATTCCCATGGCCAAGATCACCGGCAACGAAATCAGCCCCGGCACCCTGATCAACTATAATGGCGGCCTGTGGATCGCGGTGAAGACGGTCAAGGTGAAGCCCGGCAAGGGCGGTGCCTACAACCAGGTCGAACTCAAGAACGTCACCCAGGGCACCAAGCTCAACCAGCGGTTCCGCTCCGACGAGACAGTCGAGGAAGTCGTGCTGGACAAGAAGGACTTCCAGTTCCTCTATGCCAGCGGCGACATGCTCACCTTCATGGACATGGAGAGCTATGAGCAGATCGAACTGGCCGCCGATTTCGTGGGCGAGCAGGCCGCCTTCCTGCAGGACGGTATGAAGACCCTGGTGCAGCTTTACGAAGGCAAGCCCATCGGCATCAAGCTGCCGGTGCAGGTGACGCTGACCATCGCCGAAGCCGATCCGGTGCTGAAAGGCGGCACCGCCGCCCCGTCCTACAAGACCGCCGTGCTGGAAAACGGCCTCAAGATTCAGGTGCCGCCCTTCATCGCGGCGGGCGAACGGATCATCGTTGCCACCGAGGACGGTACCTATGTGCGGCGGGCGGATTAAGCAATGGCTTATACCTCCCCTGCCCTGAACGTGATGGTGGCCGCCGCCCGCAAGGCCGGCCGCCCGCTGATCCGTGATTTCAACGAGCTGGAAAACCTCCAGATCTCGCTCAAAGGCCCGGCCGATTTCGTCACCAGCGCCGACAAGCGCACCGAGAAGATCCTGATCGAGGAACTGTCCAAGGCCCGCCCCGGCTATGGCTTCCTGGGCGAGGAAGGCGGCGCCATCGAGGGCAAGGACAAGACCCACCGCTTCGTGATCGACCCGATCGATGGCACCACCAATTTCATGCACGGCGTTCCGCACTTCGCCATCTCCATCGCGCTGGAGCGCGAGGGCCAGCTTGTGGCGGGCGTGGTGTTCAATCCCGTCACCGACGACCTGTTCACCGCCGAAAAGGGCCACGGCGCCTATCTGAACAACAAGCGGCTGCGCACCGCCGCCCGCAAGGAGCTGTCGCCCAGCCTGATCGCCACCGGCCTGCCCTGGCTGGGCAAGGACGGCCATGCCCGCGCCAATGCGGAGATGGCGGTGGTGATGAACGCCACCAGCGGCATCCGCCGCTTCGGCTCGGCGGCGCTGGACCTGGCCTATGTGGCGGCGGGCCGTTTCGATGGCTTCTGGGAGCGCGGCCTGCAACCCTGGGACATCGCGGGCGGCATCGTGCTGGTGCGCGAGGCGGGCGGCATCGTCAGCGACATGAATGGCGGCGCGGACATGTTGTCGGGCGGCTCCATCCTGGCCTCCAACGAACACCTGCACCCGCAGCTTCTCAAGCTGCTGAAGGGTGTGTAAAGCCGCGATCAGCCCTCGCTTGGAACTGCTTTATTTTGATCGATAAAGGATTTTCCTCGCCGGAGAAGATCGATCAGCTGTGGCAGCTTCGCAAGCTCCATGTGAACCTGTGCATTATGCGTCTGAATTGAAAAATAAATCCGGCGATCAACTGTATTGAATACAACAGCTTTGAAGTCACCGACTTCACAAATCGCTTCCATAAACACAAATCGTGTAGCGTTTGGATCCGCGCCCCGTAACTGTTCCAGAGTAGCACAAATCCGATCTATGTTTTCATAGTCAATGGATGACACGCCCGTCGTCGGATAATCACCTGGTGTTTCAACTTCAACTCGAATCGAACAGTTAGAAGTATTAAGACTAGAGGATATAATCTGCTGTGCCTCGACAGTGATTTTTCCAAGGCCAGTTATTTTGCCAATTGTGCTGTAGCACCTGACGATTATTGGGTAGACATCTGCAGTCGCGCCTTCGGCAGATTTCTCGACGAGCTTTGCCAAGTCCATAAAACCTCCAAGTACGATAGAATCCGACTATTTAACGTACTTTCCCCGCCGCATTCTCCAGCACCACATCGCTGACAATGGCGGTCAGCGGGTTGGCGGGCAGGTGCGAGGTGAAGCCGATCCCGACATAGAAGGGACCGTTGGTCCTGAAGGTCACCGGCGCGCCTTCGGGATGGAGCGGTTCGCCCTGCCAGCTCACATACAGCTGGAAGCGGTCGCCCTTTTTCTCGATGCCGAAACGGGCGGGGTGAATGGCGGTCCATTGCGTGTCGCTGGGCCGGGCCTGGTGGGTGGCGCGATATTCCACATCGGTCATCGGGCCGTTCTTCGCCCCCCGCCAGGCGATATGCACCATGCCGTTGCCATGCTGGGCGGCGGTGACGGCGCGGGAATCGTCGTCCAGGCTGTCGCGGACCATCAGCGCCACCTTGCGGTCGTGGAATTCCTTGATGTCGGTCCAGGGCACGCTGGCGGCCAGTGAGACATCGCCGGTCATCCGCTTCCAGAGGAAATGGAACTCGTCGCGGTTGTACCAGATATTGTAGCCCGCCGAGGTGATGCGATAGCGGCGCGTGGCCGGATCGTAACTGGCGCTGCCCGGCACCAGCGCCGCGCCCACATCGGTGCTGTTCTCGAAGATGCCGACCGCCTTGTTCAGGGTGCGCGGCGGGCGGTGGAAATCCGGCGGCGGCGCGACCTGGCGGTGGGTCGCCGATTGCGGCAAGGCCCAGGCGGGCACGGTGACGCCCTTCGGCAGCGGCGGCGGTTCCAGCGACTGGGCGAAGGCGGGCATGGCCGCCAGGACGCATGCCGCACACAGGATGATACGCATCAGGCCTCCCCGCCGGGACTGTCATCGCCCCGTTCGCGCAGCAGCCTGCGCGCAATCGCGCATCCTTGCAACCGGCCTGCAACCAGACAGAAAATCAGAACTCGATCACGGTCCGAATGCTCTCGCCCGAATGCATCAGGTCGAAGGCCTCGTTGATGCGCTCCAGCGGCAGCTTGTGGGTGA
>DASTMN010000091.1:0-5204 GCA_035714165.1 Rhizomicrobium sp.
GCGCGGCCGAGACGTCCGCGCCGCTGCGCGATTTCTCCCAGCCCTGGATGGACCTGAACGACAAGTCCATTCTGGTGACGGGCGGCACCGGCAGCTTCGGCAAGCATTTCATCCGCACGGTGATCGCCAAGTACAAGCCCAGGCGCCTGATCGTTTTCAGCCGCGACGAACTCAAGCAGTTCGAAATGCAGCAAGAGTTTCCGCAGGCCCAGTATCCCTTCATCCGCTATTTCATCGGCGATGTGCGCGACCGCGACCGGCTGGAACTGGCGCTGAACGGGGTGGATTTCGTGGTGCATGCCGCCGCGATGAAGCAGGTCACCACCGCCGAATACAATCCCTTTGAATGTATCCGCACCAACGTGTTCGGGGCGGAAAACGTGGTCAGCGCCGCCCTGCGCGCCGGGGTCAAGCGCGTCGTGGCGCTGTCCACCGACAAGGCCGCCAATCCCATCAACCTGTATGGCGCGTCCAAGCTGGCCTCGGACAAGATTTTCGTCGCCGCCAACAACCTGGCCGGCGCGGAAGGCACCCGTTTCTCGGTGGTGCGCTACGGCAATGTGTTCGGCAGCCGGGGCAGCGTGATTCCCTTCTTCCGCAAGTTGATCGAGGATGGCGCCGACAGCCTGCCGATCACCGACGAGCGCATGACCCGCTTCTGGATCACGCTGACTCAAGGCGTGAACTTCGTGCTGTCCAGCATGGAGCTGATGCGCGGCGGTGAAATCTATGTGCCCAAGATTCCGTCCAGCACCATTCCCCAGCTTGCCACGCTGGTCAGCCCCGGCAGCCGCCAGCATGTGGTGGGCATCCGCCCCGGCGAAAAGCTGCATGAGACGATGATCCCCGCCGACGACGCCCATTGCACCGTCGAACTGGAAGACCGCTATGTGATCCTGCAAAGCTTCGCCACTGCGGCCCGCGACGCCTATCTGCATCGTGGGGCGCTGCCGGTGGCCGACGGCTTCAGCTATTCCAGCGACACCAATCCGGAAAAGCTGGACGGACGCGGGCTTCAGACCCTGCTGGCCATGTCCTATGCCTGACAAGGTGCCCGACACGGTACCCGTGGGGGCCGCCGCCGCGCCCTTCCTGCCCTATGGGCGGCAGGAGATCGGCGATGCCGACATCAAGGCGGTGGTCGAGGCGCTGGTCAGCGGCTGGCTGACCACCGGCCCGCGCATTGCCGAATTCGAGAAAGCCTTTGCCGCCCATTGCGGCGCGGCGGACGGTGTGGCGGTCAATTCCGGCACCGCCGCCCTGCATTGCGCCATGCGGGCGCTGGGCATCGGGCCGGGTGACGAGGTCATCGCCCCCGCCATCACCTTTGCCGCCAGCGCCAATGCCGCCCTGTATGAAGGCGCGGTGCCGGTCTTCGCCGATGTGGAGCCGGACACGCTGCTGATGGATCCCGCCTCGGTGGCGGAAAGGATCACGCCTCGCACGCGCGCCATCGTGGCGGTGGATTATGGCGGCCAGCCCGCCGACTATGATGCCCTGCGCGCGCTGGCGCGCGACCGGAACATCGCGATTATTGCCGATGCCTGTCATTCGCCGGGCGCGACCTACAAGGGCCGCAAGGCGGGCACGCTGGGCGATATCTCCTGTTTCTCCTTCCATCCGGTCAAGCACATGACCACCTGCGAGGGCGGCATGGCGGTGACCGGCGATACCGGAATGGCCGCGCATATGCGCCGCTTCCGCAACCACGGCATCGACAGCGACCATCGCAGCCGCGAGGCCAGCGGCGCCCATGCCTATGACATGGCCGAACTGGGCTACAATTATCGCCTGCCGGATGTGCAGTGCGCCCTGGGGCTGGCCCAGCTTGGCCGCCTGTCCGGCTGGGTGGCGGCGCGCCAGTCCATTGCCGCGCTGTATGACGCGGCGCTGGCGGGTCTGGCCGGAGTTACGCCGCTGAAAACGCATGGCGACCGCACCAATGCCCATCATCTGTATGTCGTGAAACTGGCCGGGCATCTGGATCGCGACCGGGTGTTCGCCCGGCTGCGGGCCGAAGGGATTGGCGCGAACGTCCACTACGCGCCGGTCTATCTGCATTCCTATTATCGCGCGCGCGGCTATGCGCCGGGCCTGGCGCCCGTGGCCGAAGATGCCAGCCGCCGCATCCTGACCCTGCCCATGTTCCCGGCCATGACGGCGGCGGATGTGGAGCGCGTGACCGAAGCCCTTACCAGAGCGACGGCGTAAGCACCGTTTCGTCGTCCAGCGCCAGCGCATCCCAGTCCAGCGCGGGCAGGGGCGCATTCGCGGCCGCCAGTATCTCGCCAAGTTCGTCCGGCGATGTCACGCCCACCAGCGCGATGGCGATTTCGGGCCGCGACAGCACAAAGCCCAGCGCCGCCGCCAATGGCGTGGAACCGGCCTGCGCGATCTGCGCCTTGATGGCAGCCAACCGTGGTGCTGCCGCTTGCAGCTTGGGCGGCAGGGTTTCCAGGAACAATAGCCCCTGCAGGAAGATCGAACGGGCATGCACCTCCACGCCCCGGTCGCGCAGCCGTGCGAGCGTTCCGTCCTGCAACAGCCGCTGGTCCAGCAGGTTGAAAGGAATCTGCATCACATCCGGGCGGAAGCGGTCGGCCAGCGTCGCCGGATCGTCGGCGACATAGGTGGAAATGCCGATGCGGCGGAACACGCCTTCGGCCTTCAGCGCCTGCAGGGCAGGCCACAGCGCGGCCTCTTGGAGGTCGGCGGCGGCATGCACCAGCAGCGTGTCGGCTTTCAGCGCCTGCGCCGACTGCCGGGCGCGGGCCACCACCGCGTCCACGCCATGCCGGGCATGGATGGTCTTGGTGACGATGCGGAAAGACGTGGTGTCCAGTGCCGCCAGCACATCTTCCGCTTCGCCGTAATTGGCGGCGGTGTCCAGCAGCATCACGCCGCCCCGTGTCGCGCGCGCCAGGATGGCGCGGGCATCGTCCGGCGTCACCTGGCCGCGCCGGTTGGACACGCCATAGGCCTGGCCGAACTGCACGGTTCCGAGGCCCAGCCTAGTCATGCAGCATCTCCATCACCTCTTCCGCGATGGCGAGCGAGGCGGTGAGGCCTGGCGACTCGATGCCGAACAGGTTCACCAGTCCCGGCAGGCCATGCGTGGCGGGGCCGTCGATGCGGAAATCGGCATTGGCCGCGCCGGGGCCGGACAGTTTGGGGCGCACGCCGGAATAGTCGGGCGTCAGCCGGTCGGCGCGCACGCCGGGCCACCAGCGCGCGATGCGCGGTGCGAATTCGGCGGCGATGTTGCCCGGCACGGCATAATCGATCGCGGCGGGATCGTTGCCGTCGAGCCATTCCACATCGGGGCCGAACCGCGCCTGGTCCGCCAGGTCCAGCGTCACATGCACGCCCAGCCCGCCGGGTTCGGGCACCGGATAGACCAGATGCCGGAACGGCGCCTTGCCGGACAGGGACGCATAGCGGCCCTTGGCGAGGTGCAGGGGCGGAATATCGGTCAGCCCCGCGATGCGATGCGCCACGCCTTGCGCCCACAGGCCCGCCGCATTCACCACCATGCGGGATTCCAGCGTGAAATCTTCGTCGCCGTTGCGCACCGACACCTGCCAGCCTTCGCCGCCGCGCCGCAGGGCCGTGACCTCCGCCTCGCGTACCAGCGTGGTGTCGCCCAGCAGCGCCAGCATGTACTGGTGACTGTCCACAATGCCGGTGGAGGGCGACAGGAAGCCGATAGCGGCGCTGACCTCCGGCTCCAGCGCCGCGATGGCGGCGCGGTCCAGGGGCTGCAGGTCGGTCACGCCGTTGGCGGCAGCGGTGTTCAGCAGGGTTTCTATCTGGCTGTCCTGCCCGGCATGGCCCACCACCAGCTTGCCGATGCGCCGGTGCGGCACGCCATGCGCGGCGCAGAAGTCATACAGCAGCGCCTTGCCCCGCACACAGAGCCGCGCCTTCAGCGAGCCTTGCGGGTAATACAGCCCGGCATGGATCACCTCGCTGTTGCGTGCGCTGGTCTCCATGCCGATATGGGCGTTCTTTTCCAGAATCACCGTGTCGTGCCCGGCCCGCGCCAGTTGCCGCGCCACCGCCAGCCCGACGGCGCCCGCGCCGATCACCACAGAATCACAGGACAGGTCCATCTTCGCCTTTTGCCCGATTTGCCGACATGAAACGAGAGGCGCGGGACGCCGTGTAGTCTTTTGTAACATGGCGTTTTTGGACCGGTCCGGCGAAATGCCTTACAGACCGCCTGTCCCTCAAACCACTGGATGACTGATGCAATTCATTGACCTGCAGGCGCAGCGCGCCCGTCTTGGCGCGCCGCTGAACAAGGCCATCGAACAGGCCGTGGCCTCCGGCCAGTGGGTGCTGGGGCCGCAGGTCCGCGAACTGGAAGCGGCGCTGGCCGAATTCGCTGGGGTGAAGCATGTGGTGGCCTGCGCCAACGGCACCGATGCGCTGCAACTGGTGCTGATGGGTTGGGGTATCGGGCCGGGCGATGCGGTGTTCGTGCCCGCCTTCACCTTCTGCGCCACCGCCGAGGCCGTGGCGCTGGTCGGCGCCACGCCGGTTTTCGTGGATGTGCGCGAAGACAGTTTCAACATGGACCCGCAAAGCCTGAAAGCCGCCATCGCGCTGGTGAAGGCCGAGGGCAGGCTGACGCCGCGCGTGGTGATGCCGGTGGACCTGTTCGGCCAGCCCGCCGACTATCGCGCCCTGGCGCCCATCGCGCAGGCCGAAGGTCTCAAGCTGTTCTGCGACACCGCGCAAGGATTCGGCGCGCGGCTGGACAATCGCGTGGCGGGGGCTATCGGCGATGCCGCGGGCACCAGTTTCTTCCCGGCCAAGCCGCTGGGCTGCTATGGCGATGGCGGCGCGATCTTCACCAATGATGACGCGCTGGCGGCGATCCTGCGTTCGCTGCATGTGCATGGCGCGGGCAGCGACCGCTATGACAATGTCCGCATCGGGCTGAACTCGCGGCTGGACACCATCCAGGCGGCGGTGCTGCTGGAAAAGATGAAAATCTTTGCCGACGAGATCGAACAGCGCAACGCCGTCGCCGCCCGCTACAATGCCGGGCTGCGCGGCGGCAAGGGCGTGGTGGTGCCGGAGATGATCGCGGGCGCGGTGTCCACCTGGGCGCAATATGTGATCCGGGTGCCGGATCGTGACGGGCTGCAGGCGGCGCTGAAGGCGGCGAACATTCCCACCGCCATCTATTATCCCAT
>DASTMN010000092.1:0-18453 GCA_035714165.1 Rhizomicrobium sp.
CTCTCGGCGCGCTTCGGCTGGGAGGTGGCTTACATGTCCTGCGCCATGCTGGCGCTGCCGGCGATGGCCACGGCCCTGGTGCTGGGCGAACCGGCCCGCCATCGCGAGGTGGCCAAGCGCCTGGGCGGCATCGCCGAAACCTGGAAGGCGATCTATGGGCCGTTCGTGGAGTTCTTCACCCGGCAGGGCGCTTTCCTGGTGCTGCTGTTCATCCTGCTGCACAAGATCGGCGATACGCTGGGCCAGCTGACCCTGCGCCTGCTGCTGAACGACCAGGGCTACAGCAATGACGAGATCGCCCTCTACGATGTGGGGGTCGGCTTCTGGGCCTATCTGATCGGCATTTTCATCGGCGGCGCCCTCTATGCCAAAATCGGCATGAAGCGGGCGGTGCTGATCAGCCTGGTGCTGATGGGCGTCAGCAATTTCAGCTATGCCATCCTGGCGATGGTCGGGCACACCAACTGGGGCCTGGCGGGGACCACCCTGTTCGAGAATATCGCCAGCGGCATCGGCGGGGTGACGGTGGTGGCCTATTTCTCGGCCCTGTGCGACCTGCGCTTCACCGCCGCGCAATATGCCCTGATCTCGGCGGCGGCCTCGATTGTGGGCCGCGTCCTGACCGGCACCACGGCGGGGGCGCTGGTGGAGAGCCTGGGCTATGTGAATTTCTATCTCCTGACCACCCTAGCGGCGGTTCCCGGCATCCTGCTGTTCTGGCTGATGATGCGGGCGGGGCTGATAGACGCCTCGATCGGCACCGCCGGAAAGGGGCGGGGCGGGTCGTAGGGACCGCCTGTCGGCAAGTTAACCCAAGGCGCGGCCACAAAAATCCGGGCGGGCCTTGGAAGTGGCCCGCTCCTTGGAGTAAAATCGCCAAACTGTCGCACAAGAGGCGTAAGCCCGGCACAGACGCGGCCCTGACAAGTCCCTGATGCATCGTGGGGAGGACTTGCAGAGCCGCCAACAGGATACGACCGTGGTCAACATCTACGAAGCCGGACCATTTGAAGGCCGTTTGGAGCAGTGGCCGGTGCTGGCCGTCTCCGGCGCGCTGGAAGTGCGCCTGGCCGAGACCGAGCTGGAAGTCGAACAGGCCCAGCGGCTGCGCTATTCGGTTTTCTACGAAGAGATGAGCGCGGTCCCCTCGCCCGCCATGCGCGACCTGCGCCGCGACTTCGACAAGTATGACGAGGTCTGCGACCACCTGCTGGTGGTGGACCGCGATGCCCATGACGAGGACGGCCAGCCGTTGGTGGTGGGCACCTATCGCCTGACCCGCGAACAGGACGCCGCCAGGGCGGGCGGTTTCTACACCGCCAGCGAATATGACCTGCTGCCCATGATCAGCGGCCTGCCCAAGGGCACCAAGTATCTGGAGCTGGGCCGCTCCTGCGTGCTGAAAAGCTATCGCAGCCGCCCCGGCACCATGCAGCTTCTCTGGAAGGGGCTGATGGCCTATGTGGCGCGCTTCGACATCGACCTGATGTTCGGCTGCGCCTCGCTGCCGGGCACCAACGTGGACGAGATGGCGCTGCCGCTATCCTATCTCCACCATTTCCATCCCATGCCCGAAGCCCTGCGCGTCACCGCGCGCCCGGAACTGTTCGTGGACATGAACCGCATGCCCAAGGACGCGATCGAGCCGCGCGAGGGCATCCGCAGCCTGCCGCCGCTGCTGAAAGGCTATGTGCGCGCCGGCTGCTGCATCGGCGACGGCGCGGTGATCGACCGCCAGTTCGGCACCACCGACGTCTTCATCTATTTCCCGCTCTCGGGCATCGATGCGCGCTACAAGTCGCGCTTCGGGCTTATAAAGTAAAACCCCCTCCGGTTTCAGCTTTCGCTCGGCTCCCGAAGGGGTCGCCGTCGCACGCTGAAACCACCTCCCTCTTGTCGCGTCGCGCGCGAAAGGGGAGGATGACCCGAGCAATTGGGGGACCATCACATGCAAAAACTGTTTCTGGCGCTGGCGCTTTGCTGTGCCTGCGCCACGCCCGCGCTGGCGGACAAGGCGCTGATCGAGTCGCCCGATGCGCCAAAGGCCATCGGTCCCTATTCCCAGGCGATCCAGAGCGGCAAGCTGGTCTTCCTGTCCGGGTCGCTGCCCTTCGATCCGGCTGGCAAGATCGACTATGCCAAAGAAGATGTGTCCACCCAGACCCGGCGGGTGATCGACAATATCGCCCTGACCCTGAAGGCGGGCGGCATGACTCTGAACGATGTGGTGTCGGCCACCGTCTATGTCACCGACGTTGACGACTTTCCGGCGGTGAACGCGGTCTATGCGTCCTATTTCAAGCCGCCCTATCCGGCGCGCACCTTCGTGCAGGTGGCCAAGCTGCTGCGCGGCGTGAAGGTCGAAATCACCGTCATCGCGGCTTCTAAGTAACCCCCATCCGTCACAGCTCAGGTCTGCTCCGCAGACACTTCGCTGCGACACCTTCCCCCTCCAGCGGCTTCGCCGCGAGGGGGAAGGAAGCCGGTGCCAAGCCTAAGCAAGATCAAACAACAGTATCTCGCTCGGCGCATTGGAGCGCACCGCGATATCGGCCATGTCGGTGATGGCGGCGGCGTCCCCCGCCTTCAGCACATCCTCGCCGATGGCGATTTCCCCCCGCGCCACCTGCAGCCAGGCCTTGCGGCCCGGCGCCAACGGGTGGATCGCCTCGACATCGGCATCCAGTTGCGCCGCCCAGATTTCGGCGTCCTGCACCAACCGCACCTCGTTGACACGCGGCTCCGGCGCGGCGATGCGGGCGAAATGGTTGCGCACCGCCGCCGCGTCAATCGTCTTCTGCTCATAGCCGGGTTCGATCCCCCGGCGCGACGGCAGGATCCAGATCTGCAGCAGGTGGCAGGGTTCGTCGGGGCTGGCGTTGAACTCGGCATGGACGATGCCGCGCCCGGCACTCATGCGCTGGATTTCGCCGGGCCGGATGGTGCCGCCGCCGCCGCTGGAATCCTGGTGGGCGATGGCCCCGCCCAGAATATAGGTGATAATCTCCATGTCGCGGTGCGGATGGGGCGGAAAGCCCGCGCCGGCCGCGATGTGATCCTCGTTGATCACCCGCAGCGCACCGAAGCTTTCATGCGCCGGATCGTGATAATCGCCAAAGGAAAAACTGTGCCGGGACTCCAGCCAGTCGATCTGCGTCCTGCCACGGTCCTCGGACCTGCGAATGGTCAGCATGAGTCACCTGCCTGTTGTCCTGCGCCTGTCAGCCTTCTTCACGACAGAACGGCACGCGGGCTTACGCCGCCTGCCTGCGCCGTTCGACCGCATCCCAGACCAGCGCGGCGATGTCGGCGCCGCCGAACCGCCTGACTTCGTGGATGCCGGTCGGAGAGGTAACGTTGATCTCGGTCATATGGTCGCCGATCACGTCGATGCCCGTGAAAATCAGCCCGCGCCGACGGAGTTCCGGGCCGATGGCGGCGCAGATCGCCTGCTCGCGCGGCGTCAGTTCGGTGGCTTCCGGGCGGCCCCCCACATGCATGTTGGACCGCGCCTCGCCGCTGGCGGGTACCCGGTTGATCGCCCCGGCGAATTCCCCGTCCACCAGGATGATGCGCTTGTCGCCCTTGCGGACATCCGGCAGGTAGCGCTGCACGATCACCGGCTCGCGGTAGAACTGGGTGAACATCTCCATCAGCGCGCCGAAATTCTCGTCATCCGCCTTGACGCGGAAGACGCCCGCCCCGCCATTGCCATAGAGCGGCTTGAGAATGATGTCCTGATGCTCGGCGCGGAAAGCGCGGATTTCGCGCAGGTCGGAGGTGATGAGCGTGGGCGGAATGAAGTCCGCGAATTCGGTCACGAACAGCTTTTCCGGCGCGTTGCGCACCTCCGCCGGATTGTTCACCACCAGCGTCCGGGGATGGATGCGCTCCAGTATGTGGGTGGCGGTGATATAGGCCATGTCGAAGGGCGGATCCTGGCGCATCAGCACCACATCGGTCTGGGCCAGATCCTGCACGAAGGGTTCGCCCAGCGCGAAGTGATCGCCCTTCACGGCGCGCACGGTCAGGGTCCGCACATGCGCCGTCACCCGCCCATCGCGGAAGGTCAGGTCGCGCGGCCCGTAATAGAGAAGGCTGTGGCCCCGGTTCTGCGCTTCCAGCGCCAGGGCAAAGGTGGAATCGCCGCCGATGTCGATTCTTTCGATCGGGTCCATCTGGATCGCGACGGTCAGCGCCATGTCACACCTTGTTCCTGTATTGGACAATATTCATTGGACAGTATTCATGCGTCGGGCCGCCACACATCCCGGTGATGCACCGGCCAGGCGCGGGGCGCGATGGCGACGATATCGAACCGGCTGCCGCGCCGCGACAAATCGGGCCGTCCCGCCAGATATAGGCAGGCGGCACGGGCAATGCGAGTCCGCTGGCCGTCCGCCACCGCTTCGGCCGCGTCACGGGGCAGCGCGCGCGCCTTGACCTCGATGAAGCAGACCGGCCCGAAGGGCGCGGCGGCCACCAGGTCCACCTCGCCCGCGCGCGTCTTCAGCCGCCGTTCCAGGATGCGATAGCCCTTGGCCATCAGCCACAGCGCCGCCAGGCTTTCACCGCGATGGCCGCGCCGTTCGGCATCGCGGCGGTCAGTCGCCATCCGTATCCCGGATTTCCAGCGCGCGGGCATAGATCGCCTTGCGCGATCCGCCGGTCAGCCCCGCGATCATCTCGGCGGCGGCCTTGACCGGCATGAAGGGCAGCGCGGCGCGCAAGGCTGCATCGATGCCCGCGATATCCGTCACCGTTTCCAGCGGCGGCCCCACCAACAGCGTCACCTCGCCTTTGGGCGCGCCCGCACCGGCATAATGCGCAGCCAGTTCCGACAGCGTGCCGCGCCGCACTTCCTCATGCAGCTTGGTCAGTTCGCGCGCCATCGCGGCGGGACGGTCGCCCAGAATATCCGCCATCGCCGCCAGCGACTCCGCCAGCCGCTGCGCCGATTCAAAAAAGACCAGCGTGGCGCGCAGGCCCTTGAGTTCCTCCAGGATGGCCGCGCGCTCACCCGCCTTGGCAGGCAAAAAACCCGCGAACAGAAAACGGTCGGACGGCAGGCCCGCCAGCGTCAGTCCCGTCAGCACCGCCGACGCGCCGGGCACCGCCACCACGGTCAGCCCCTCCGCGATCACCGCCCGCACCAGCTTGAAGCCGGGGTCGGAGACCAGCGGCGTGCCCGCATCGGACACCAGCGCCACCGCCTGGCCCTGCGCCAGCCGTGCCAGGATCCTGGGCCGTTCCCGCGCCGCATTGTGGTCGTTGTAAGCCGCCAGCGGGCGGGAGATGCCGTGAATCGCCAGCAGCTTGGCGGTGACGCGGGTATCCTCGGCGCAGATCAGGTCGCAGCCTTTCAGGGTTTCCAGCGCCCGCAGGGAAATGTCGCGGGCATGGCCGATGGGGGTGGCGACCACATACAGGCCGCCCGGCAGGCCACCCGGCATGGGTGAAGCCGCCAAACTGCCGCGATCTTGAGATTTACCCGCCACGTCCAAAGGCTTAGAGTCCCTTCAAAGGATTTCCCATGACCGGCTCGACCTTCGCCCGCCCGATGCATTTTCTTGGCCGCTTTTGTGCCATTGCCGCGCTGGTTGCGATAGCCGCCTGTACCCAGCGGCCGGAACCGCCGCCCGCCCCGGTGGTGGTGGCCCCGCCCGCGCCCACCGTCGCCAACCCGCTGGACCGGGACATGCCCGAATATCTGCGCCTGCCCGGCCAGCCCGAAGGCACCCCGGTACGGGTGGGCGTGATCCTGCCCTTTTCCAGCGGCGCGCCCGCCACCCGCGCCCTGGCCGCCTCCATGCTCAAGGCCGCGCAACTGGCCATGTTCGATGCGGGCAATCCCAACATCCTTCTGATGACCGCCGATGAGGGCAATGGCGGGGCGCAGGCCGCCAATGCCGCCCGCACCCTGCTGGCGCAGGGGGCAGAGGTGATCGTTGGGCCGCTGTTCGGGCCGTCGGTGGCGGCCGTCGCCCCCGTGGCGCGCGACCGGGGCGTGCCGGTGCTGGCCTTCTCCACCGAAAAGAGCGTGGCGGGCAACGGCGCCTATCTCCTGTCCTTCCTGCCGCAGAACCAGGTGCAGCGCGTGGTCCGCTGGGCCGCCGCCAACGGCCATCGCAACTATGCGGCGTTGCTGCCTCAGACCGCCTATGGCGATGTCGCCAATGCCGCCTTCGCGGACTCGGTGGCTTCGGTGAAAGGCAATATCGTCGCCATCCAGCGTTTCGCCCCCAATGCCGCCGCCGCGATGGGCCCGGCCAGCGCCGTGGCCAAGAGCGGCGCCGACGCGGTGCTGATCGCGCAGGGCGGCACGGTGTTGAAAGCCATCGGCCCCACCCTGAGCCTGGACGGCATGGGCCGCGACAAGGTGCGGCTGCTGGGCACCGGCCTGTGGAGCGATCCCACGCTGGAACGCGAGGCCTCGCTGCAGGGCGGCTGGTATGCCGCGCCCGCGCCCAATGCCGATGCCGATTTCACCGCCAAGTATCGCACCGCCTTCGGCGCGGCCCCGGCGCAGCTTTCGTCGCTGGCCTATGACGCCATGTCGCTGGTGGCGCTGCTGTCGCAGGGTCCGGCCTATCGCCGCTTCACCCCGGCGGCGCTGATGGACCCCAACGGCTTTGCGGGCGTCAACGGCATTTTCCGCTTCAATGCCGACGGCACTTCGGAACACGGTCTGGCGGTGCTGGAAATGACGCCGAACGGCCCCATCGTGGTCAGCCCCGCGCCGACGACGTTTCAGGGGAAGAATTCTTAGTTTAACCCCCTCCGGCCTTCGCAACTTTGCTTGACGCGCCGCATCCATGATGCGCCGCGTCTTCGCGTTGCTACGGCCACCTCCCCCTCCTGCGCGCTTTGCGCGCGAAGGGGAGGAAGGTCTCTGGAATTCGTGGGGGATATTCAGTCCAGCAGCGCTTCGATCACGCAGTTCAGCAGCAGCCGTCCGCGCGCCGTTGCGGTAAGCCGCGCGCCGTCCAGCGCGACGAGGTCATCTTCCGCCAGTTCCGCGATCCGCTGTGATGACGGCCGCGCGCCCCAACGCATCTCGTAAGCACCCAGGTCCAGCCCCTCGGACAGGCGCAGGTTCATCAGCAGGTGTTCGCGCGCCGCGTCGCCGTCGAAGATGACGACCTGTTCGGCAAAGCCGTGCCCCTGCCGCATCACCGCATCGCGCCAGCGTTCCGGCAGCTTGATGGCGGCGGTAGCAGTGCGCCGGCCCGCCAGCGGCACGCGGCCATGCGCGCCGGGACCGACCCCGGCATAATCGCCATAGCGCCAATAGATCAGGTTGTGGCGGCTTTCCGCGCCGGGCCGGGCATGGTTGGAGATTTCATAGGCGGGCCGTCCCGCCGCATCCGTCAGTTCCTGTGTCGTCTCATACAGGCCCGCCGCCAGGTCTTCGTCCGGGATATGCAGCTGGCCATTCCGGTAGAGCAGCGCGTAAGGCGTTTCCGGCTCGATGGTGAGCTGGTAGAGCGACAGATGCTCGGTGCCGAACGCCAGCGCCTGTTTCAGTTCGGCGCGCCATTGCGCGTCGCTCTGGTCCGGGCGCGCATAGATCAGGTCCAGCGAGACACGTTCGAAATTCGTCATCGCCATCTTCAGCGCGGCCTGCGCTTCGGCGGCATCGTGCAGGCGGCCCAGTTTTTTCAGGTCGGCATCGTTCAGCGCCTGCACCCCCAGCGAAACGCGATTCACCCCTGCGGCGCGGTAATCGGCAAAGCGGCCCGCATCGGCCGAAGCCGGATTGGCCTCCAGCGTGATCTCGGCATCGTTGGCCATCGGCCACAGCGCGGCGATCTTCGACAGAATCCGCCCCGTGGCGCGGCCGCTCATCAACGAGGGCGTGCCGCCGCCGAAGAAAATGCTCTCCACCACCGGGCGGTCGGGCAGGGCGCGGGCCACCCAGTCCAGTTCGGCCAGGATACCGTCCACCCATCCGTCTTCATCCGGCTGGGTGCGGACATGGGAGTTGAAATCACAATAGGGACATTTGGCGGCGCAGAACGGCCAATGGACATAGACGCCGAAGCTCATGGCTCGCCAGCGTCAGGCCGCGCGGCCATCAAAGACTCTCATCGAAGATGTGGCTGTGCAGCAGCTTCTCGAAAGCCCGTGCGCGATGGCTCATGGAGTGTTTTTCCGCCGGGTCGATTTCGGCGAAGGTCTGGTCCATGCCGTCGGCGATGAAGATGGGATCATAGCCGAAACCGTGATCGCCGCGCGGCGGGAAGGTCAGCGTGCCATGCACCTCGCCCTCGAACGTCTGCATTTCGCCGGACGGCAGCGCCACCGTCAGGGCGCAGACGAATTTCGCCGCGCTGGTGGTCAGGCCCTTGTGCCGCAGTTCGTCGCGGATGCGGGTCATGGCGATGCGGAAATCCCTGGTCGGCCCTGCCCAGCGCGCCGAATAGATGCCGGGCGCGCCGTCCAGCGCCGCCACACACAATCCGCTGTCGTCGGCCAAGGCGGGATGCTGCCCGCCATGCGCCGCCGCCAGCGCCTTGAGTTCGGCATTGGCGGCGAAGGTCGCGCCGGTTTCCTCCGGCTCCGGCAGGCCCAGATCACCCGCCGACACCGGCTCGATGCCGTGCGGCCCCAGCAGCGCCTTGATCTCGCGCACCTTGCCCGCATTGTGCGAGGCGACGATCAGCTGGGTGCCGCGCGGCAGCCGGATGGTCATTTCTGGTCCAGCGCCTGCTTCTGCAGCGTCACCAGTTCGCCCACGCCCTTGCGCGCCAGCGCCAGCAGTTTCAGGAACTCGTCCTCGCTGAAGGGCGCGCCTTCGGCGGTGCCCTGGATTTCCACCAGCCCGCCCGATCCGGTGATGACGAAATTGGCGTCGGTCTCGGCCTTGGAATCCTCGTCATAATCCAGGTCCAGCACCGGCACGCCATTCGAGATGCCGCAGCTCACCGCCGCGACATGCTCGCGGATGACCGGCGCGCTGACCATGCCCACCTTCTTCATGAAGGCGACGCACTGGGCCAGCGCCACGAAACCGCCGGTGATGGCGGCGGTGCGGGTGCCGCCATCGGCCTGCAGCACGTCGCAGTCGATCACGATCTGGCGTTCGCCCAGCGCCGTCAGGTCGCAGACCGCGCGCAGCGAGCGGCCCACCAGCCGCTGGATTTCCTGGGTGCGGCCCGACTGTTTGCCGGCCGCCGCCTCGCGGCGCATGCGGTCATGGGTGGAGCGGGGCAGCATGCCGTATTCCGCCGTCACCCAGCCCTTCCCGGTGCCCTTGAGAAAGGGCGGCGCCTTTTCCTCAAGGCTGGCGGTGGCCAGCACATGGGTGTCGCCGAACTTGACCAGACACGACCCCTCGGCATGGCGGGCAAAGCCGGGGGTGAGCGAAACGGCCCGCATCTGGTCGGGCTGGCGAGTTGAAGGGCGCATGGAGCCTCATATATCGGTCTGCTAGATTTGGCGCGTTACCTACAGCGCCCATCGCAACAGACGCAACCGCAAAGCAGAATATACAGGAATTACAATAGCTTGAGCTTGGAGCCGCGTTCCCCCCTCGTCATGCCGCAAGGCCTGGCCGACCGCCCCCGCGAGGTCTTCCGCCATCTGGTGGAAGCCTTTCTGGCCTCGGGCGAGCCGGTGGGATCGCGCACCTTGTCCCAGCGCCTGCCCCTGACCCTGTCCCCAGCCTCGATCCGCAATGTGATGGCCGACCTGGAAGCGATGGGCCTGCTCTATGCCCCGCACACCTCGGCGGGCCGCGCCCCCACCGAAAAAGGCCTGCGCCTGTTCGTGGACGGGCTGCTGGAAATCGGCGAACTGGCCCCCGATGAACGCGTCGCCATCGAGGCGCGCATGTCGGGCAGCGGCCGGCGCATCGAGGATGTGCTGACCCAGGCGACCCAGAGCCTGGCGGGCCTGTCGCGCTGCGCGGGCCTGATGGTGACGGCCAAGCAGGATGCCGCCCTCAAGCATGTGGAATTCGTCTCCGTCGCGCCGGGCCGGGCGCTGGTCATCATGGTCAGCGAGGACGGGCAGGTGGAGAACCGCATCATCGACACGCCGCCGGGCCTGCCCGTCTCGGCGCTGATCGAGGCCTCCAACTATCTGGGGGCACGGCTGCGCGGCCGCACCATGGACGCGGCGCGGGCCGAAATCCTGGCCGAACTGGACAGCGAGAAGCTGGAACTGGACGCCCTGACCGCCAAGGTGGTGGCCGAAGGACTGGCGACGCTGGCCGCGCCGGATTCCGGCGACAAGGTGCTGATCGTGCGGGGCCAGTCGCATCTGCTGGACGGGGTGGGCGCGGCGGAGGATATCGAACGCATCCGCACGCTTTTCGACGACATCGAAAGGAAGGCCGACCTGATCCGCCTGCTGGAACTGGCCCGCGAGGGCGATGGGGTGCGCATCTTCATCGGCTCGGAGAACCGGCTGTTTTCGCTGTCCGGTTCCTCCATCGTGGCCGCACCCTATGCCAACGCCCAGGGCAAGATCGTGGGCGTGATCGGCGTTCTGGGCCCCACGCGGCTGAATTACGGCCGCATCATTCCCATGGTGGATCATACCGCCAAAGTCATTGGACGTTTGCTTGCTTAAGGTTTAAGGACCGCCCTCATGAGTGACACCGAAGAAAACATGCAGCTTCCCGACAGCGAAAATCCGCATGCGGCGGAATTCGCGGTGCTGGAAGCCCTGAAGCTCGAGAATGCCGAACTCAAGGACCAGCGCCTGCGCGCCCTGGCCGAGGTGGAGAATGTCCGCCGCCGCGCCGAGAAGGAAAAGTCCGACGCCAGCGCCTATGCGATCAGCAAATTCGCGCGCGACATGCTGGGCATCGCCGACAATTTCGCGCGCGCCCTGGCCGCCTGCCCGGCGGCGGTGCGCGAGGCCGCCGATCCGCAGCTCCGGGCGGTGCTGGATGGCGTGGAAGCCACCGACCGCCAGCTGATCCAGACGCTGGAAAGCCACGGCATCAAGCAGGTGGACACCTCGGACGGCCGGTTCGATCCCAACCTGCACCAGGCGATCGCCGAGGTGCCGGGCAACGGCAAGGCTCCCGGCACCATCGTGGACGTGGTGCAGACCGGCTTCATGATCGGCGAGCGCCTGCTGCGCCCCGCCATGGTGACGGTGGCGCGCAAGGATGCCGCCGGCACGGGCGTTGACGCGAAAGTCTGAGTTCCTCGAACCATCTTTGGGGTTTCACATGTCTGATCTGAAGATCGTCGTCACCGGCGCGTCCGGGCGCATGGGCCGCACCCTGATCCGTCAGATCGCGCAAGGCTCTGGCATCACCCTGTGCGGCGCGCTGGAGATGGAAGGCCATCCCAACCTGGGGCTGGACAGCGGCACGCTGGCGGGCATGCAGCCCAACGGCATCACCCTGACCGCCGACCCGCTGCCGCTGCTGGCCAGCGCGCAGGCGGTGGTGGATTTCACCACCCCCATGGTGTCGCTGATGCTGGCCGACCTGGCGGCGCAGGCCCGCATCGTTCATGTGATCGGCACCACCGGCTTCGACGACAAGGGCGAAGCGCGCATCAAGGCCGCCGCCCGCCATGCGGTGATCGTGAAATCCGGCAATATGAGCATGGGCGTGAACCTCTTGGCCGCGCTGGTGGAGCGCGCCGCCAGGTCGCTGCCCGATTACGATATCGAGGTGCTGGAAATGCACCACCGCAACAAGGTGGATGCGCCGTCCGGCACCGCGCTGCTGCTGGGCGAGGCCGCCGCCGCGGGCCGGGGCGTGGCGCTGGGCAAGCATTGGGTGAAAAGCCGCGACGGCCATACCGGCGCGCGCAAGGAAGGCGATATCGGTTTCGCCACCCTGCGCGGCGGCACGGTGGTTGGCGAACATTCGGTGATCCTGGCGGGCACCGGCGAGCGCATCACCCTGTCGCACACCGCCGAGGACCGCTCGATCTTCGCGCATGGCGCGCTGACCGCCGCCCGGTGGGGACACGGCAAGAAGCCGGGATTGTACTCCATGACGGACGTTCTCGGCCTCTGATGCCAAAGCCTTTCTCCAGGGCCGAGGCGGAAGACTTCTTCGCGCGTCTGAAAAAGCAGATGCCGGAGCCGAAGACGGAACTGGACTACGTCAATCCCTATACCCTGCTGGTGGCGGTGTCGCTGTCGGCCCAGGCCACCGACAAGAGCGTCAACAAGGCGACCGGCCCCCTGTTCCGGACCATCCGCACGCCGGAGGCAATGGTGGCGCTGGGCGAGAAGAACCTCGCCGAGGCGATCAAGACCATCGGGCTGTATCGCGGCAAGGCCGAACGCGTCATCGCCATGTCCAGGATGCTGATCGAAAAGCATGGCGGCCAGGTACCGGAGGATCGCGCCGCGCTGGAGGAGCTGCCGGGCGTGGGCCGCAAGACCGCCAATGTGGTGCTGAATGTCGCCTTCGGCCATCCCACCATGGCGGTGGACACGCACATCTTCCGCGTCGGCAACCGCACCGGCCTGGCGCCGGGCAAGACGCCACTGGACGTGGAACTGAAGCTGGAAAAGATCGTGCCGCAGCCCTACCGGCTGCATGCCCATCACTGGCTGATCCTGCACGGCCGCTATACCTGCGTGGCGCGCAAGCCGCTCTGCCCCACCTGCGTCGAACGCGACCTCTGTCGCTTCAAGGAAAAAACGCAGGAGCAACCGCCCAGCGGAGCGCGAGCGCAGCGTTAGGCGGCGCGACCAAAAACAAAGAGTTGCCCTTGGAGAAGCCTAGGACGTCTTCGCAGGTCCGGCCTGCAACGCGGTAAGGCAGGCGCTGTCGGCGGCCATCGCCACGCCGCGCGGCAGGGTTTCCACATGGCGCACCACCTGCTGGCCCGACGCGCCCTGGAAGAAGAAGAAAGCCCGGCAGGCGGCGCCGTCATAGCGCCACATCTCGACAACGCCATCCTTGCGGACGAAGGCCGGCATGCCCAGCGCGGCGCGCAGCGACGGGGCGGACATGTTGTAGAAGGCCGCGGGCTCGCCCCGCGGCGGGGCAGCGGGGATCGCGCCCGGCACGGCGCGTGGCGCAGGCCCCTTGGCGGCGCAGCCCGCGGCCAGCACAGCCAGCATCAGGATGGCCAACCTCGGCGGATGAAAACAGCGCATCATGCACCGGTTCTGCCCCAGCCCCGCCGGTCCGGCAAGAGGGAGCGTCCGCCCAGCGTGCCGCTTGCGCCCTTCGCCAGCGCCTTGTAAGCGGGGCCTGGATATTTCGCGGGGAAATCATGACGCAGCGCTACGACGTCGCCTCTTTGGGCAATGCCATTGTGGACATCATCGCCTCGGTGGACGACCGTTTCCTGCTGACCCACAAGATCGCCAAGGGCACCATGACGCTGGTGGACCCCTTCCGCGCCGGGGAACTGCTCAAGGCCCTGACCGACAACCAGCAGTCCATGAGCAAGCTGCACGAAGTGGCGGGCGGCAGCGCCGCCAACACCATGGCCGGCCTGGCCAGCCTGGGCGGCAAGGGCCTGTTCCTGGGCAAGGTCGCCGACGACCGGCTGGGCAAGGTCTTCGCCGATTCCATGCAGGCGACCGGCGTGGCCTTCCACAACGGCGCGGGCCGGACCGAGGCGGCCACCGCCACCTCCATGATCGCGGTGACGCCGGACGGCCAGCGCAGCATGAACACCTTTCTGGGGGCCTGCCGCGAGATGGTGCCCGACGATGTGGACGAGGAGCAGGTCGCGTCCGCGCGCATCCTCTATATCGAGGGCTATCTGTGGGACGAGGAAAAGGCCAAGCAGGCGACGCTGAAGGCCATCGCCGCCGTGAAGGGCGCGGGCGGTCGCATCGCCCTGTCGCTGTCCGATCCCTTCTGCGTCGGGCGCTTCCGCGACGAGTTCCTGCACCTGCTGGACAAGGATGTGAACATCCTGTTCGCCAATGAGGACGAAGCCAAGGCGCTGTTCCAGACCGAGGATTTCGACGGCGTGGTCGAGGCCGCGAAAAAATGGGGCGGCATCGCCGCCATCACCCGCTCGGCCAAGGGCTGCGTGATCGTCGAGGAAGGCCAGTGCCACGAAATCCCCGCCGCGCCCGTGGCGCAGGTGGTGGACACCACCGGCGCGGGCGACCAGTTCGCGGCGGGCTTCCTGTTCGGCATCACGCATGGAAAAGGTTTGGCCGATTGCGGCCGCCTGGGCGCGCTGGCGGCGGCGGAAGTCATCAGCCATTACGGTGCGCGTCCCGAAGTCTCGCTCAAGGACCTGGCGTCGAAGGCCGGACTGATCTGATCCATCTCTCCTGTCATGCCCACGAAGGCGGGCATGACAACACTCACGCGCCGATAAGATGCAGCGTGACCTGCCGCGTGTGCGGCGCGTCGCGGTGTTCGAACAGATACAGCCCCTGCCAGGTACCCAGCGCCAGCCGTCCGCCCGCCAGCGGAATGCCGAGGCTGGTCTGGGTCAGCGCCGCGCGGACATGGCTGGGCATGTCGTCCGGTCCTTCATCCTTGTGCCGGAAACGCGGCCCGGCGGTGGCCAGCCAGGCAAAGAAATCGCGCAAATCCTTCTGCACATCGGGATCGGCATTTTCCTGCACCAGCAGCGAGGCCGAGGTGTGGCGCACAAAGCACGTCACCAGCCCGTCGCGGATGCCCGATCCGCGCACGAAATCCGTCAACGCATCAGTGATCTCGTACAGGCCCGGCCCGCGCGTGGCGACCGTGACGGTGTGATGGGCCTGTCTCATTTCCGCAAATACACGTAAAGCGCGCCGCCGCCGCCATGCCGCGCATGGGCGGGGCGCACACTGGCGATCATTCCCGACAACTCCGGCTCGGCCAGCCAGCGCGGCACCATCTGCTTGAGTACGCCATGCGGCGACTGCATCCAGCTCGTGCTTTCCTCCTTGCGGGGATTGCCCTTGCCCGTCACCACCAGCACCAGCCGGTGGCCGCGCATGCGCGCGCCCGACAAAAAACTGGACAGGGCGCGGTGGGCGGCGGCTTCGGTCCTGCCATGCAGGTCGATCTTGGCATCCGGCTCCACCAGCCCCTTACGAAGGCGTTCCTCGGTCGCGCCATTGACGCCGCTGGGACCCTTGCTGCCGCTGGCGGCGGCGCTTTTGCGCCGCGCGGGCTTGGGCGCGGGCCGTATGGGACGGGCCTCGCGGAAATCCTGCTCGAAGGCCTTGCGTTCCTCGTCGCTGGTGACGCGGCGGCTCATGGCGGCGTCTGGGGCGGATAGGCGCGGCCCGCGCCCAGCGCCTGCGCCAGCCCGTTCGGCACCAGCACGAACAGCTGTCCCGGCGCGTTCATCCGCCCGGCCCGCGCCTCGGCGCTGTCGCCAAAGCCGAAATAGATGTCGCCGCGCACCGGCCCGCGGATCGCGCCGCCGGTATCCTGCGCCATCAGCAGCCCGCGCACCGGATCGGCGCCCTCCGCCGCCACGAACATGGGCGCGCCCAGCGCATGCAGCCGCGCATCCACCGCCAGGCTGGCCAGCGGCGTCAACGGCACGCCCAGCGATCCCGTCGCGCCCAGCGCGGTGTCGCCCAGCGGCTTTTCCTGAAAGAAGACAAAGCTGCGGTTGGTCCGCATCACCCGCGCCGCCTCGGCCGGATGGGCCAGCAGCCAGGCGCGGATGGTCTGCAGCGAGACGGTTTCGCGCGTCAGCGCGCCTTCGGCGATCAGGGTGCGGCCGATGGCGGTATAGGCCTGCCCGTTCTGCCCGGCATAGGCGACGCGACCGGCCTCGCCGGTGTCGAACACCACCCGGCCCGAACCCTGAATCTGCAGAAAGAAAAACGCCACGGGATCGTCGGTATAGAACAGGACCTTCGCCGTCTTGAGGCCCTGCGTCTCGATGGCGGCGCGGTCGGGATAGGGCAGCAGCCGTCCGCCGCTGACCCGGCCCGCGATCCGTTCGCCCTTGTATTTTTCGGAGAACAGCCCCAGGTCGGCCTGCACCAGATCGGACGGCGCGCCATAGACCGGCGTCTGGTACGCGCCCTGCTTTTTGCGGCTGCCGCGTATCTGCGGCTCGTAATAGCCGGTGAACAGCCCGTCGCCGCCGCGCACCGCATAGGGCGTGAAGTTCGTTTCAAAGAAGGCGCGCGCATCGCCCTTTGCCGCGACGCAGACACCGCGCCAGTCCGCCGCCGTGCCGCCATAGCCAAGGCCGCTCATGGGCGCGGTATCGGGCCGCTGCGCCAGCACGGCGCAGCCGCGCCGGAAGGAGTCCAGCGCCGGACCCAGGTCCTGCTGCGGCCAGCCGGGAAGATCGGTGAAAGCCGTGCGTGTCAGCGACAGTGGTTCAGGCGCAGGCGGCGCGGCCGGCGCGGAAGTCTGGTGCGGCCGGGTGGCACAGCCCGCCAGCGCAACCGCCAGCAACGCCAGCGCGGCGCGACCCATGCGCCTCAAGGCGTCGCGCCCTCCGGATCGTCGCCCGCATCGCCGCCGGTGGCGACCAGCGTCCAGTTGGGATCGGGCGCGTCCACATTGCGGCCAAAGGTCCAGACATCGGTGACCGGCCCGGTGGTGAATTCGGCATGAAAGGTCACGGTGATCTCGGCCTGGCGGCCATCCAGCACCGCATCGGCGATGCGGGCGTCGGCCAGCCGCGTCAGCAGCGCGGCGGGCACATCGCCGCGCGCGGTGATGGCGGCCTCGAACGCCGCCAGCACGTCGGGCGACAGCAGCGGGCGCAGCGCCGCGCGATCGCCTTTGGCGAAGGCGTTGACGATCAGGCCATAGGCTTCGCGCGCACCCGACAGGAATTTGGCGGTGTCGAAATTGCGGTCGGCAAGCTGGATATCGATCAGCCCGCCCTGCGACGCGCCCGCCTGCGGCGCGGGCAAGGCGTCGGGCAGCGGCTGGGGAAGCGTGCGCGCCTGCGTCTGGGATTGCGGCTGGCCCTGGTTTCGCGCACCCGGCTCCGGCTCATGGCCGGTGCGCCGCCCCAAAATCGTGTAGAGGCGGAACAGCACGATGCCCGCCACGGTGGCGGCGATGATCAGAATGAGCGTTTGCGAATCCGGCATGCACGAAAACCCTGTCAGCCGCCCCGCCCGGCAACCTTTGGGCGACCCTAGCCGCCGGAACCGGGGTTTGAAAGGCCTTTAAGCACTCATGCCCGGTCCCAACCTTGTCAGGCGCGCGCAATCCGTGGTAGCGGCGGCTCGCATTCCGTCAGGACAGGATTTTCCATGAGCAGCGAAGGAACCGCGGCCCCCGCCGCCGCCAAGCCCGGCCTCCAGGTCGTCGGCCAGTACATCAAGGACCTGTCCTTCGAAAATCCCGGCGCCGCCGCCATGATCAACGAGCGTCCGCAGATCGAATTGGGCGTGGACCTCAACGCCGTGAAGCTGGAAGAAGACCTGTTCGAGGTCGAGCTGAAGATCCGCGTGGACGCCAAGAACCAGGGCAAGCCGCTGTTCCTGCTGGAAGTGGCCTATGCGGGCGCCTTCAAGCTGACCAACATTCCCGAAACCGCCACCCAGCAGATGATCCTGCTGATCCAGGCGCCGCACATGCTGTTCCCCTTCGTGCGCCGCATCGTGGCCGACGTGGTGCGCGACGGCGGCATGCCGCCCCTGATGATCGAGCCGATCGACTTCATGCAGCTGTATCAGGCGCGCGTGGCCCAGGCCGACGGCCAGCAGCAGCCCACCGCCACGGCCTGAGGCCTTTCAGCGGCTTTCAGGCGAATTTCCAGAGCGACTTGTCGCCCAGTTCTTTCGCGACAAAGGCGGCATGGGCGTCCAGCTCCGCCGCCGTCGCCAGGCTGGGCAGCGGGACCGGGCGCTGGCGCGCCGCGCGCGCCGTCTCGGTCGCGGCGGCCGCCACTTCCACCGGGGCCAGCATCAGGCCCTTCTGCCGCCCGCCGATCAGTTCCAGATAGACATCCGCGGTCAGCTGGGCGTCCAGCAGCGCGCCATGCTTGGTGCGGGCGGTGAGGTCCACGCCGAACCGCTTGCACAGTTCGTCCAGCGAATAGCGCGCGCCGGGAAACTTGCGCTTGGCGATTTCGATGGTGTCCACGGCGCGGGCCAGCGGAATGGATGGCTTGCCGCAGCGTTTCAGTTCGGCATTGATGAACTTGATGTCGAAGCTGGCATTGTGGATCACCAGCGGCGCGTCACCGAGGAATTCCAGGAACTCCTCCACCACATGCGCGAACAGCGGCTTGTCGGCCAGGAACTCGGCCGACAGGCCGTGCACACGCTGGGATTCGATGGGAATGTCGCGTTCGGGATTGAGATAGAGTTGCAGCGTGCGGCCGGTGGGCAAATGCTCCATCAACTCGACACAGCCGATTTCCACGATGCGGTGACCGTCGCCCGGCTCGAATCCCGTGGTCTCCGTATCGAAGACGATTTCGCGCATCACAGTTTCGCCCGTATGTCCGCCAGGATCATTTTCACCTGATCGCGGGCGTGATCCAAGCCCTTGTCGGTCATCACCAGGTAATGGGCCTGTGCACGCTTTTGCGCATCGCTCATCTGGCGGCGAAGCAGGGC
>DASTMN010000093.1:0-19084 GCA_035714165.1 Rhizomicrobium sp.
TGGCGCGGCGTCTCCAGCAGCGAGGCGCAGAGTTTCTTCTCGTCCGCCTCGCTCAGATGGCCGCGCGCCACGCCCGCCGCGATGGCGAAACTGGCCAGCGCCGCAAGCTGGCAGGTAAAGGCTTTGGTCGAGGCCACGCCGATTTCCGGCCCGGCATAGGTGGGCAGCACGATGTCCGCCTCGCGCGCGATGGAGCTCTCAAGAACATTGACCACCGCGATGATGGTCTGGCCGTTCGCTTTGGCGTCGCGCAGCGCCGCCAGCGTGTCGGCGGTCTCGCCCGACTGCGAGATGAACAGCGCCGCGCCGTCCCTGGGATAGATGGGATTGCGATAGCGCAGTTCGGAGGCGACATCGATGTCCACCGGCAGGCGCGCCAGCTTTTCAAACCAGTATTTGCCCACCATGCCCGCATAATAGGATGTGCCGCAGGCGCAGATGGTCAGGCGCGACGCCTTGACCAGGGTTTCGCGCAGGCCCTTGTCCTCGCGGCGCACCACCGGCCCGGCCGGCTCCAGGTAATGCGCCAGGGTGTGGCCCACCACCTCCGGCTGTTCGTGGATTTCCTTGGCCATGAAATGGCTGTGGCCCGCCTTATCCACCAGCGCGGCGCTGGCGGAGGTGATCTTGATCTCGCGGTTGGCGGGGCGGCCCGCCGCGTCGAAGATGGCGACCTGGGCATTGCGGATCACCACCACATCACCCTCTTCCAGATAGGTGACGCGGTTGGTGAAGGGCGCGAGCGCAAAAGCGTCGGAGCCCAGATAGGCTTCCGTCTCGGCATGGCCCACCGCCAGGGGCGATCCCTTGCGCGCGCCGATCAGAAGGCCGTCATGATCCTTGAAGATCATGGCGATGGAATAGGCCCCGGTCAGCCGCGCCACCGCCTGCTTGGCGGCGGCGTCGGGCGGCAGGCCCTCGCGCAGCAACTGGGTGACCAGATGCGCCGCCACTTCGCTGTCGGTCTGGGATTCAAAGACATGGCCCTTGGCTTCCAGCTCGGCTTTCAGTTCGCGAAAATTCTCGATGATGCCGTTATGGACGATGGCGACCTGCGCGCTGGCATGGGGATGGGCGTTGGCCTCGGTGGGCGCGCCATGCGTGGCCCAGCGGGTATGGCCGATGCCGGTGGCGCCGTGCAGCGGCGCGTTGTCCAGCACCGCGCCCAGGTTTTTGAGCTTGCCGGGCGCGCGGCGGCGCGCGATCGCCCCGCCGTCCAGCGTGGCGATACCCGCCGAGTCATAGCCGCGATATTCCAGGCGCTTCAGCGCCTCCAGGATCACCGGGGCGACGTCGCGCACGCCTGCGATGCCGACAATGCCGCACATTATTTTTTCTCTTTCTGTTTCTTTTCGCGGAAGACCTTGGCCCAGCCCGCAATGTCCATCTGCTGTCCACGCGCCACCGACAGGGCATCGGCGGGTACGTCGCGGGTGATCACTGATCCCGCGCCGGTGACCGCGCCGTCACCGATCCTGACCGGCGCGACCAGCGCGGTGTCCGAGCCGATGAACGCGCCCGCGCCGATATCGGTGATGGACTTGGTGAAACCGTCATAGTTGCAGGTGATGGTGCCCGCGCCGATATTGGCCCCCGGCCCCACCCGCGCGTCGCCCAGATAGGTGAGATGGTTGGCCTTGGCGCCCTTTTCGATCACCGCATTCTTGACCTCGACGAAATTGCCGATATGGGCGTCTTCGCCGATGCGCGCACCGGGTCGCAGCCGCGCAAAGGGGCCGATGATCGCGCCACCCGCGACCACCGCGCCCTCGACATGGCAATGGGCGCGGATGCGCGCGCCGGACTGGATGGTCACGCCGGGGCCGAACACCACAAAGGGTTCGATCTCCACATCGTTGCCGATCACCGTGTCATGCGCCAGGAAAACGGTTTCCGGCGCGGTCATGGTGACGCCGTCGGCCAGCAGGCGCGCCCGCGCCCGCTGCTGGAACAGGCTTTCCGCCTGGGCCAGTTCGGCCCGGCTGTTGACGCCGGTGACGGATACCTCGTCGGTGACGGCGATGCCGCATTTGACTCCGTCCAGCCGCGCCAGCGCCGGAACATCGGTGAGGTAATATTCCGACTGGGCGTTCTGGTTCTTCAGGCCCGCCGCCCAGCGGAAGAAGCTTTCGGCATCGGCGGCATAGCAGCCCGCATTGCACAGGGTGACGCCGCGTTCGGACTCGCTGGCATCCTTGAACTCCACGATGCGGTTGAGAAAGCCGTCCGGCGTCATCAGCACGCGGCCATAAGCGCCCGCATCGGCCGGTTCGAAGGCCAGCAGCGCCAGCCCGGTGCGGGCCTGCGCCTTCAGGCAGGCCTCGATGGTCGCGCCCGTCACCAGCGGCATGTCGCCATTGACGATCAGCAGCGTGCCGGAGAATCCGTCCAGCGCCTCCCTGGCCGACAAGGCGGCATGGCCGGTGCCCAGCTGCTGCTGCTGGATGGCGGTGGCGCAGCCCAGCGACACGGCATAGTCGCGCACCGCCTGGCCCGCCGCCGCGGTCACCACCACGATCCGGTCCACGCCCACCGCCTTCAGCGCGGCCACGACATGGCCCAGCAGCGGCAGGCCCGCCACCTTGTGCAGCACCTTGGGCAGGGCGGATTTCATTCGGGTGCCCTGCCCAGCGGCAAGGATCACGGCGGCTTTCGACATGGCGTTCGGGTAGTCCGGGCGAGGAAAAAGATGAAGTGACGATTTGCGACGGTATATTGCCCCGATTCTGACGCGGATTCCTTAATTCATGCCCCCCTCTCCCGCCCTGATTTTCGACCTGGACGGCACCCTGGCCGACACCGCCCCCGATCTTCTGGGCGCGACCAACGCCGTGCTGGCCGCCCGCCAGCGCCCGCAGACAGACCTGACCAGCCTGCGGCACATGGTCGGGCACGGCGCGCGGGCGCTGATCTTCCAGGCGATGGAGGCCAGCGGCGCGCCCGTGACCGAGGACGAGATGCCCGGCCTGATGGAGATTTTCCTGGATCACTATCGCCGCCATATCGCCGACGACAGCGTGCTGTTTCCCGGCGTGGCCGAGACGCTGGCGGCGCTGGACCGGAACGGCGCGCGGCTGGGCGTGCTGACCAACAAGCCGCAGGCGCTGACCGACCTGCTGATGCCGCACCTGGGCATCGCGCCACTGTTCGCCGCCATCTATGGCGCGGGCCGCAAGCCCTATACCAAGCCCGACCCGCGCATTTTCCGGGATGTTGTGGCCGATGTGCTGGCCAACAGCGGGGCGAGCGCCAAAGGCCCCGCCGTGATGATCGGCGATTCCATCACCGACCTCAGCACGGCGCGGGCCGCGGGCGCGCCCTGCATCCTGGTCAGCTTCGGCTATACGCCGGTGCCCACCGCCGAGCTGGGTGCGGATGCCGTGCTGGACGATTTCGCCGCCCTGCCGGACGCGCTGCGCGACCTCAAACTGCTCTAGCGGCCTAATTTCGCCGCACTTTTGCGGCGGCATGCGGTTTCCGGCAGGGAGTCCCCTGCTGGACGCTTTTGGCGAAGCCGATTACAAAAGCGTCCACTTTTTCAAGCTGAATCCAGGATGGGGAGAAGACTGATGAAATCCGTGAAAGCGGCGCTGCTGATGGCGCTGGTGGCGACCCAGGCGGACGCCCAGGTGAATGCCGGATCGCAGGCGCCGGAAGCCAGCCTGCCCTTCACCGTGACCCAGGTGGCGACCTTCAACCTGCCCTGGCGCATCGCCTTCCTGCCCGACGGCCGCATGCTGGTGACCGAAAAGGTCGGCCCGGTCTGGCTGGTGACCCAGAAGGGCGAAAAGACGCCCGTCCAGAACGCGCCCGCCGTGCTGTATGGCGGCCAGGGCGGCATGCTGGGCATCTATGCCTCGCCCCATTTCGCCACCGACCAGAGCGTCTACCTGACCTATTCGGAACCGCATGACGGCGGCTCCAGCCTGGCGCTGGCCAAGGCCAAGCTGTCCACGGCCGATGGCAAGGCCAGCCTGGACGGCCTGAAAGTGATCTGGCGCGACGGCGCGGGCGGCAAGGGTGGCCAGTTCGGCGCCGCCATCGCCTTCGCCCCCGACGGCAAGTCGCTGTTCCTGTCGGTGGGCGAGCGCCAGCGCTTCACCCCGGCCCAGGACCCCAACCAGCCGCTGGGCAAGATCCTGCACCTGACGCTGGACGGCAAGCCCGCCCCGGGCAATCCGCAGGCCGGCAAGACCGGCGCCGCCAGCGTGCAGATCACCGACCCGCCCCGGAATAGCGAACTCGCCAAGACCGCCACGCCGGTCAAGACCTATACCTTTCCCGGCCCGAACCTGACGCCGTCGGAAACCTGGAGCATGGGCCATCGCACGCCCTATGGCCTGGCCTTCGCGCCCAACGGCCAGTTGTGGGAAATGGAGCATGGTCCCAAGGGCGGCGACGAGCTGAACCTGATCGAGCCGGGCAAGAATTACGGCTGGCCGCTGGTGGCCTATGCCACCAACTATGACGGCACGCCCATTCCCAGCCCCGACAACAATCCGCCGCCGGGCCTGACCAAGCCGGTCATCTACTGGAATCCGGTCATCGCCCCCGGCAGCCTGACCTTCTACAAGGGCACGATGTTCAAGGACTGGAACGGCTCGGCCCTGATCGGCGGCATGGTGAGCAAGACGCTCAACCGCGTCACCTTCGACGGCAAGGGCGGCGCCAAGCCCGCCGAGCGCTGGAACATGGACAAGCGTGTCCGCGACGTGGCGGTTGCCCCGGACGGCGCGATCTGGATCGTGGAGGACACCACCACCGGCGGCCTCTATCGCCTCACGCCGAAATAACGGCTTCCAGGCCCGCATGAAAAAGCCCCGCGCGAGCGGGGCTTTTTTGTTGCCTGGATCGTGCCTCTAGACGACGGCCTTCCAGATGAGCTGGATACCCACGCCGATCATCAGCAGGTAGATGATGGTATAGAATCCTTCCGCCGGAACGCGCTTGACCAGCACCACGCCCGCGATGGTGGAGGCGATGGCCACCGGCATCAGGGTCAGCGCCGCCAGCAGGTTCTCGGGCGTGAACTGGCCCAGCGCGGCATAGGCCGGCACCTTCACCCAGTTGAGGATGGCGAAATAGAGCGCCGCGGTGCCGATGAAGGTCGTGGGCGGCAGCTTCTTGCGCAGCACCCACATCTGGAAGGGCGGCAGGCCCGCATGGGCGATCTGCGAGGTGAAGCCCGAGGCGATGCCCAGCGCGAAACCCACCGGCGTGGAGGAGCGCGGCGGCGTGGCCAGCGCGGCGGCGGCGCGGCGGCCCCACATCTGATAGAGCGCGAACAGGATGGAGATCACCCCCAGCGCCGCCAGCACGGCGGACACCGAGACCCGCGAGGCCAGCAGATAGCCCGCCAGGATGCCCACCGCCGCGCCGGGCACCATCACTTTCAGGATGTGCGCGTCCCAGTCCTTGCGGAAAGCCCAGACGCCCACCGCGTCCTGCACCAGCAGGATGGGCAGCAGGATGGCAGCCGCCTGCACCGGCGACACCGCAACCGCCATCAACGGCACGGCGATCTGGCCCACGCCGGAAAAGCCGCCCTTGGCCAGCCCCATCAGGATGACGGCGGGAATGGCGACGGCGTAAAAAACGAGATCGGTGTGCACGATACCCCCAGCGCGGACCGCGCGATGGATAGGCGATAACCACGCCGCCCGCCAAGGGCAGGACTGCGCCGGTCCCGTCACCCCTCCCATGCGAAGGCGGCAGGGCGCGCGATGGGGCCGGGACAAGGGACCGGAGGAAAGGAAATGGGGAGACAGGCGCCCCGCGCCTAGAACTCCACCGTCAGGACACTTTCGCCGTCATCCCTTTGCAGGACGGTGCGGGGCGGCGGCGGCAGGATCGGCGAGAAACTGGGCGTGGGCTGGCAGGCAAAGCCTGCAAACGGGCCGTCCAGCGAAGCGCCGAAACCGGAAATCCCGCAGGAGGCGACGACAAAGGCCCGGACCTGGAAACTGCCCTGGCGCGTCGCCGCCTGGGCGGGCAGCACGGCCAGGCCGAAGGCAAAAGCGGCCACCAGCAGGCAGCGCGCCCGCGAAACCCCACTCCTGCACACGGCGCTTCTGCGCGTGATACCCGTCATCTGGCCCCCCGGATCGGGATCGTCCGTCAAGGCTTTCTGTGTAAAAGGGCAGGTGTTGGCGCCCGCTTAGGGCATTCGCTAAAATTTTCCCTATTCAGTAGGTGATGGTGACCAGGATGGTGTCGGTAAAGGTTCCGGCGCTGACCGACTGGTGCGCCGGAAGACGCGCATAGACCGTGCTGATGCCGGGACTGGCCTGCGACACCGTCATGCTGCCGCCACTGCCGTCACCCCAGATCGTGCTGCGCGTGCTGTCGGTGTAAAGCTGATAGGACAGGAACGTGTCGCCGTTGCTCATCCGGCGATTGGCGAAATTGCCGCCCGCATTCACGCCCGCATTCATCCCCACGAAATAGCTGCTGGTTTCGGTGCAGGTGACGTTCACCTGGCCGGTGGAGTCCAGCGCCGCATCGAGAAAGGGGGAATAGGCGCCGAAGCTGACCGGCGTCACGGTGGCGGTACAGGCCGCCTGGCCCGCGGCGGCGGACGTCTGGGCCGCCAGCGCGGCCACGACCAGGCACGGTGCCAAGCAGGATGCAAAACGCATGGGTCAGGATTCCCGGCAGGCCAGCGGCCCGATGCGGGGAATGGTACCGGAAGCGGCCACATAATCAAATGTCGCGGTGCAGCGCTTCCCATCGGGCTGCGTCACCCGCAGCAGGTTCCCGGACGGCCTCAGCTTTTCCACATAGACCGCCCCTTCATAGCCCATCGGCATCATGGTGCCGGTGGCGGCGAACTCGACGGCGCTGCCAACCGGCAGCGGCACGCCCGCCGCGTCCGTCAGCGTGACAAGGGCGGCGGCGCCGCGCGCGATGGGGAAATCGACCAGCACGCCGGAATTTTCCTGCGGCCGCACATCGCGCATGGCAAAGCCCAGGCTGTCGGTGATGGGGATGTCGTTCGGCTCGATCGACAGATGATTGGCTTCAAAGGCGCGCAGCTCGGGCACCAGCAGGCGGCCGGACGCGTTGGTGCGCCCGACCAGCCGGTTTTCCGCCATCACCGCGACACCGGGCACCCCGCCCGTATCCACCACGGCGAAACTGTCGTTGATGGTGTTGGAGGCGAACAGGCCCGCGCCGCGCATCACCGAGAGCGATCCCTGCGCCTGGGCGCGCAGGGTGGTGGTGCCCGACAACTGGTCCACGCCGCCGGTGACCAGCGCCCAGGGCGACTTGTACTGTACGTCCAGAAACTGGTGGTCGGGATTGTTCAGGGCATAAGCCTGGTACCCCCAGTCGCCGGGCGAGACCGGTGTCTGCACCGCCTGGAACTGCCCATAGGCGCCCGCGCCCGCCGTGCCGCCGCTGACGGTGGCGGAACTGCGCGGCCCCAGCGGCATGGTCACGCCCAGCATCGCGCCGCCGCCATTGCCGGTGAAATCATGGAAGCCGGTGAGATAGAGCGACAGCCGGTCCAGCTGCACGCTGTAATTGGCCGACACCAGTTCGACATGCTGCGCCGGGACCAGGGTGGAGAGATCGGAGGGCACCGTGCCGTTCCGGTCCAGGGTGAAGCCGCCGGTGGCGGGATCGCCGCCGTTGAACAGCGCAAGCTGCGCCGCCGCGTCGCGCCGGATGCCGGTATAGGCCAGGCCCAGCGCGCCATAACGGCCCAGCGCCAGGCTGGCATTGGCCGACAGCAGCCGCCGCGGCACCGGCGCGCCGTTGCGCGAGGCCAGATCGCGGAACCCGCCATCGGAGAGGATGGCGGAAAAACCCAGGCTCAGCGGCTGGCCCAGATGGTTGGCCCCGAAGGAGACCTGCCCGCCCTTGCGGCCGCGCGACACGCTGCCCGCCACGGCGACATCCACCGTGCCCAGGTTGAACACATTCATCACCAGCCCGGCGCCGCCCATGACAAGGCCCGATGCCGCCTCCATATGGGCCTGGCCGGTCAGGATATCCGACAGGCCGCGCTGATAGCTCGCCGCGCCGACCAGCTCGCGATAGTCGTTGCTGACAAAGCCCCAGTTGCGGCGGATCCAGCCCATCTCGGCGGAATAGCTTTCCAGCCCATCGGCCAGCATGTCGGTGCTGGCATAGAATGGCAGGGTCGTGGTGACCTGCTGGCCCAGGGCATTGGTGACGGTGGTGGTGATGGTGCTGGCGCCCGTCACGATGGGAAGCTGCGCCACCTGGAAGGGGCCGGGCGCAACCTGCCCCGAAAGCGCCTGGGCGTTGTTCACCAGCACATCCACGGTGGAGGGCACCGCGGCGGTGTTCGCCACTATCGGCGTCGGGAACGTGATCAGGTCGGGCCGGATATGGAAATCGGACTGCACCTGCAATCCGGCCAGGCGCACGGGCCGGGTCCATTTCAGCCCCCCGGTGATGGTATCGCCCAGCCGGTAGCGGCGCATCGAATCCGGATCGGCATAGGACAGGCCCGAATCCAGCCGCACCAGGCTGGCCCGGCCGGACGCCGGGTTGGCATAGGCTAGAAGGCCGGTGGAGGCCGTGCCGAATGGCGTGAAGCCGCGCAGGTCGAACAGCCCGCTGGCGCGCGGCTGCCCGCGCGCAACACTGCCCGTCACGTCGTAATTGACGGTGACGCCGGTGCCGCTCTCCACCGTGTCGGTGCTGCCGCGCAGGGCTGGCGGCTTGAGTATCTGAGGCAACAGCAGCGCGGCGGGCGCGGTCAGGAAAAGCGTCTGCGTCGCGCTGTCCAGCCGGACTTGCAGATCATTTATGGCGGAGAGCGCGGCCAGCCCGTCGGGCCCCGGCGGCTCCGGTAGGCGAAGGCCTAGTTCGGCCCATTCCTTCGGCCGCACGAACAGCTGTCCGTCACGTTGCAGAAACTCGCCGATCAGCCCGGTGGGATAGCCGTTCAGGGTGACGGACAGTTGCAGCGGCACCTCCGTCTGGGCGCGCGCGGGCGCCAGAGCCAGCAGAAACAGAGCCAGCAGAAACAGCGCCAGGATGCGGGCCGCGAAACCGAACTGTTTCCATCCGCGCATGCGCCGCGCCCGTTTATGCCGCGTCAGGGCGGGGAACCCGGCACAAGGCTCTGGTCCAGCGGGCCGTCCTGGGTCGTGGCGGTCAGGCGCAGGCTGGCCGGCGCGCTCTCCGGCGCGGCGAAGGTCCATTGCCGCATGCCGCCCGCCAGCACATAGGGCGAGGTGTTGCCGCCCGGTTTCAGGGCGCGACCGTCCGGCATGGCCAGGCCGATATTGCGCACCGCCTGGTGGCGGGTGCCGGTATTGGTGGCGGTCAGCAGCAGCCCGCCCGGCGCGCGCGTCAGCCGCCATTGCAGGTCGGGCGCGACACGCGTGGCGGGCGCCGAGAAGATCGGGATGGAAAGACGCAGGGCGATGCGGATGCTGCCCGGCTCGCTGGCGGCGGGAATCTGGTCAATCCAGATGCGATAGGTTTCTTCCCGCGCCTGCGCGGGCTGGCGCAGCACCACGCGGATCAACTGGCGCTGGTTGGGCGCGATGGTGCCCAAGGGCGGGCTGATCGCCACCTTGTCGGTGGGCGTCAGCTTGTCGGCGCCGTTTTCCGTTTCCCATGTGAAGGCACGCACCTGGAAGGCGCTGGGGTCGGATGACTGGTTGAGGATGGTGAGCGTCTCGGCCATCTGCCCCGGCGCAAGCTGCACCACGACAGGCTGAACGGCGAGAGACTGCGCCTGAACGGCGCTGGCGGTTCCAAGAACCGCCAGCGCCGCCAGGCAGAATGCGGACCGGGAGGCGAACCACGATGGCATGTCTGCTTCGCCGCCTCCCGAATCTATCAGTAGGTGATCGTCGCGGTGATGGTATCCGAGTAGGCACCCGGCGTAACCAGCTGATTGGCGGGCAGCTTGCCATAGACCGTCAGGGTCTGGTTGGCGCCGCTGCCATTGCCGTGCACGGCGTCGGAACCGACGGTATTGCCCCAGTTGGTGGTGCGGTTGGTGTCGCTGTACAGGCCATAGGCCAGCACGGTGCCGCCGGGGCCGGTCATCTTGCGGGCCGTCACGGGCAGATTGGAGCTGCCGCCGTTCAGGCCGATGTCATAGCCCTGGTTCTGCGTGCAGTTCACCGTGATGGTCGAGGTGTTGGTGAGTTCGACGCCGGAGTAATTGCCGAAGTTCAGGTTGGTCGCGGAAATCTGGCAGGTGGCCTGCACATTGGCCGTCACCTGGAAGGTCGAAGTGGAGGTTGCCGCCATCGCGCCCATGCTGCCGAATCCGATAAGCGCCGTGCCCAGAACGGCAGAGCGAATGGTCTTGCTAATGAAGGTGGACACGATGGGGAAGCTCCTTTGGGGGGTTGTCGTAAGCCGCACTTAGTACAATCGCGGCGTTTTTTAAGAAGGGTTATTTAAAATTGTCAGCATTGCATCGCGCGCATGTGTGTGACGTTGCTTCAGAAATTTCAGGCAGTGCGGTCTGGCGGCGCGGCCTCAACATCGTTTCATTTTGAAACGCCGCCGGATGTCCATGTCTTCGCGTTTCGTCTTAATGACGCGCGGCTGAACGGTGGATGAACGGTTCCTGCATGGTGTGCATGACATACAATTCATATGCAGCTTCACGCCGCACAAATGCCTCAATGCGAAAAGCCCCGCGCGTTTGATCCGATGCAAGGACAAGCCCTAAACACGCGCCTTCGACAGGGGTGGCGCGGCGGGCCGCCATTCGCACATTGCCGCACAACCGGAAACGGCACTTTGGTTGCGGGCGCGGCGACAGCAGAACCGCAAAGCGTGACTCTGCTTGGTGGCCGGATATACTTCCAGCGCGTCAGCGATGAGGGCCATGTCCATGCGTCATGTGTTTAAAGCGGCAGCCTTGTGCTTTCTTGCCGTTGGCGCCCTGACGCCGAATGTCATGGCGCAGCCCGCCCTTCGCCAGGAGGCCGGACTGAAATGGTCCGCGCAGCAACCGTCCTCCGGGCAACCCACCGCGCGCCACGAGAGCGCCGCCGCGGTCGTCAACGGCAGGCTTTATCTCATCGGCGGCCGTGGCGACCGCCCGCTCGACATTCTCGACCTGGCGTCCGGCCAGTGGCGGACGGGCGCAAAGCCGCCGGTCGAGATCAATCATACCCAGGCCGTGGTTTTCGACGGCCACATCTATGTGATCGGTGCCTTCACAGGCCCCTTCCCGCAGGAAAACATCGTGCCCCGCGTCCTGATCTACGATCCGGCGGCCGATAGCTGGACGGAAGGCGCGGCGATGCCCGCCGGACGCCAGCGTGGCGGCGCCGGCGTGGTCGTGCATGGCGATCATATTTACCTGATCGGCGGCAATCGCCTGGGACACAATTCGGGTTTCGTGCCCTGGCTGGACCGGTTCGATCCCAGAAGCGGAACCTGGACCGCCCTGCCCGATGCGCCCCATGCCCGCGATCATTTCCATGCCGTGGTTCTGGCCGGTAAAATCTATGCCGCCGGGGGCCGCAGAAGCGCG
Organism: Rhizomicrobium sp.; assembly: GCA_035714165.1. GTDB lineage: Bacteria > Pseudomonadota > Alphaproteobacteria > Micropepsales > Micropepsaceae > Rhizomicrobium. The sequence goes on from DASTMN010000093.1 coordinate 11,492, forward strand.
GCCGACCAGAAGCAGACGATGAACCTGACGGTGCCGCAGCTGGATATCTATGACATCGCCGCCGGACGCTGGACCACCGCCACCGCGCCGATCCCCACGCCGCGCGCCGGCGTGTCGGTGGTGACCGCGGGCAAGCGGGTGGTGGTGATGGGCGGTGAAAGCGACCGCCAGGTGCCTGCCCATGCGGAGGTCGAAGCCTTCGACATCGAAAGGGGCGCCTGGATCACGCTGCCGCCCCTTCCGGTGGGCCGTCATGGCATGCAGGCCGTGCCGGTGGGCGACCGCATCCATGTCCTGGCGGGCAGCGGCAACCGGGGCGGCGGCCCGGAGCTGAACGATCACTGGATTCTGTCAGGCCTCTGAAGATTCTCTCAGGCTTCTGACGGGGCAGGCTTCTGGCGGGGGCACTCAGTGCTTGCGGACGAACTCCGCCCGCAGCACCAGCCCCTTGATGCCTTCATACCGGCAGTCAATCTCCTGCGGATCGCCGGTGAGCCGGATGGACTTGATGACTGTCCCCCGGCGCAGGGTCTGCCCGGCCCCCTTCACCTTGAGGTCCTTGATGGTGACGACGCTGTCGCCATCCGCCAGCAGGTTGCCGGCGGAATCGCGCACCTCGACGGTCTGCGCGGCAGCGGTCCGCCGCGCGGCTTCGGTGGCGGGAATCCACTCGCCGGACGCATCGTCATAAACATAATCGTCCGAGGTATCGGGCATGTCGTTCCATCGCAGGCGGCGCTGCACGAAATGCTTTCATGCGGCGAATGATGGTGGGCGCGACAGGGATTGAACCTGTGACCCCTCCCGTGTGAAGGGAGTGCTCTCCCGCTGAGCTACGCGCCCGCCGATGCCCCCTCCATGACTGGAGTCCGGCGGCGGAGGGGCAGGGCTATAAGGCCCCTCCCCCACCCCGTCAAGCCGGGCGGTTTCAGGGCCGGATGGTGACGCGCGCTCCGCTGGTATAGCCGTCTCCCCAGAGCGAAAAGGGGCTTGGCGGCGCGGCCTCGCCGGGGCGCGGCGCGACCGCCGAAACCAGGGTGATCTCGAACAGCAGGGTCTGGTCCGGCGGGATCACGCCGTTTCCCCCGCCCGCCGCGCCCAGCGCCAGGTTGGCCGGAACCGCGGCCTGCCAGCGGTCGCCCTCGCGCATCAGCGACAGCACCTCCGCCAGCCCCGCCATCGAAATGCTGGGCATCGCCACGGCGGCGGGAAAGCCGGGGGCGGACCCATCCACCAGCCTGCCGTCAATCAGGCGGACGCGGAAATCCATCCGCACCACATCGCTGCCGCCGGGCCGCCGCCCAAAACCGCTCCGCAGCACGCGATACTGCACGCCGCTGGGCCGCAGGATCGTGCCGGGCTTTTTGGCATTCTCCGCCAGCCAGGCCGTATTGGCGGCGGGACTGAGCGCGGCGGGAACCGGCGCCTGCGCCCCTGCGGGCGCCGCGGCAACCAGAACGGCCAGCGCGGCCAGCACAAGACGGCGGATGGCGGCGCTGGCGCAATGCAGGAGAGGCATCAGTCCTTCAGCAGCCAGCGGATCGCATTGTCGGTCATGCGCGGCAGTTCGGGCCGGCTATAGATGCGGTCGCCATGGCCGTAATTGAAATAGACCATCCGGTAGCGGGTATTGCTCCAGGCCACGGGAATATCCTGGTCATGCAGCACATTCTTGATGCCCAGCGGGAAGTTGGAACGGTCCAGCGTCATCAGCACATGCACCGCCGGATTGGTGCGCGGACTGGGCGACCAGGAATACCATTCGTTGATCGGGGCGATGAAACTGCGCGGAATACCCTCCGTCACCGGATGGACGGCATCGTCAATATTTACCCGCGCCGGCAGCGACGGCCAGTTGCTGGCGCCGAAGGCCATGCCGCCCAGGAAATCCTTGTACCATTGCCATTGGCTGCTGGGGAAACCGGAGATGTGGAAGCCGATCCAGCGCCCGCCATTCTCCATGTAGCGCTGGAAGGCGGCGCGCTGCTCCGGGGTCTGGGGTTGGCCGTTGAGGAAGATGACAAGGCGGACGTCCCGCAGGGTCGCCTCGTTCATCGCGTCCCAGTCGCTGGTGGTGGCGAAGCGGTAGCCGCCCGCCTTGGCCCGCTCGCCCAGCTGGCGGGCGGCGTCGCGGGCATACATCAGATGGTCGATCTCGCCGCCGGTGGAATAGAAGGCCAGAACCTTGGGCGGCACCGGCTGTTGCTGCGCCAGGGCGGGCCATGCGGCAAGCGGCAGCAGGACAAGGGCGAGCAGCAGCGTTCTCATGGCGCGCATTGATACAGGCGGCGCATTTCAAAGCAATCCATGGCGAAAGCAATCTGTGGCGGCAGGAAAACCTTCGGCTATAGTCGCGCGGTTTCGTGAAGGTCCGCCATGCTGTCCCGGCTTCCCATCCTGATGCTTTCGAGCCTTTTGGCGGCCCTGCTGGCGACGGGCGGCGCGCGGGCGCAGGTCGGCGTCACCGACGGCCCCAAGGGCGTGGTGGTCAATCCCGCCAACGGCAAGGCCTATGCCGTGTTTCCCGAACTGGGCCTGGTCAAGATCGCGGACGGCCGCACCGGCGCGGTCAAGGCCCTGCCGACCGGCGCCAACGTCAAGGACCTGACGCTCGACCCGCGCACCGGCCGAGTCTATGCCATGAACCGCGGCCCCGGCACCATCTCGGTGATAGACCCGGACAGCGATGCGGTGATCCAGACCATTCCCGCCGATCGCGGCAGCCTGACCGCGCTCGATCCCGCCACCGGAAAACTCTATGTCTCGGCCAGCACCGGCACCGATCCCAGCATGGTGGACCTGGCGACCGGGCAGGTCACCGTCATCCGCGCCGGCACCGAAGGCAATGCCCTGTCGGTGAACAGCAAGGCGGGCAAAATCTATTTCGTCGGCTATGAGGACAATTTCCTCACCATCGTCGATGCCGCCACCCTGGCCCCGACGCGCCTGGCCCTGCCCGGCTGGCACCAGTGGGATTCGGCCTTTGACGACAAGACCGGACGGCTGCTGCTGCCCTCGCCCAATGACGACATGCTGATCCTGGTGGATACGGCCAATGGCGACACCGTCTCCACCATCGGAACGGGCAAGTCGCCGGTGGCGGCGGCGGTGAACGGGCGCACCGGCACCCTCTATGTCGTCAATTACGAAAGCAGCGATGTGACGGTGATTGACGGCCGCACCAACCGGCCCGTTGCCACCGTCAAGGTGGGTCTGTGGCCGCAGCAGATCGCTGTCAACGAACGCACCGGCCGCGTCTATGTCGCCAACACCCATGACGCCAGCGTGAGCGTGATCGACGGGCGCACGCATGCCCTGGTCGCCACCGTGCCGACCGGCGCCGCGCCCTGGGCCATCGCCGCCGACCCGGTGCGCAACAAGGTCTATGTCGCCAGCCGGGTGGATGGCGCGCTGACGATTATTGACGGAGCCACCAACACGGCCGTGCGGAAATGAACCTGATGCAGCAGGCGCTGGCGGCGCAGCGCGGCGGGCGGCTGGACGAGGCCGAGCGGCTGTATCGCCAGGCGCTGGCGCTGTCGCCCTCACCGGAAGGCTTTTCCAATCACGGCAATGTTCTGAGCGCGCTGGGCCGCAAGGACGAGGCGCTGGCCGCACAGGACAAGGCGCTCGCGTTGCGGCCCGGCTATCTGGAAGCCCTGTTCAATCGCGGCAACATCTTCCTGGAATTGCGGCGCGGCGGCGCGGCGCTGGCCGATTACGATGCCGCACTGGCCCAGCGGCCCGACATCGCCGCCATCTGGAACAATCGCGGCACCGCCCTGCGCCAGCTTGGGCAACGGCAGGCGGCGCTGGACAGCTACAGCCGCGCGGCGGCGCTGCAGCCGGGCCATGTCAACGCCATCACCAACTGCGCCATGATGCTGTGGGAAATGCGCCGCTTCGACGAAGCGCAGGCGGCAGCCGGGCGCGCGCTGGCGGTGCAGCCGGGATTCGCCGAGGCGCTGTATGTGCGCGGCAACGCCCTGCGCGACCTGGGCCGGGTGGAGGAGGCCCTGGCCGATTACGAACAGGCGCTGGCGCAAAATCCCAATCACCCGCATGTGCTGAACGGCATCGCCCATGCGGCGCTGCTGCTGTGCGACTGGGATCGTACCGCCCGGCTGGCGCAACTGCTGCCGCAGGCGGTGGCGGCGGGCCGCGCCATCCAGCCCTTTGTCCTGCTGGGATATAGCGAGGATGCGGCGCTGCTGCGCCGCTGCGCCGAGAACGCCATCCAGCGCACCGCACCACCTCGCCCGCCCCTTTGGCAGGGTGAAAAATACGGCCATGACCGCATCCGGCTGGCCTATCTGTCGGCGGATTTCCACCAGCATGCCACCGCCATGCTGATGGCCGAGCTGTTTGAACGTCACGACCGCGCGCGGTTCGAGATCAGCGCCTATGCCTTCGGCCCGGACGACCAAAGCCCGATGCGGGCGCGGCTGGAAAAGGCCTTCGACCATTTCCATGACGTGCGCGGCAAAAGCGATGCGGAGATCGCCGGGATGCTGCGCGCCGCGGAGACCGACATCGCGGTGGACCTGAACGGCCACACGCTGGACGGACGGCCCGGCATCTTCGCCCACCGCCCCGCGCCGGTGCAGGTGAACTATCTGGTCTATCCCGGCACCACCGGCGCGCCCTGGATGGACGTGGTGCTGGGCGACCGGGTGGTGACGCCGATGGACCAGCAGCCTTCTTTCAGCGAAAAGATCATCCACCTGCCGGACTGCTACCAGCCCAACGACGCCACGCGACTGGTCGGCCCCGCGCCCGACCGCACCGAGGCGGGCCTGCCGGACGACGCATTCGTCTTCTGCTGCTTCAACAACAACTGGAAAATCACCGCCCCGGTCTTCGACATCTGGATGCGGCTGCTGGCGCAGGTGCCCGGCAGCGTGCTGTGGCTGCTGGACTCGCCCGCGACGCCCAACCTGCGGCGCGCGGCGGCGGCGCGCGGCGTGGACGCGTCGCGGCTGGTTTTCGCGCCGCGCCTGGACGCGGCGGCGCATCTGGCGCGGCACAGGCTGGCCGACCTGTTTCTCGATACCCTGCCCTACAACGCCCATACCACCGCCAGCGATGCCCTGTGGGCGGGCCTGCCGCTGGTGACCTGTCACGGCAAAAGCTTTCAGGGCCGCGTCGCCGCCAGCCTGCTGAAATTCACCGGGCTCGCGGAACTGGTTACTCACCGGCCCGAGGATTATGAGGCGCTGGCGCTGGAGCTGGCGCGCAATCCCGCCCTGCTCAAGGCCACGCGCGACAAGCTGGCCGTAAATCGCAAGAATGCGCCCTTGTTCGACAGCGCCCGCTTCGTGGCGGGGCTGGAAGATACCTATGCGGCGATGCTGGCTTAGTTGGTCTTCGGGCGCTTTTTCGGGTCGAAGCCGTAAAGCCGTTCCGGATTCTCCACCAGGATGCGGTGGCGCAGCTTTTCGTCCGGCGCCCAGCTTTTCATCAGCGCGATCAGCACCACATCGTCGGGCATGGCGACCGGGCTGACTTTTCTGGTGGCGTCGGGATGCGGCCAGTCGCTGCCCCAGATGCACCGCTCCGGCGCGGTGGCGATATAGCCTTTGGCCGCCGCCGTCGCCCCGGCATAGTCCGGCGCACCGCCGCCGCCATAGAGATAGGCGCCCGACACCTTGACCCAGCCATGCCCCTTTTCCAGCAGGCGGCGCACCGTGTCGTATTGCGGCTGACCCACCGCCGTGGCGCGGCCCAGGTGATCCACCACCACCGGCACCGGCAGGCCCATCAGCAGCGATTCCATCTGCACCAGAAGGTCGGGCGGCATGTTGCACTGGATATGCCAGCCCAGCGCCGCGATGCGCTTGGCCAGCGGCATCACCTCTTCCGCCGGCACGGGGTTGCCCAGCCCGAACTGGATGCGCACGCCGCGCATGCCTGCCGCATGCAGCCGCTTCAGTTCGGCGTCGCTGACGCTGGCATTGACGACACAGACGCCCCGCGCCGCATCGCCCTGCTGGGCGACGGCATCCAGGGTGCAGCGGTTGTCGGTGCCATAGCTGGACGGCTGCACCACGATGCTGCGGCTGGTGCCGATGCGCTTCTGCAGCGCGCGATAGTCGGCCACGGTGGCGTAAGGCGGCTTCAGCACCGCATCGGGCAGGTACGAGAAACGCGGATCATAGACATGATTGTGGCAATCGCAGGCGCCGTCCGGCACGGCAAACCCGGTGCGCGGATCGGCAGCCAGGGCGGGGGTCGCGGCCAGCGCGATGCCCGCGCCCACAAAGACCCGGCGATTCAGCTTTGTCATCTGGTGCCCCGTTTCCTGTTGCCCCGGCATTCCGGGTGCGTCCTGCTATCGAACCATGATGGCGGGACGCTGCGGCAAAAACAATGGTGCGGCAGCGGTCCCAAGGGGCTAAAAGCAGCCGCATGATCGAGGAAACCCGCAAAGCCAAAGCCCGCGCCTGGTTCGAGGAACTACGCGACTCCATCATGGCGGCCTTCGAGGCGCTGGAGCAGGAAGCGCCCGCCGGTCTTTATCCCGGCGAACCCGGCCGCTTCGTCCGCACTCCCTGGACGCGGGGAGACGGCGCCTCCGATCAGGGCGGCGGCGTGATGGGCATGATGCGCGGCCGCCTGTTTGAAAAAGTCGGTGTTCATACCTCGACCGTGTATGGCGAGTTCTCGCCCGATTTCGCCAGGCAGATTCCGGGCGCGGACGCCGATCCGCGCTTCTGGGCCAGCGGCATCAGCCTGATCGCCCATATGGCCAATCCGCGCGTGCCCGCCGTGCATATGAACACCCGCATGATCGTGACCACAAAAGGCTGGTTCGGCGGCGGCGCCGACCTCAACCCCACGCTGGACGCGGCGCGCCGCGACGATCATCCCGACGCGGTGGATTTCCATGCCCGGCTGAAAGCCGCCTGCGACGGCTACGACGAAGGCTGGTATGCCCGGTACAAAAAATGGGCCGACGAATATTTCTGGCTGCCCCATCGCGGCGAGCCGCGCGGCGTGGGCGGCATCTTCTACGACCATCACGACAGCGGCGACTGGGACCGCGACTTCGCCTTCACGCAGGATGTCGGCCGGGCCTTTCTGGACATCCAGCCCGCGCTCATCCGCCGCCGCATGCACGAAAGCTGGACCGGGGCCGAACGCCACGAGCAGGCCAAATGGCGCGGCCGCTATGTCGAGTTCAACCTGCTCTATGACCGGGGCACCCATTTCGGGCTGAAGACCGGCGGCAATGTCGAGAGCATCCTGTCCTCCATGCCGCCTATTGCGGAATGGAAATAACATGGATGTGCTGCTGAAAATCGGATCGCGCGGCTCGCCGCTGGCGCTGGCGCAAAGCCGCATGGTGGCAGGGATGCTGGCCGCGCGCGCAGGCGCGGATATCGCCGCCTTCCCCATCGAAAGCTTCATGACCAGCGGCGACGCCCTGAAGGGCCGTTTGCAGGACCAGGGCGGCAAGGGCCTGTTCACCCGCGAGCTGGACCAGGCCCTGCTGGACGGCAAGATCGATGCCGCCGTCCATTCCATGAAGGATGTGCCGACGCGGCTGCCACCCGGCATCGTGCTGGCGGCGGTGCCCGACCGCGAAGACCC
>DASTMN010000094.1:0-10004 GCA_035714165.1 Rhizomicrobium sp.
CCTTGGGGCTGAACCGGCATATGCGCTAAAGACGCGCGATGACCGACCAGGCCGGACTTCCCGCGCGCCGCGCCGCGCTCGCCATCCTGTCCGGCGTGCTGCAGAAACGGCGCGCGCTGGATTTCCAGCTTGAGACGTTGAAAGACTTCGCGCCCCGCGATGCGGGCTTTGCGCGCGCCCTGGCCAGCCAGACGCTGCGCCACATGGGAGCGCTGGATGCGGTGCTGCGCAAGTTCCTCAAGAAACCGCTGCCCCAGCACAAGTCCGGTGCGGCCAGCGAGATCCTGCTGCTGGGCGCGTGCGAACTGCTGATCCTCAAGGTCGCGCCGCATGCGGCGGTGGATGCCGCCAATCAACTGGCCGGCAAGGACCCCAAGGCGGTGCATTTCAAGCCGCTAGTCAATGCGGTGCTGCGCAAGGTGGCCAGCGAAGGCGCGGACCTGCTGTCGGGCATGGACCGCGAGCGGCTGTGCGTGCCCGACTGGCTGTGGACCCGCTGGGCCGCGCAATATGGCAAGGACACCGCCCGCGCCATCACCGCCGCGCATCTGGCCGAAGCGCCGCTGGATATCGTGCTGAAGTCGCAAGACGCGCCGCACCCGGAGAGCGACGCGCTGTTCGGTCCCGTTCGCCGCCTGCGCGAAGAGGGACGGGTCGAGACATTGCCCGGTTTCGCGCAAGGTGCCTGGTGGGTGCAGGACGCCGCCGCCACCCTGCCTGCCCTGCTGCTGGGCGATGTGGCGGGCCAGGCCGTGATCGACCTGTGCGCCGCGCCCGGCGGCAAGACGCTGCAACTGGCGGCGCGCGGCGCAAAGGTGATCGCGGTGGAGATCGATCCGGCGCGCGCCGGGCGCATCGCCGACAATCTGGCGCGCACCGGCCTCAGTGCCCAGATCGTCACCGGCGATGCCCGCGACCAGACGTTGCGCGCGCCCTTCGTGCTGGTGGATGCGCCCTGCACCGCCACCGGCACCATCCGCCGCCATCCCGACCTGCCCTGGATCAAGGGCGCGGCCGATGTCACCGTCTCCGCCGCCGCGGCCTATGACATTCTGGAGAGCGGCGCAGGCATGGTGGAGCCGGGCGGTATGCTGGTCTTCGCCGTCTGCTCGCTGGAGCGGGAGGAAGGCGAGGAGCAGGTGGCGCTGTTCCTGGAACGCAACCCGGATTTCATGCGCGCACCGCTCACAGCGGAAGACGTCTTCGGTCACGGCGAATGGATCACGCCCGACGGCGATCTTCGCACCCTGCCCTGTCACTTGAGCGGCAAGGGCGGCATGGACGGCTTCTTCGCCGCGCGACTACGGAAATCAACCTAGAGTCGGCCCCAGAACGTCGGCCCAGCGATGCGGAGCGACAGCGTCAGGCCGCGCGACCAGAAATAATTTGGGCCGACCTAGAGTCGGCCCAAAGCATACGCGATCGCCAGATAGACCTTGCCGGTATCCGCCGACAGCAGGGTCGAGGTCAGAAGCCCGCCCGCGCCGTCGCCCTCGCGCGCCCGCGTCAAAAGAGTCTCGAACTCCGCCAGATAGGCGTCGGCCGCCGCATGGAAGCGGGAATCGTCGCGATAGAGCGTGGTGATGCGGTCCACCGCGCTTTCGTCGATCGCGTCGGACAGCCGCCGCGCGAACACCGCCCGGTCGCCCGCCAGATAGCGCTTCCAGTCCTCGTCGCCGGGCTGGGCCTGTTCCAGCGCCGACAGGTCAATCGCCAGGTCGGCCAGCGCCAGTTCCAGCGCCCCCAAGGTGGCGGCCGTCTCCGCGCCCGCGCGCGCGCTGCTGCGCAGGACGCGCGGGCCTTCGCCCTGTTCCGCCGCCGCCAGCAAGGTTTTCATTTCCCAGGCGGGCGCATCGCCCTTGCGCGGTTCCGGCTTGCGCGTGGTCAGCTTGCGCGCCAACCCCTTCAAGCCTTCGGCCTCCGGTTCGGGCGCGGCGGGCTTCATCGGGCCGCCGCCAGCATGGGCCGCATCGGGCGCGGTGATCTTCTGGGTGGAGCGGGCATGCAGCGTGGACAGGGTCCGCGCTGACAGGTCGAGAATCTGCTCGGTCTCGCTCTGCATCATCTGGCGCACCCGCCGCGCTTCCTCCTGCGCCAGGCCCGGCAGCCGGATCAGGTGCTTTTCGACATCGCGCGTCGTCTCCGACAGCAGGCCGCGAATCCGGCCCGCCTCGGCGCTGAGTTCGCCCGCCGTCCGCAGCAGCCTTTCACATTCGGCCATCGCCTCGCCCACCAGAAGGCGCGCATCCTGCTTGGCCTGCGCGGCGCTTTCCCCGATCAGGGTCTGGGCGCCCGCGCCAGCATCGCGCATCGCCGCCGAAAGGCTGGCCAGCAGCGTGTTGGCCGCCTCGCTGGTGTCTTTCAGCCGCGCCGCCTCCTGCGCGAAGGCGTCGGTCAACTGGCCGGCGCGCGTCACCGCATTGGACATGATCAGTTCCAGATGCCGTTCGGCATCGCCGGTCACGGTCTCGAACTTCCTGGCCTCGCCGCCCAGCTGTTCGATGGCCTGTTCCATGCCGGTGCGCTGGAGCGACAGCGCGGTTTCAAACGCCTCGCTTTCGTCCTTCAGGCGCTGCACCAGCTCCTGCATCTGGGCGCGATGCTTTTCCTGCCGCGCCAGCACGAATTCGGCGCGGCCCATCGCGGCATCCGAGACCTCCTCGATCCGCGTGGCCTGCGCCTCCAGCGAACGGGCGGCTTCCAGCGGCGCTTCGGCGGCCTGGGTGATGGCGGCGCGGAAACCCGCCGCCTGCACATCCAGCGACTGGGTCGCCATCTTCAGCGTGCCTTCGGCGGATTCCATCGTGGCGCGGATCTGCGCCGCGCGGCCCGCCACCGCCTCGCCCGCCCGGCCCGCAGCCTGGTTGAGATGATCGCCCAGCATTTCCAGCCGCTGGCTTTCCTGATGCAGCTTGGCGGCGATGGTGTCGCCGCGCACCGCGGCGCGCGCGCCCGCATCGTCCAGGGTGGAAATCTGTTTTTCCAGCACCGCTTCCAGCGTCCGCATGCGCTGGAAGGCGACTTCCAGCCCGGTATTGAGGCCGTCCAGCTCGCGGCGCACCGCGCGGGCCAGCCGCGCGGCATTGGCGGCGGCGGTCTCGTCGGCGGCGAACAGCCGCTCGCTGGCCGCCATCAGGGTGCGGGCGGCGTCGGTCATGGCGCTGGCCCGGGCCAGCGCGGCGGCGAACCCCAGGAACAGGAAGGGCGGCAGCAGCAGGGCCGCGCCGGTCAGCGCGGCAAAAGGCAGGGGCAGCGCCCCAAGGCCCTGCGGCCCCAGATAGCCCCACAGATAGGCCGCGCCGGTGCCGATCCAGAAAGCCGACAGCAGCCCGGCCGTGGCATAGGCAAAAACGGGAAAGCGGCTTTTGCGGAGGCGGGGCAGCGGGGCGTGCTCCGGCGCGGGCGCGGCGGTTTCGCCAGGCTTTTCCACCAGCACCGGCTGGTTCTGCCCGAATGTCCTGGCCATGGATCACGCCTTCGAAAATCTGCGCCCTTAGCCCAAGTTAAGCATCGAAAGGGCGGCCTGGCGAGGGTTTGGGCGGTTTCTGGACGGAAAATCCCCGTATTAACGCGGTCTTAGCCGTACAGGCGGCAGGATGGGCATCATGACCCAGCCCCCTGTCGAACAGGCGCCGATCGATCTGTCCCATCTGGCCCGCTATACCGGCGGGGAGAAGGCGCTGAACGCCGAAATCCTCAAGCTGTTCGACGGCCAGATCACCGAGATGGTGGGCCAGCTGCATACCGTGCTGCGGGCGCGCGACGCCAAGCGCTGGCGCGAGATCACCCACACCATCAAGGGCGCGGCCCGGGGCGTGGGCGCGTTCGCGATGGGCGAGGCGGCGGCCGCGGCCGAGCCGGTGGACCCGCTGACCGGCAGCGACAGGGCCGAGGAAGCGGTGCGCCGCCTGCAGCAGGAAGGCCATGCCGTGCAGCTTTTCATCGCGGAATATCTGGCGGCTTAATTTGTTACCCCCTCTGTCGCAGCTCGGTCCGCTCCGCGGACCCATCGCTGCGACATCTCCCCCCGCATCAGGCGCTTCGCGCTGCGGAGGAAGAAAGCCGGTGGATGCGGCTATTTCTGATCGAACGCTTCAAACTCATGGGCGATGCTGGCCTCGATCAGCGTCCGCCAGACCGGCTCGGCGATATCGGGTGACAGGCCCGCCTTGCGGCCCTCGGCGATCACCTTGGCGACCACATCCTCGATCCGCGCCGGGTCGCGCACCTGGTCCCGGCCCGTCTTCAACTGCGCCGCGCGCTCGATATAGGCCTGGCGCACCGCCAGCAGCGCCACCAGCCGCGCATCCAGCGCGTCGATCGCCCCCCGCAACTCCGCCATCGAGGCGCAGGACTGGGCGGGCTTGGGGGTGTCGGTCACGGTCGCGTCGTTTTGCATCGCAGCACTGTTATAGGCAGGGGTTGTTGCTGTGGCTATTTTTACATATAAGGACGACGTTTTCCCAGCCAATACATGAAGTTAGGTGTGGAATAGATGACCAGCGCCCCCATTGAGACAGACGTCGCCATCATCGGCGCAGGCCCCATCGGCCTGTTCGCCGTCTTTGAACTGGGCCTGCTCGATCTCAAATGCCACCTGATCGACATTCTGGACCGCCCGGGCGGCCAGTGCACCGAACTCTATCCGGAAAAGCCGATCTACGACATTCCCGGCCTGCCCATCGTCACCGGCCAGGAACTGGTGGACCGGCTGATGGAGCAGATCAAGCCCTTCGACCCGCAGTTCCATTTCGGCGAGATGGCGACCAGCCTGGAAAAGCTGGATGACGGCAAGTGGAAGCTGAAGACCGACGCGGGCACCGAGATCATCGCGCCGGTGATCGTGATCGCGGCCGGCGCCGGCTCCTTCCAGCCCAAGCGCCCGCCCGTGCCGGGCATCGAGGCGTTCGAGAATGTCGGCGACGGCATCGGCGTGCATTATGCGGTGCGCAAGATGGAAACCTTCCGCGGCAAGAACATCCTGATCGCCGGCGGCGGCGACAGCGCGCTGGACTGGGTCATCAACCTGGCGCCCATCGCCAACTCCATGACGCTGGTGCATCACCGCGACGGTTTCCGCGCGGCGGCCCACAGCGTCAACCAGATGCGCGAGCTGGAAGCGGCGGGCAAGGTGAAGTTCCACGTCGCCTCGGTGAAGGCCATTCACGGCGAGCCGGGCAAGCTGACCGGCGTGACCCTGGCGGGCCACGACAAGAGCGAATGGCACCATGAAACCGATGCCTTCCTGCCCTTCTTCGGCCTGACCATCAAGCTGGGCCCGATCGCGGAATTCGGCATCAACCTGCACGAAAACCTGATCCCGGTGGACACCGCGCGTTTCGAGAGCCAGACGCCGGGCATCTTCGCCATCGGCGACATCAACACCTATACCGGCAAGCTGAAGCTGATCCTGTCGGGCTTCCATGAAGCGGCGCTGATGGCGCAGGCGGCCTTCCACATCGCCCGCCCCAACGAGAAGCTGCGCTTCCAGTACACCACCTCCTCGTCCAACCTGCAGAAGAAGCTGGGTGTCAATTAAATGAAGATCATCGCCATTGACCGCAACGGCAAGGAACACACACTGGAAGGCCGCGACGGCTGGAGCGTGATGGAGATCCTGCGCGACGGCGGCCTGGATGTCGCCGCCGAATGCGGCGGCGCCTGCGCCTGCGCCACCTGCCACGTCTATATCAATGACGGCTGGTTCGAAAAGCTGCCCGCCCCGTCGGAAGCCGAGATTGACATGCTGGACATGGCGCTGGCGGTGGAGCCGAACTCGCGCCTGTCGTGCCAGGTGATCTGCTCGGACGCCACCGACGGCATCAAGGTCACTGTCGCCCCCGAATAAGGGCGCCCCCGAATAGGGCACATCTGAGTAACTGTCAGGAATAACTGTCAGGTCTGGCGCTTTACGAAGCCGAAGTATCGCCGCTAGGCTTTGCTCCTCGCTGGGGAGCGGAGATGACGGTCGCGCACGTCTATACGGTGGCGTTCCAGGGTATCGAAGCGAGGGAAGTAGATGTGCAAGTCCACATCTCCGACTCCGGCGGCGGGCAGTTCAATATTGTGGGCCTGGCCGACAAGGCGGTGGCCGAAAGCCGCGAGCGGGTGCGCGCCGCGCTGGCCGCCATCGGGCTGGCGCTGCCCTTCAAGCGCATCACCGTCAATCTCGCCCCCGCCGACCTGCCCAAGGAAGGCAGCCATTATGATCTTCCCATCGCGCTGGGCCTGTTGGCGGCAATGGGCGTGTTGCCCGCCAGCGAGATGGCCAACTTCGTCGCGCTGGGCGAATTGTCGCTGGATGCGGCGGTCACCGGCGTGGCCGGTGTGCTGCCCGCCGCGCTGGCGGCGTCGGAACAGGATCGCGGCCTGATCTGTCCCGCCGCCAACGGCCCGGAAGCGGCCTTTGCGGGCGGGGTGGAGATTCTGGCCACGCCATCCCTCATCGCACTCGTCAATCACATGAAGGGCGCGTCGGTCCTGTCGCCGCCGGAGCCGCGCGTGGCGCAGGCGGGCCGCGCCGCGCCCGACCTGCGCGATGTGAAAGGCCAGGAAAGCGCCAAGCGCGCGCTGGAGATCGCGGCGGCGGGCGGCCACAACCTGCTGATGATCGGCCCGCCGGGCGCGGGCAAGTCCATGCTGGCCCAGCGGTTGCCGGGCCTCTTGCCGCCGCTGGATGCGCGCGAGGCGCTGGAGCTTTCCGGTATTAGGTAGCAAGCTTCCAAACGGTTTTTGTGGGATTTAGCGGGATTTGCCGGAATACTCCGGGATATGGACCGTTGGTTTGCCATCCCTCTCTGCATCCTCTGGGTGCTTTTCGCCCTGACCGCGTATGTGGTTCTAACCCATATTGTGGGCTGGCGGTGGCCCTATGCCTTTCTGGGCGCATCCATTGTTCTGTGGCTAGGGTCGTTTGTCCTGAAAGCCGCAGCGAAGCGGCGCTAGATGACCGACACCCACGTTGTCAGCGCCCTCAAGACCAAGCGCATGGAAGTCGCGGGCCATATAGAGGCCCTACAGGCCCAGTTACGGCAAGCGGTCATAGACCTGGATCACGTTGAGGCGGCACTGCTGCTGTTCGACCCGGACGTGGACATGACTGCACTGCCCGCCCGGAAGGTCGCCCCGATTTCCTATGACACCAAGGGCGACACCGGCAGGATCATCTTGGAAACCCTGCGGACGGCCACCAAGCCGCTCTCCACGGCGCAGGTGAACGAGGCCGTGATGGTCGCTCGGAGGCTGGATACCAACGACAAGGCCCTATGCCGGACCATGATGCGGCGGACCAACGCGAACCTGAAACACTGGGCCAAAAGGCGGGGCTTGATCCGGTCCATGCCGGGGCCGGGGCAGCAGTTGCTTTGGGAATTGTGCGGTTGACGCGGATTCTTGCTTGTGATTCAGTGGCTTCACAAAAGGACGGGGGCCGAAGCCCCCGCCAAGGTTGGCAAGCCTACTAAGCGTTCGGCCAGCTACGGGTATGAGCAATTACGTGCTCTATACGCCCGTAGCGGGTCCGAACGTAGGCGCGAACAAACACACGCATCCTCGTTCTCCATCCGTGTTGCTAGGTCAAAGCCCAGCGCTCCGGTGCGCCCTATGCGCCCCCGTCCGCAAAGAGGCGGCTCAGGGCGTGGAAAACGGCATGGTGAGTCCATCCGCATACGAACGATTCCGGGCATTTGCTCTTCGGTCAAGGCTAGCCAGCGCTTTGACAGGTCACGCACCTGTGCACGGTTTGGTTTAAGCGGTGCGGCGCTGCCAATAGCCCTTCCACTGGCGAGAAACCGGATGCACAGCCGCAGCGGCAACGATAGCGCGGTACTGGTCGCCATTGCTCATGCGGCGGTTATCTTCGCGCCAGTCCATTTCAGCGGCATACGCGGCCAGATACGGGCCAGCGATATGGTGATGGGTGCCGACTTCCGCGCGACGCAGACGGCTAAAGAAGCTTTCCGCCAGATTGGTTGAGCAATCATCATCTGAATATGCTTCGCTGTGGTTGATGCGCTTCGTGTCATACGAGGCATGGAAGGCGTCCCAGTGCGAGGCCTCGTCCGCATAGACCGTGCTGCCAGGAGCGATACGGTCATGCAGGGCAGCAACCGCAGCGGCTTCCGATTTCGCAACAAACGTCACGGTCTTGCCGTTGCGTTCGCGGGCTACGATCACGGATTGGCGCTTACCTGACTGGTTCGCCAGCAAGCGACGGTCACGACGTAGGGCCTTGATATTGGCCGGTTTGACGTAGCCGCCCGCGTACATGCCATCAATTTCAACATGGCCCGAAACCTTCGCGCCCTTGTCCTGGGCTTGCAGGGCTTCGCGCAGCTTGTGCGCCATGACAAAGGCGGTCTTGTACTGAACGTCCAGGTCGCGGCTCAGTTGGAGCGCGGAAACGCCCTTAGCGCCATTCGTGAAGATGGCGATGGCGGCCAGAATGTCCCGGATCGAAAGCTTGCGGCTGGCGAAGATAGTGCCGGACGTAACCGAGAACTGGCAGGGGCATCCCTTGCAGCGCCACATCTTACGGCGGGGAAGGTTGTACAGATCCAGCGAACCGCACTTAGGGCAGAAGGCTTCGCCGCCGTTATTGGCGAACCGGATGACCTTGAAGGCGTCGTAAGCCTCCTGGTCCGACATGCGGAGAACCTTGGCGAGGCTGATCGTGCGGGCTTGGGCGCTCAGAAGGAAATGTTGGGCCATTTGTCATCGCATCCAGTGATATTACACACTGGATATAGCGATAGACGACATCGGATGCAAGGGTTATTATCATCGGATATGATGATGTTGCCGGAGCGACCCGTGCCCCAAAACTCCTATAAAAACAATGCCTTAACTCAGCAATACGAGGAAAAGGCCAAGAATTTGCTCAAGAGCGAACTCAAGCGCCGGGGTGTTACCTACGCCCAACTAGTCGAGAAATTGGCCGCACTGGGAGTGGCCGAAACCGAGAGGAATCTCGCCAATAAGATTAGCCGTGGCGGCTTTACCGCCGCCTTCCTGTTCCAGTGTCTAGAGGCTGTCGGAGTGGCCTCACTCAGGCTGGATTAGTAGCCATCCCACATCAAATGCTCGAAGGCAGACGACGCTTGCTCTCGATCAATTGGAAATGCGGCCAGATCAAAGCGAAACCATAGCTTCAACAGCGCTAACAATCGCCAGCGCCCCCACATATTCAGCCCGAACACCACAGGCTTATGCATGTCCAGCACGGATGCACGGGCCAAATGCAGCATCCCATTGCTATTGGATGTTAGGTAAGCTTCGCTGCGATTGAGGCCGACATTCACGACCACAACGCCTTCCGGCAAAATGATTTTCTTGTCCGATATGTAAGGCGGAAAGCAGCCTTCCAAGCCTCCAATTGAATGGACCCCTGGCCTTGCGAGCGGCAGAAATCTAGGCAGGACAGTTACAGCAAAGCCGACGCGCCTACCCCACAGTGCAATTACATGCGCGTACCCTATTGCTAGCGCCAACAGCATACCTGCCGCAGCGCCATAAAGGGCTTGTTGAAGGGGCGAAATCATATGCAGCCCGTGCACGACAGCACCCCGGACGCCTGTGCCGTCCTTAGCGGCAGCGTCCAAGAAGCGACCCCAGTACCATTGCCACGTTGGCGCGAAAAACGCGCTAACCAGCAATGTCCCGATGACAACCCCAATTGATTTCGCGTTACGCATTTTCGCTTCCTACCATGTCCCAAAGAAGATGGCAGAGCGCGGTTCTTCCGCAACGCACCGTGCGTTTTAGCCTGATTTTCAACAACTCTATGATTTTTCACCTAATTTCCGTTTCCCGGAATTAGGAGCTAATTTCAAACCCGGAGGCTTGGAACGTTGCTACCTAATACCGCGACTATCAGGCGCGCATTTCCGGCCCGCTGTTCGACCGTATCGACATGCATGTGGAGGTGCAGGGCGTCACCGCCGCCGACCTCACCCTGCCGCGCAGCCCCGAGGGCAATGCCGAGGTCGCAGCGCGCGTGGCGGCGG
>DASTMN010000095.1:0-3470 GCA_035714165.1 Rhizomicrobium sp.
TGGCGGCGCTGCTGATCGCCTGGATCACCATTTTCGGCCATGCCCTGAAGGTGGCGCGGGCCAATCCCATCCGGGCGTTGCGCCATGAATAGGATTGTTGCCGTTTCCCTTGTCGCGCTGCTGCTGGCCGGGTGTGCCAGCCCGGTGCCGCAGGCGCTGCCGCCGCACATGCTGCCGGACAGGTTCGCGGACACCGGTGCGCCTGAAGCGCCAGCATGGCCCGCGCAGGACTGGTGGCAGGGGTTCGGCGATACCGAACTGTCCGGGCTGATCGCAGCGGCGCAGGACGGCAACCGCGATATCGCCATCGCCGCCGCGCGGGTGGAACAGGCGCAGGCGCAAGCGGGTGTGCAGCGTTCCGCGCTGTTCCCGCAACTGGGCCTGGGTGCGGACGGCAGCGACGGCGGATGCCGCGGCCAGTCCTGCGGGAGTTTCCCCAATAACGGCACGATGGGCCTGACTGTCAGCGCCAGTTATGTGGTGGACCTGTGGGGCCAGAACCGCAACGCCTTGCGCGCCGCCAGCGAACAATGGAAATCCGCCCGCTTCAGCCGCCAGGCGGTGGCGCTGACCGTCGCGGCCGATGTGGCGCGGCAATATCTGTCCATTCTTTCCCTGCGCCGCCGCATGGCGATCGCGCGCGAGAATATCGCCGCCATCGAAGCGATCCTCACCGTCATCAACATCCGGGTGAAGGCGGGCGCGGCCTCCCATCTCGACCTGGCGCGGGAAGAGGCGCAGATCGAATCCGTCAACGCCCAGCTGGCCGCCTTCCAGACACAGGAGAAGCAGGGCCTTCATGCGCTGGCGGTCCTGCTGGGCCGCCCGCCACAGGATTTCGACATCACGCCGCAAAATCTCGATGGCATGGGCGCGCCAGCGGTCGCGGCGGGCCTGCCGTCGGACCTGCTGTTGCGCCGTCCCGACATCGCCCAGGCCGAGGCCGACCTGGCGGCCGCGCATGCCAATCTGGATGCCGCCCGCGCCGCCTTCCTGCCGCAGGTGACGCTGACCGGCTCCGGCGGCTTCGTCAGCACCGCGCTGGGCACTTTGGTTCAGGGCTCAAGTTTCGGTTTCGGCTATGGCGTGGGCCTGTTGCAGGCGATTTTCGACGGCGGCAGGCTGGCCAGCCAGAAGGACCTGGCCCGGGCGGTGCAGGAGGAATATGTCGCCGCCTATCAGCGCACGGCGCTGCGCGCCTTCGCCGATGTGGAAACCGCGCTGGTCCAGGTCGCCAATACCAGCCGCGCCGAGGGCCATTTGCGCCGCACTGTGGAAGCGGCGCGCAAGGCCTTTGAAATCTCGGAACTGCAATACCGCCAGGGCGCGGCCGACCTATTGTCGGTCCTGCAGGCGCAGCAGACGCTGTTCTCGGCGGAAGACCAGTTGGCCCAGACCGTTCTGGCCAATCGCCAGGCCATCATCCATCTGTGCGAGGCGCTGGGCGGCGGCTGGCAGGAACTGCCGGAAGACCGCACCCAGGTCGGCCCGCAGGCCCGCCTGCCGGACCGCTAAGCGGACATCAACCGCCGGGCTGCAACGCCTCGCGCACCACATGATAAATGGTGTGCTGCTCGATGGTGCCCTTGAACAGATGGGCCATCGGGCCTGATGCCCGCACCACGACATCCTCGCCGCCATGCGTCTCCGACGCCAGGGGCACCAGCGACTGCTGACGATAGTCCAGCGCCGTGGTGTCGGTCAGGGCCGGGTCGGCGCGGGGCGCATCCACCGTGGCACCACCGCCATTGGCATAGCTGAGGGTCGTATAAGGCTTGCCGTCCTTGGCCTTGAAGGGAACACCCTTTTCGTCCGCCGCCAGGCCCAGGATCGGATTGCCGCGCGCCGGATAGCCGTTAATCGTCAGGGTGTGGCTGTGATCGGCGGTGACCAGCACCAGCGTGTCCTTCAGGTCCACCATGTCCAGCGCGGCGCGGATCGCCCCGTCCAGCGCCACCGTGTCTTCCAGCGAGCGGCGGGCATTGCCCGCATGATGGGCATGGTCGATGCGCCCGCCTTCCACCAGCAGCACATAGCCCTTGTCGCGGCTGCCCAGCATGCGGATCGCGGCGCGCGTCATGTCGGCCAGCGAGGGTTCGTTGCCGCGTTCGGCCTCATATTGCATGTGATCCGGCTCGAACAGGCCCAGCACCTTGGGCGTCTGCGGCGTGATCTGCACGAAGCCGCGCGCATCATAGACATAGGCGCCGCGCGGATTCTTCTTGCGCCAGGCCGCCACCAGGTCGCGGCCATCCTTGCGCTTGCCGGTCCGGTCCGCATATTCCGGGTCTTTCTGCCCGGCGGGCAGGAAATTGGCGCGGCCGCCGCCCAGGATCAGGTCCATTCCGGCGCCCACGCGCCCTTCGATCATCTGGCGCGCGATGTCGGTGCATCCGGCCTTGCCGGCCTGGGCGGGCACATCGCCATCCGATTCCCAGTCGCGGTTCGGGGTATGGGCATAGGTCGCGGCGGGCGTGGCATGGGTGATGCGCGCGGTGGAGATGATGCCGGTGGCCCGGCCGCTTTTCTGCGCGAAATCGAAGATGGACGGCACGGCATGGGCGTCCGGCCCTTCACATTTGCCCAGTTCGGTCTCCGGCCCCACGCCGACCACATCGTTGCGCGCCTTGACGCCGGACATGATCGCGGTCGCGGTGGGCGCGGAATCCGCCACCTGCGCGTCATGGGTATAGGTCTTGACCAGCGCCGTGTGCGACAGGCTGTCCATGGCGGTGACAAAGGATTCGCCGTCCTTGCCCAGTTTCTGGCCCTGATAGATGCGGCTGGCCGTCAGGCTGCTGACGCCCATGCCGTCGCCGATGAAGATGATTACATTGCGCGCCGGGCCAGTGACCGGCTGGTCGGCCTTCAGCCGCGCCAGTTCGGCCTGGGCCTGCTGGCGATAATCCTGGGTCGTGACCTGCCGGACGGGCTGCGCCAGCGCGGGCACGGACAGAAGGCCGAATGCCACGGCAAGGCTGAGGCGCGGAATGGTCATGGATGATACTCCCCGGATGATGCGGCGCGCAGTATGGCTGCGCTTGGTGTCAGATGTGATGCGGGCACTCTAGCCAGCCTTTCGGTGGCTGGCAAAAGTTCCTGCGCATGGCTAGAAAGCAGACATGCGCCCGTTGCTTCCTGCCGCCTTCGTCACGGCCCTGGCCGTTTTCCCCACCGGCCGCGCCGATGCCGCGGAGCTGTCGCTGGGCGTGGAGATCCCGCGTATCAAGATGGCCGAATATCATCGTCCCTATGTCGCCATATGGCTGGAGGACGCGGCGGGCCAGGTCACCAACCTGGCGTTGTGGTACAACGTGAACAATCCGCGCAAGGAAGGCGACCGCTGGCTGCGCGACACGCGGCAATGGTGGCGCAAGGCGGGGCGCGAACTGAACCTGCCGGTGGACGGCCTGTCCTCGCCCACCCGCTCGCCCGGCACGCACCAGGTCCGCATGGATGGCGCGGCGTTG
>DASTMN010000096.1:0-2265 GCA_035714165.1 Rhizomicrobium sp.
TGCGGCAGGCGCGGCTGCATGGAAACCTGGTGCTCCGGTCCCGCGCTGGCTGCCGATTTCCGCCGCGCCACCGGTCGCGACGCCGGAACCGCCGACATCGCCGGCGCGCAGGGGCAGGAGGAAGTCGCCGCTATGGACCGCTGGCTGGACCGGCTGGCGCGGGGGCTGGCGGCGGTGGTGAACATCCTGGACCCGGACGTGATCGTAATGGGCGGCGGGCTGTCCAACATCGCGCGGCTGTATGACGACCTGCCGCCGCTGGTCGAGACATACGCCTTCACCCTGGGATCGCCGCCGCGCATCGTGAAGAACAGGCATGGCGATTCCAGCGGCGTCCGGGGAGCGGCCTGGCTGTGGGAGGCGTAACCGACTGGCCCGCCTTCTGCCGCGATTGCCTGGGGGATGCGCGGGCCGACGCGGCCTGCCCATCCTGTGGCTCGACCCGCATCCTGGCGCATCCCGAACTGGAAAGCCTGTCCATCGCGCACATGGATTGCGACGCCTTTTATGCCGCCATCGAAAAGCGCGACGATCCCAGCCTGAACGACAGGCCGCTGATCGTGGGCGGCGAGGTGCGCGGCGTGGTCTCCACCGCCTGCTATATCGCCCGCAAATATGGTGTGCGCTCGGCCATGCCGATGTTCCAGGCCCGCAAGCTGTGCCCGCAGGCGGTGGTGCTGAAACCGCGCCATGCCCATTACAGCGCCGTGGCGCGCCAGATCCGCGTCATGATGGAAGACCTGACGCCGCTGGTCGAGCCGCTGTCGCTGGACGAAGCCTATCTGGACCTGTCTGGCACCGAACGCATCCATCACAAAAGCCCGGCGCGCACCATGGCGGCGCTGGCGCTGCGGATTGAAAAGGAGGTAGGCATCACCGTCTCCGTCGGCCTGTCGGGCAACAAGTTCCTGGCCAAGCTGGCCAGCGAACTGGACAAACCGCGCGGCTTCGCGGTGATCGGCATGGCCGAGGCCAAATCCTTCCTGCGCGACAAGCCGGTGGGCATGATCCGGGGCGCGGGCAAAGTGCTGGCGGCCAGGCTGGAGCGGGACGGCTTTGCCACCATCGGGGCCTTGCAGGATACCGATGCCCGCGACCTGGCGCACCGCTATGGCGCGACCGGCCTGTGGCTGCACCGCATCGCCAACGCCCAGGACAGCCGCCCGGTGGACCCGGACGGCGAGATGAAGACCATTTCCGCCGAAACCACCTTTGCCCGCGACCTGTCGGATTATGCCGAACTGGAAGCGATCCTGTGGCGGCAGGCCGAGCGGGTGAGCGCCCGCGCCAAGGCCAAGGACCTGGCCGGGCGCACCGTGATACTGAAACTGAAGACCGCCGATTTCCGCCTGAGGACCCGCAGCACCTCGCTGGACTCGCCCACCCAGCTTGCCGACCGCATCTTCCGCACCGCCCGCGCCGCCCTGAAGCGCGAGGCCGACGGCACCCGCTTCCGGCTGCTGGGCGTGGGCCTGTCGGGGCTGGGACCGGGCCTCAGCGCCGATCCCGGCAGCCTGATCGATCCGCAAAGCGACCGCCGCGCCGCCGCCGAACGGGCGATGGACAGGATACGCTCGAAATTCGGCGGTGAATCGGTTGGGAAAGGCCGTACTTTCAAAAAGCCGCGCGGCTGATATAGCCTTGGGCCTCACCCGGAGATTTTCATGTCCACGATCGAGTCCCGCCTGAAGGAATTGGGCGTCACCCTGCCCTCGCCGCCCGTTCCCGTCGCCTCCTATGTGCCCTGCACCATTACCGGCAATCTGGTCTATGTGTCGGGCCAGATTCCCATCGCCGACGGCGCCATCAAGTATGTCGGCAAGCTGGGCGTGGATGTGCCGCTGGAAACCGGGCAGGCCGCCGCGCAACTGTGCGCCATCAATGTTCTGGCGCAGCTCAAATCCGCCATCGGCGACCTGGATCGGGTGGTGAAATGCGTCAAGCTGGGCGTGTTCGTGAATGCCGCCCCCGACTACACCCAGCAGCCCGAAGTGGCCAACGGCGCTTCGGACCTGATCGCGGCGGTGTTCGGCGATGCCGGAAAACATGCCCGCGCCGCCGTCGGCGTCGGCTCGCTGCCGCGCGGCGTGGCGGTGGAAGTGGAAGCGGTGTTCGAGATCCAGTGACGGATTCCGGCGCGGCACGGCTTGTCACCAGCGCCGCCGAGATCGGGGCGGCGCGCTGGAACGCGCTGGCCAATCCGGAAGGTCTGGCCGAGCCGCATCCCTTCACGACCTTTGCCTTCTTCGAGGCGCTGGAAGCCTC
>DASTMN010000097.1:0-16465 GCA_035714165.1 Rhizomicrobium sp.
CGGCGTTGGATCACGCGCTTCAGCGGACGGGCGCCATAGACCGGGTCGTAACCGGCATTGCCCAGCCAGGTGCGCGCCTTGTCGTCCAGCGTCACCGTGATCTTGCGGTCGGCCAGCAGCCGGTCGAGGCGGGCGATCTGGATGTCCACGATCTTGTCCATGTTGGCCCGCGTCAGGCGGTGGAACAGGATCACCTCGTCCAGCCGGTTGAGGAATTCGGGGCGGAAATGCGCCCGCACCGCCTGCATCACTTGCGCCCGTGCCGCCGCGTCATTGCCGCCTTCGACGGACATGAACTCGGTGCCCAGGTTGGACGTGAGAATGATGACCGTGTTGCGGAAATCCACCGTGCGGCCCTGGCCGTCGGTCAGGCGGCCGTCATCCAGCACCTGCAGCAGCACGTTGAAGACGTCGGCATGTGCCTTTTCGACCTCGTCGAACAGGATCACCTGATAGGGCCTGCGCCGGACCGCTTCGGTCAGCACGCCGCCTTCTTCATAACCGACATAGCCCGGCGGCGCGCCGATCAGGCGGGCCACCGCGTGCTTTTCCATGAACTCGCTCATGTCGATGCGGACCATCGCGCTGTCATCGTCGAACAGGAAGGCGGCCAGCGCCTTGGTCAGCTCAGTCTTGCCCACGCCGGTCGGCCCCAGGAACAGGAAGCTGCCGATGGGCCGGTTGGGATCCTGCAGGCCCGCGCGGGCGCGGCGCACGGCGTTGGAGATGGCGCGCACCGCCTGCTCCTGCCCGACCACCCGGTTGCCCAGGTCGGCTTCCATGTGCAGCAGTTTTTCGCGCTCGCCTTCCAGCATCTTGTCCACCGGGATTCCGGTCCAGCGCGACACCACCTGGGCGATATTCTCGGCCGACACGGCTTCGGAGGACAGTTGGTCGTCCTTGCGGTCCTCGATCGCCTTCAGCTTGCGCTCCAGGTCGGGGATCACGCCATAGGTCAGCTCGCCCGCGCGGGCGAAGTCGCCCTTGCGCTGCGCCACCTCCACATCCTGCCGGGCGGCATCCAGCTTTTCTTTCAAACTCTGCACATCGGCGACGGATTTCTTCTCCTCCAGCCATTTGGCGGTCAGGGCGGCGGAGTCCTCCTCCAGGCCGGCCAGTTCGCCTTCCAGCGCGTTCAGCCGGTCCTGGGACGCCTTGTCGGATTCCTTTTTCAGCGCCTCGCGCTCAATCTTGAGCTGCATGATGCGCCGATCCAGTTCGTCCAGCTTTTCCGGCTTGGAGTCGATCTGCATCCTGAGGCGGCTGCCCGCCTCGTCCATCAGGTCGATCGCCTTATCGGGCAGGAAGCGGTCGGTGATATAGCGGTTGGACAGGGTGGCCGCCGCCACGATGGCGCTGTCGGTGATCCGTACGCCGTGATGCAGTTCGTACTTTTCCTTCAGGCCGCGCAGGATGGAGATGGTATCCTCCACCGTCGGCTCGCCCACGAACACCGCCTGGAAGCGCCGCGCCAAAGCGGCGTCCTTCTCCACATACTTGCGGTATTCGTCCAGGGTGGTGGCGCCCACGCAATGCAGTTCGCCGCGCGCCAGGGCGGGCTTGATCAGGTTGGAGGCGTCCATCGCGCCATCGGCCTTGCCCGCGCCCACCAGCGTGTGCATTTCGTCGATGAACAGGATGATCTCGCCGTTCGCGCCGGTCACCTCGGTCAGGATGGCTTTCAGCCGTTCCTCGAAATCGCCGCGGAACTTGGCGCCCGCGATCAGCGCGCCCATGTCCAGCGCCATCAGCTTTCGGTCGCGCAGGGATTCGGGCACATCGCCATTGACGATGCGCAGCGCCAGCCCTTCGGCGATGGCGGTCTTGCCCACGCCCGGCTCGCCGATCAGCACCGGATTGTTCTTGGTGCGGCGGGATAGGACCTGGATAGTGCGGCGGATTTCCTCGTCGCGCCCGATCACCGGGTCCAGCTTGCCGCTGCGGGCCAGTTCGGTCAGGTCGCGGGCATATTTTTTAAGCGCGTCATAGGCGTTCTCGGCGGTGGCGCTGTCGGCGGTGCGGCCCTTGCGAAGCTGGGCGATCGCGCCGTTCAGCCCTTGCGCCGTCACGCCCGCATCCTTGAGGATTTTCGCCGCCTCGGTGCCGCCGGCCAGCACCAGCGCCAGCAGCAGGTACTCGGCGGTCACAAAGCTGTCGCCGGCCTTTTTCGCCACGGCTTCGGCATTGTCCAATAGCTTGGCGGTGTCCTGGGCCAGATAGACCTGGCCGGACCCGCCCTGCACCTTGGGAAGCTTTTTCAGCGCCGCCTCGGTGGCGGCGCGCGCGGCGGCATCGCGCCCACCCGCGGCATTGATCAGCCGCGCGGCCAGCCCTTCCTCGTCATCGAGAAGGACTTTCAGAAGATGCTCGGGGACGAATTGCTGGTTGCCCTCGCGCAGGGCCAGGCTCTGGGCCGACTGGATGAAACCGCGCGAACGCTCGGTGAATTTCTCGATATCCATGCTCTCTCCCGGCCGGTCCCGAAATGGCAACCGGCCTCACTGGCATTCCCTTGGACGGGCAACGCTTCGCACAGGATATGGGAGGCGGGAACCGGCGGCGCAAGCCCCGGCCGCGGCAGGATTTACCGACGCCGGGTCAGGACGCCTCGGCCTCTTCGCCTTCCGCCTCGGGCGCGCTCTCGGCCAGGGAGAAAGAGGGGCTGGAGCCGTTCTGCTGCGGCGCCTGGCCGGCTTCCTGCGCCTTGGCGGCCTGCTGGGCCTGATACTGCGCCTGCTGGGCCTGCTGCGCCGCCATGATGCGGTAGTAATGCTCCGCATGCTGAAGATAATTCTCGGCCATCACCCGGTCGCCGCTGGAATTGGCGTCGCGGGCAAGCTGGAGATACTTCTCGTAGACATGGCTGGCCGAACCGCGAATCTTGATCTCCGGCCCGCTGGAATCGAAGGTGCGGTTGGGGTTGAAGCCGCCGCCGCCGTTGCCGCCGCCGCTATTGCCGCCACCACCACCATGCTGCGGCCTGCGGCCGCCTCTGCGAGAGCGTTTCACTGTTGCCCCTTTTTCCTCAAGGTTCGTAACGAAGGTTCGTAACGCCGCGGGACGTGCAATCACACGCATCACCCACAGGCTGGATTTTCTCGCTTTTGAGTCCCCTGCCCGGCCGCGACCTTCCCGGTCGCGCCGCCGGCTCGTCCTCGCGGTCCGCATTTCGCGCCGCGCCTGGGACCATCCCCAGTCCCGATGTCCGGAAACTAGCCCAGCCCCCCCGGCTTTCCAAGAAAATCTTGCGGTTTGCGCAAGATCAGGCAGCGCGGAACGCCGCCCAGGTCGGGCGCGATACCCAGCGGTTCCAGCCCCGGAAACAGCGGTTCCACGGCCTCGGCCTGGCCGATGCCGATTTCCAGCAGGGCATGGCCGCCGGGGACCAGAAGCGCTGGCAACAGCCTGCCCAGCGCCCGGCAGGCGTCCAGCCCGTCCGGGCCGCCATCCAGCGCCGCACGGGGTTCATGCGCCGCCACCTCGGGCGCAAGGCCCGCGATATCGCCGGACGGGATATAGGGCGGGTTGGAAAAAACCAGGTCGAAGCCCCTGTCCGCCGTGTTCCAGTCGGCCAGCCGGATTTCAGCCCGGCCCGGCGCATGGCGCGCCGCGTTGCGGCTGGCCCAGGCATGGGCGGCGGGGGATGATTCAAAACCGATGCCGGTGGCGTGGGGAAAGGCGGCCAGCGCCGCCAGCAGGATCGCGCCCGAGCCGGTGCCCAGGTCGGCGATCCGCAGCGGCGCGCCAGGATCGGGCACCAGCCGCAGCGCCTGTTCGATCAGGGTTTCGGTATCCGGGCGGGGCACCAGCACACCCGGCCCGACATCCAGGTCCAGGCTCCAGAATTCCCTGTGGCCGGTGATATAGGCGAAAGGCTCGCGCGCGGCGCGGCGTCCGACAAAGGCGGCGAAGCGGACGGCCTGTTCCGGCGTCGGCGCGGCGGTCAGGGTCCGGTCGCGGGAGACGCCCATCGCCGCCGCCAGCAGCAGCCGGGCCTCGGCGCGGGGGGTTTCGATCCCTGCATCGGCCAGCACCCGCGTCGCGTCTTCCAGCGTCATGCGGGGCGCGTCACGCTTCGGAGGATTCGTATTCGGCCAGCCGGTCGGCCTGGTCCTGGGCCACCAGGGCATCCACGATCTCGCCCAGCTCGTCGCCGGTGATGATCCGTGACAGGTTGTAGAGCGTCAGGTTGATGCGGTGGTCGGTGACGCGCCCTTGCGGGAAGTTATAGGTGCGGATGCGCTCACTGCGGTCACCCGACCCCACCAGCGACTTACGCTCGCTGGCGCGCTCGGCATCCACGCGGCGGCGCTCGGCGTCGAATATCTTGGCCTTCAGCAGCGTCATCGCCTTGGCCTTGTTCTTGTGCTGGGATTTTTCTTCCTGCATCGCCACCACCGTGCCGGTGGGGATATGGGTGATGCGCACGGCGCTGTCGGTCTTGTTGACATGCTGGCCGCCCGCGCCCTGGGCGCGATAGGTGTCGATCCGCAGGTCCTTGTCGTGGATCACGATATCCACATCCTCGGCCTCCGGCAGCACCGCCACGGTCGCGGCGGAGGTATGGATGCGCCCCTGCGTCTCGGTGGCGGGCACGCGCTGGACGCGATGCACGCCGCTCTCGAATTTCAGCCGGGCATAGACGCCGCGGCCTTCCACTTCCAGCGTGGCGTCCTTGAAGCCGCCCATGTCGCTTTCCGACAGGGACAGGACCTCGGTCTTCCAGCCCTGAAGGCTGCAATAACGCTGGTACATGCCCAACAGGTCGCCCGCGAACAGCGCCGCTTCGTCGCCGCCCGTACCGGCGCGGATTTCCACGATTGCCGAGGAATCGTCGGCGGCGTCGCGGGGCAGCAGCGCGATCCGCAGGTCGTGATCCAGCTTTTCGAGGCTCTGCTTGAGTTCCGCGCGTTCCTCCTCGGCCATGGCGCGCATGTCGCTATCGGTGGCGGGATCGGCGATCAGCGCCTCGGCATCGGCAAAGCCCGTCTGGGCGGCGCGATAGGCGCGGACTGTCTCGATCACCGGGGACAGTTCGGCATGTTCGCGCGACAGCTTGACGAATGCGTCACCGGCCACGCCCGACGCCATCTCGGCCTCGATGGCCGAGAAGCGGTCCAGCAGTCGTTCGAGCTTTGCGGCGGGGATCATCTTTTCATGTCATGGCCGGCCGCGGGGCCGGCCATCCATCTTTCCTTGAATGGGCGTGTGCCGACTGGATGGCCGGGTCAGGCCCGGCCATGACAGCGGGAATGGGGATCGCTACTGCGCGGCTTCGAGCGGCTGGCCGTTGCGCTGGGCTTCGATCTCGGCGGCCTTGTCCTCGCACAGCTTGACGATGTGCTCGACCAGGTCGGGATTCTCGATGCGGTAGCGGGGTTCGCCGTTCAGATAGACCTGGCCGTGGCCCTTGCCCGCGCCGCCGCCGGTGAAACCGATATCGGTCTCGCGCGCCTCGCCCGGCCCGTTCACCACGCAGCCGATGATGGACAGCGACATGGGCGTGGCGATGTGCTTGAGCCGGTCTTCCAGCGTCTTGACGGTATCAATCACGTTGAAGCCCTGGCGGGCGCAGGACGGGCAGGAAATGATGTTCACGCCGCGATGGCGCAGGTTCAGCGTCTTGAGGATGTCGAAGCCGACGCGCACTTCCTCCACCGGATCGGCCGACAGCGAGACGCGGATGGTGTCGCCGATGCCGCTCCACAGCAGCATGCCCATGCCGATGGACGACTTGACGGTACCCGCGATCATGCCGCCCGCCTCTGTGATGCCGACATGCAGGGGGCAATCGATGGCTTCCGACAGCGCCTGATAGGCGGCCACCGCCAGGAAGGGGTCGGACGCCTTCACCGAAATCTTGTATTCGCGGAAATCCAGGTCATCCAGGATGCGCGCATGGTTGAGGGCGCTTTCCACCATCGCCTCGGGGCACGGCTCGCCATATTTTTCCAAAAGATCGGATTCCAGCGATCCGGCGTTGACGCCGATGCGCATCGAACAGCCATGATCCTTGGCGGCCTGCACCACCTCGCGCACGCGGGCGGGCGATCCGATATTGCCGGGATTGATCCGCAGGCAGGCGGCGCCGTTCTGGGCCGCCTCGATGGCGCGCTTGTAGTGGAAATGGATGTCGGCCACGACCGGGATGGCGGCGGCGGTGGTGATCGCCTTCATCGCCTTGGTCGCGTCCTCGTCCGGGCAGGACACCCGCACGATGTCGGCGCCCGCTTCCTCGATCTTGCGGATCTGATCGATGGTGGCACGGGCGTCGCCGGTGATGGTGTTGGTCATGGTCTGGACCGTGATCGGGGCATCGCCGCCGACCGGCACCTTGCCGACCATGATCTGCCGCGACTGGCGGCGGTGGATATCGCGATAGGCGCGAATACTCATGGCTGCTTTCCTTAGCGGTTGAACCGGTCCATCAGCGACTGCGGATCGAGCGAGACGCGGCCCAGGACCTGGTCCTGCTGCCCCGCCCGGCCCAGCGCGATGCCGTCGAGATTCATCTCGACCGCGCCCGCATTGCTGGTGGCCATGGAAAGACCCGTCAGGTCGGGCACCTGATAGACATCGCCCGCCTTGAGGTCACGATTGATATAGAGCGTGCCGTCCTGCGACCGCACGGTGATGCGGGTGTCGCCCCGCGCGCGCAGGATCACGCGCGCCCCACGATTTTGCGCGCCATAGACCTGGCCGGTCGCGCTGGCCGCGGCGGGAACCGCCGGACCTGAAAGCGGCTGGCCCGGCGTGGCGGTGGCCGTCGCGGTGGCGGACGGCGACGCGGCGGGTGGCGGCGTTGCCGTGGCCTGCTGACCGGCTTCCGCCTGTGCGGCGCCCGGCGGCGTGGCGGCGGCGGAATCCAGGGCCGGAGACGGGGTGGCGCTTTCGGTCGGCACCACCACCGGCGTGGGCGCGGGCGGCGCGGCGGTTGGCGGCGTGGCCAGCACCGGCGCGGGCGGCACTGCTTCACCGGCCTTGTTGCGCGATCCCAGCAGGTTCCAGGCGCCATAGCCCAACAGCAGGATCACCACGCCCGCGATCAGGCGCCAGCCCTGGGGAAAGCGCTGCTCGTCCTGGTGGATGGGCGCGGGCGCCTGCGCTTGTTCTTCCGGGCGGCCGGAAATCTCGCGCTTGAAGCGTTCGACATAGGCGTTGGCGTCCAGCCCCAGATGCCGCGCATAGGAGCGCACAAAGCCGATCGCATAGGTCTTGCCCGGCAGGTCTTCCAGCCGGTCTTCCTCCAGCGCCTCCAGATGGTCCTTGCGGATTTTCAGGGCGCGGCTGACCTGGGCGATCTCGTCCCCCCGGCGCAGGCGGGCGGCGCGCAGGTCCTGCCCCACGGTTTCCAGCGGGGCGTCGCTGTCGCCGGAAATCTCGCGCAGATGGATGCGGCGGCGGCCTTCGCCATCGTCCTTGTCGTCCAGGGAAATCTGTGTGCTGTTGGTCATGAACCGCCAATGGCGCGCGCCTTTTTCCCGGCAAGACAGGTTCCCGAAAACAGGACCGCGCGGCTAAATATCTGTGGTTGCTATTCTATCCGATCAAGAGCCGCCGGGACAACCGCTGCACTGCAAAAAGGCGGGTTTCTCCCGGATTTTCGCCTATTTGAGGACAATTCCCCGCTCGGCGGCGAAGGCGGACAGCCGGGTCCGCAGGGAATGGTCGGTGCGGCCGCACAGCCGGTCCACGAAAGCCGCCACTTCCCCCAGATGCATGGAGCGAATCATCATCTTGATCGGGCCGATCTGGCCCGGCTGCATGGACAGGGTCCGCAGGCCCAGGCCCAGCAGGGCCATCGCATCCAGCGGGCGGCCCGCCATCTCGCCGCACAGGGACAGGTCGCCGGAATTTTCCGCCGCGCTGTGCACGATCAGCCGGATCAGGGTCAGCGAGGCCGGGTTGAGATTGTCATACCGCTTGGAGACGCGCGGGTTGGTGCGGTCCACCGCGAAGGCCAGCGACAGAAGGTCGTTGGAGCCGATGGAGACAAAATCGGCCGAGCGCATCAGCTGGGGCAGCATGAAGGCCAGCGCCGGAACTTCCAGCATGGCCCCCACCAGCACCTGGGTCGGCCGCACCAGATGCAGCAGGCGGGCGCGTTCCAGTTCGCGGTCGATCAGGGCGCGGGCGCGGTTGAACTCGTCCACATCGCTGACCATCGGCAGCAGGATGCGCAGGGTGCGGCCCGCGCTGGCGTTCAGCAGCGCCCGCACCTGGTAGCGCAGCAGCGCCGGGCGATCGAGCGCGATGCGGATGGCGCGCCAGCCCAGCGCGGGATTCTCCTCCCGCTCCCAGCGGGCATAGGGAAGCACCTTGTCGCCGCCCAGATCCAGGGTGCGGAATACCACCGGCCTGTCGCCCGCCGCGTCCAGGATTTTCTTGTAGAAGGCCGACTGGTCGGCGAGGCGCGGCATGGTCTCGCCGATCATGAATTGCAGTTCGGTGCGGAACAGGCCGATGCCGTCGGCCCCCGACTGGGCCAGTTGCGGCATGTCGAATTCCAGCCCCGCATTCATCATCAGCTTGATGGGAACGCCGTCGCGCGTCACCGCGGGCATGTCGCGCACCGCCGCGAAGCGGGCCTGCGCCTGGCGCAGCATGGCGCGCTTTTCCTCGAACGCGCCCACGATCTCGGGCGCGGGGCGCAGGTGCACTTCGCCGGTCTCGCCATCCACCGCGATGCCGTCGCCGCCGCGCGCATTGTCCACGATGCCGCCCAGCGAGGCGACCAGCGGCAGGCCCATCGAACGGGCGACAATGGCGACATGGGAGGTGGTGGCCGCCTCCTCCAGCGCCAGGCCGACAAGCTGGCCCTGGGCGTAATCCAGCAGTTCGGCCGGGCCCATGCCGCGCGCCACCAGCACCGCATTCTGCGGCAGGTTGCGGGCGGTGAGGTCCTCGCCCGTCAGGTGGCGCAGCAGCCGCCGCGCCAGGTCGTCCAGGTCGTGGGCGCGCTCGCGCAGGATGGGATCGCCCAGGCGCTGGACCCGCAGCCGTGTCTCGTCCTGCACGCGCTCCACGGCGGCTTCCGCCGTCAGGCCGGTGCGGACGGAATCACGCATGCGCTGGCGCCAGCCCTGGTCATAGGCGAACAGGCGATAGGCCTCGATCACCTCGCGCCCCTCGCCCGTCAGGTCGAGTTCGCTGGAGGCCAGCATCTCGTCCACGGATTCGCGCAGGGCACCGATCGCGTCTTCCAGCCGGCGCAGTTCGTCGGCCTCGTTGTCGGCGATCATGCGCTCGACCTTCACGCGCGGCTCGTGCAGCACCACATGGCCGACCGCCACGCCTTCCGACAGGCCATCGCCCAGGAACTTGCGCGGACGGTCCACCCGCAGTTCCGGTTCGTCCAGTTCCGCGACATTGAAGAAACCGCCCTGCGCCACCACCTCGGCCAGCACCATGGCGACGGTCTGAAGCGCCTCAACTTCTTCCTCGGCATAGACCCGCTCGGCCTTGTTCTGGACGGTGAGGACGCCGAACACCTGGCCGCCGCGCACGATGGGCACGCCCAGAAAGGCCTTGAACGGATCTTCGCCGGTTTCCGGGCGATAGCTGAAATGCGGATCGGACGGCGCGTCCGACAGGTTCACCGCCTCGGCGGTTTCGCTGACCAGGCCGACCAGGCCTTCGCCTTCCCGCAGGCGGGTGGTGTGAACGGCGCTGCGGTTCAGGCCTTCGGTGGCGAACAGCTCCAGCACCTTGCCGGCGCGGCGCAGGTAGAT
Source organism: Rhizomicrobium sp. (assembly GCA_035714165.1). GTDB lineage: Bacteria > Pseudomonadota > Alphaproteobacteria > Micropepsales > Micropepsaceae > Rhizomicrobium. The sequence continues at coordinate 9,732 of DASTMN010000097.1, forward strand.
GGAGCAGACCTCCGCCACCATGTTGGAGGCGATGACCGACACCAGCTTGTCCAGCCGCATCTGGGCGCTGGTCTGTTCCGCCATGATCTCGCGCAGGCGGCGCAGCAGCAGACGGGGACCGCCACCAGGGGCCATGGGATTACCTCTGAATCACACGTTATTCTGTCATGGCTCGCGAGGGCGAACCATCCAGTTTGGCCGCGGCCAGGATGGAATGGCCGGGTCGCGCGTCACGGTGCTTGCGCCGTTCGCTGCCCGGCCATGACGCGTTCTCAGGGCGCGTTTTAGGGCGCGTCCAGCTCATAGGCGGAATGCAGCGCCCGGACCGCCAGTTCGACATACTCCTCGGCGATCAGGACGCTGACCTTGATCTCGGAAGTGGAGATCACCTGGATGTTGATGCCCTTGTCCGACAGGGTGCGGAACATGGTCTGGGCCACGCCGGGATGGGCGCGCATGCCGATGCCGATGATCGAGACCTTGGCCACCGCCGAGTCATGGGTGACGTCGCGATACTCGATCACCTTGGCATTGTCCTCGATCGCCGCCAGGGCGCGGCCCAGCTCGCCGCGAGTGCAGGTAAAGGTCAGGTCGGTGGTCTTGCCGTCTTCCGAGACGTTCTGGACGATCATGTCCACATTGACGCCCGCATCGGCCAGCGGCCCGAAGATGGCGCTGGCCACGCCGGGCTTGTCGGGAACCTTGTGCAGCGTGATCTTGGCTTCGTCGCGGCTGTAGGCGATGCCGGTGACCGGTTTCTTTTCCACGATGTCTTCCTCGTCGCAAAGCAGGGTGCCGCCCACATCGGGCGTGAAAGTGGACAGCACGCGGGTGGGCACCCGGTGCAGCATGGCGATCTCGACGCTGCGGGTCTGGAGCACCTTGGCGCCCAGCGACGCCATTTCCAGCATCTCCTCATAGGCGATCTTTTCCAGACGCCGCGCCTTGGGAACGATGCGCGGGTCGGTCGTATAGACCCCGTCCACATCGGTATAGATGTCGCAGCGCTCGGCATGGATGCCGGCCGCCACCGCCACCGCGCTGGTGTCGGAGCCGCCGCGGCCCAGGGTCGAGATGCGGGTACCGGGCGCAACGCCCTGGAAACCGGCGACCACCGCGACTTCGCCGTTCTCGACGGCGGTCTGCATGTCGGCGGCGGGCACGCCCTCGATGCGGGCGCTGCCATGCACGGCGGAGGTGTTGATCGGAATCTGCCAGCCCAGCCAGGAGCGGGCGCGAATGCCCATCGCGTTCAGGGTGATGGCCAGAAGGCCGCTGGTGACCTGCTCGCCGCTGGCCACCACCACGTCATATTCGCGCTGGTCGGGAACCGCCTGAAAGACGCTGCCGCCCACGCCTTCCACCGGCGGGCGCGCCGCCTCGCTGGTCCAGGCGACCAGCTTGTTGGTCTCGCCCGCCATGGCGCTGACCACCACGGCGACCTTGTTGCCGCGCTCGACCTCGCGCCGCACCAGGGTCGCGACATGGCGGATGCGGTCCAGGTCGGCCACCGAGGTGCCGCCGAATTTCATCGCGATCGTCGCCATTTGACGGATTTGCCCCAAGCTTTGCGGCGGCCTACATAGACGGGGCCGCATCCCCGCTCAACCCTCGAAAGCGCATGGCAGATTCAGCATCCTCCCAACCCTCCATCGACCCCTCGGAAGTCGCCAAATTCTCGGCGATGGCCGCCGAATGGTGGGACCCGGCGGGCAAGTTCGCCCCCCTGCACAAGTTCAACCCCGTCCGGCTGTCCTTCATCCGGTCCGAGGCGGCGGCGCATTTCGGGCGGGATGCCCGAGCGCTGCGGCCGTTCGAGGGCCTGTCGCTGCTGGATATCGGCTGCGGCGGCGGGCTGTTGTCCGAACCCATGACCCGGCTGGGTTTTGCCGTGACCGGGGCTGATGCCTCGGAAAAGAACATCGGCACCGCCCGCGCCCATGCCGCCCAGGGAGGGCTGGAGATTGACTATCGCGCCGCCACCGCCGAAGTCCTGGCCGCCGAGGGCCGGTCCTTCGATGTGGTCCTCAACATGGAGGTGGTGGAACATGTGGCCGATGTCGGGGCCTATCTGGCGGCCTGCACCGCGCTGGTAAAGCCCGGCGGCCTCACCTTTGTCGCCACCATGAACAAGACCCTCAAGAGCCTGGCCCTGGCCAAGATCGGGGCCGAATATGTGCTGGGCTGGCTGCCGCGCGGTACCCATGACTGGAACCGCTTCATCCCGCCGGAAAATCTTGAGAAATCACTTCAGGATACCGGCTTAACCCTATTGAAACGACAGGGTGTCTCCTTCAGTCCGGTGATGTGGGACTGGTCCCTGAGCAACGACACGGACGTCAATTACATGCTGGTGGCGCGGCGCTGATCGCGCCGGTCACACCCCATGTATGCGTCAGCTACATCAGGGCGGTGGCGTCAGTTGGCGCTGTCCAGATCGGGCGGCAGGGCGGCGACATCGATGCCCTCCTCCACCAGTTCCTTGGCTTCCTTGGCGGTGGTCTCGCCATAGATGTGCCGATCCGGGGTTTCGCCGTAATGGATCTTGCGGGCTTCTTCCGCGAAGTCGGGCCCGACATAATCCGCATTCTCCTGCACATACTTGCGCAGGCCGGTCATGAACTGGCGCATCTGCTTGGCGTCATTGGCTTTGGACCGAATAGACTTCTTGGTGCCGGTCACCGCCGGGGCCATGATGGCCTTTTCGACGCGGGGCGAGTTGCAGGACGGACAGGCCAGTTTGCCGCCGCCCGACTGCTCGTCAAAGGCGGTACTATCCCGGAACCAGCCCTCGAACTCGTGCCCCCTGTGGCAACGCAAACTGTAGGCAATCACGCAATCCGCTCCACGCCAGCCTGCCCCCAGGCTGCGCCGGAAAAAATGCGCCGCGACCGGACAATTCGCAAGCCCCCGATATCGGGAGGGTTACCGTGCCCCGTTCCCAGGAACCCAGTGTCAGGAACCCAGTGTCAGGAACCCAGAGTCAGGGTCCGGTGAAGGCCCGGTCATGCCGCAGGTTGGGAACCCTGGCGCGGGCGGCGGCCGACAGGGCCGGGTCTATCTCGGCGACGATCACGCCGGGTTCGCTGCCCGCTTCCGCCAGGACCTCGCCCCAGGGAGCAATGATCAGGCTGTGGCCGAAGGTCTTGCGGCCATTGGCATGCTCGCCGCCCTGCGCCGGGGCCAGGATGAAGCAGCCATTCTCGATGGCCCGCGCCCGCAGCAGCACATGCCAGTGGGCCGAGCCGGTCGGCACGGTGAAGGCGGCGGGCACGGTGATCAGGAAGGCGCCCTTCTGGGCCAGGCGTCGATAGAGCTGCGGAAAGCGGATGTCATAGCAGATGGACAGGCCCACCCCGCCCCAGGGCGTGTCCGCCACCACCGCCGCGCTGCCGCCTTCCACCGTGCTGGATTCCCGGTAGCTTTCGCCGGAGGCCAGTTCGACATCGAACAGGTGAATCTTGCTGTAGCGGGCGGTGATCTCGCCATCGGGAGAAAACAGGAAGCTGCGGTTGGCGGTCTTGTCGTCACGGACCTTGATCGCCAGCGAGCCGATCAGCAGCCAGATTTTCAGTTCGCGCGCCAATGCCGCGAAGACCGGGATGGCTGGATCCTGCGCCTCGTCGAAGCTCTGGGCCAGCTTGGCGCCGCCATCGGGCGCCATCAGCGTGGTGTTTTCCGGCGTGGCGATGAAGGTGGCGCCCCGGGCAGCCGCCTCGCGCACCAGCGCCACGGTCTGGCGGATATTCTCCGCCACATCCTCGCCGGAACGCAGTTGGACGCAGGCTGCCCGGAAGACCATCCGGTTACTGGATACGCGACTGGATCGCGGCGATACCGGCCTTGGCGCAGACTTCGTCCTTCTCGCCGCCGGGCGCGCCCGACACCGAGATGATGCCGACCGTCTCGCTGCCCGCCTTCAGCGGGAAAGCGCCGGGACGCGCGGTTTCGATCATCGGATCGGCCTTGATCGCGGCGGCCAGCGCGGTGTCGGTCCCGGCCTTGGCCAGCACTTCGCCGCTGCTCATCTTGTACTTCAGCACGGCCTGCGCCTTGGTCATGGCGATGCGCTGGGTGATGGCGGCGGCGCCGTCATTGGAGATCACCACGATCGGCACACCCGCGGAGTCGGCGACCAGGGTGGTGGTCTTGTAGGTGGTGGACAGGCAGTTGGCGTTGGCCGCCTGCGCCGCCTCGATCGCCAGGGCGGTGGGAATGCCGCGCGCGCGGGCCGGGCGGGGCAGCTTCATTTCGTCGGGCGATGGCGCGGGCGCGATGGTGGGCGCGGGATTGGCGGCGGGCGCCTGCGCTACGGCGGGCGCGGCGATCAGCATGGCGGTGGCGGCGAGCAACATCTTTTTCATGGAAATCATCCCTGTCTGGATTTCTTGCCGCGGATATTCGGGGGTGCTGCCCTCTTTGTCCAGTCAACCCCGTTTTGTCCACGTACCCCCTCCGGTTTCAGCTTTCGCTCGGCTCCCGAAAAGGTCGCCTTCGCCCGCTGAAACCACCTCCCCCTTATCTTGCGCTACGCGCAAAAGGGAAAGGATGACCTGTGGATGCTGAGAAAAGTTAAGCTAAAATCGAGTCTAACTTGCCTTCTTTCTCCAGGGCATAGAGATCGTCGCAGCCGCCGACATGGGTGTCGCCGATGAAAATCTGCGGCACGGTGCGCGCGCCGCCGGTATTCTGTTCCATCTCCTTGCGCGCATCGGCATCCATGAAGATGTCGATTTCCTGAACCTCCACGCCCTTCTTCTGGAAGAGCGACTTGGCGCGGGCGCAATAGGGACAGATCGGCGTGGTGTACATGCGGACGGTTTTCATGGCGTGTTCCGGCGACTCCTTGCAGACCCTATATAAGCATGTCCGAAGCCTTCACAACGCGGGCCAGGGCCAGAACATGCACCTGGGTGGCCCCGGCCCGTTTCAGGGCCCGCGCGCAGGCCTGCACCGTGGCCCCGGTGGTCACGACGTCGTCCAGCAGAAGGATGCGTTTGCCCGCCACCAGCCCGGCCTGGGGAACCCGGAACGCGCCCAGCACATTGCGGCGGCGGGCCTTGGCGCTGGCCATGCGGCCCTGGCTGGGGGTGGCGCGGCTGCGGATCAGCGCCTGTGGCGCGAAGGACAACCCGTTCTGCCGTGCCAGCCGCCGCGCCAGTTCCGCCGACTGGTTGTAGCGCCGCTGCCAGAGCCGCCCGCGATGCAGCGGCACCGGCACCATCACATCGCTATGGGCGATGGCCTCCTGGCCGATGCGCGCCAGCCAGCGCGAAAAGCCGGGAACCAGGTCCAGCCGGTCGGCATGCTTCAGCGCCAGGATGGCGTCACGACCATACTCGTCATAGGCCAGGATGGCGCGCAGGGTATCGAAAGCGGGCGGCGCGGCCAGGCAGGCGGCGCAGCAGGTGCCCGCCTCCATCGCCACCGGAAACGGCAGGCCGCAGCGGGCACAGCCCGGCCCGTCCAGAAAGGTGATGCGGCTCCAGCAGGCGGCGCAGAAACCGCCATCGGCTATGCCCGCCCGGCACCCCATGCATTGCGGCGGGAACAGCAGATCCAGCACGCTTTTGCCAAAACCGGGCATGGCGGTATCCTGCCACAATGTCTCTCGCAATGCCTCTGGCCCCGTTCGATTTTTCCGCATCCGTCCACGCCCGCAGGCGCGCCCTCAAGCGGGCGGGCGACCGCTTTCTCGATCATGCGGCGGCGGACGGGCTGGCCGACAGATTGTCGGCGGTAACCCGCAGCTTCGCGCGCGGCCTGTGGCTGGATGACGGCTCGCCGCCGCCGGAACTGGCGGTCTTTGCGCGAGACTGGGTGTGCGCGCGTTTCGATGCGCAGGAAATGCTGCCGGTAGAGGGCGGATTCGACCTGACAGTGAGCCTTTATTCGCTGCAGACCATCAATGACCTGCCGGGCGCACTGGTGCAGGTTCGCCGCGCCCTCAAGCCCGACGGCCTGTTCGTGGCGGCGCTGTTGGGCGGCGGCACGCTGGGCGAGCTGCGGGACGCCTTTGCCCATGCCGAGATCGCCACGCGCGGCGGCGTCAGCCCGCGCGTCTCGCCTTTCGCCGATGTGCGCGACCTGGGCGGGCTGTTGCAGCGGGCCGGCTTTGCCCTGCCCGTTGCCGATGTGGAGCGGCTGACCGTGCGCTATGGCGATTTCTTCGCGCTGGCGCGGGACCTGCGCGCCCACGGCTTCACCAATGTCCTGTCAGAACGCAGCCGCAGCACCCTGCGGCGCGACACGCTGGCGGCGATGCTGGCGCATTATGCCGGGCATCACGCCGATGCCGACGGCAGGCTGCGGGCGCGGTTCGAGACCCTGTACCTGACCGGCTGGGCGCCCCATGACAGCCAGCAGAAGCCGCTGGCGCCCGGCAGTGCCCGTACACGACTGGCTCAGGCGCTGGGAACGCGCGAAGAAATAATTCCGAAAGGCTGATGGGCGATTACGGGCTAAAGGTCACGGAATCGAAAAAGCCCGACAGCTTGGTGCCGATGGTGGTGACGCCCGTCACGATCATGATCGAGATCAGCGCGCCGATCAGGGCATATTCCATCGCCGTGGAGCCGCGCGCATCCCGCGCAAAACGGCCTAGAGCAGATCGCGCAGCATGGGGATCAGCGGCAGGTCGGCCGCCGGCATGGGATAGTCCCGCATCTGGTTGGGGCGGACCCATTTCAGCGCCGCGTGATGGCGCGGCATGGGCGTGCCCTCCCAGCGGCGGC
>DASTMN010000098.1:0-49918 GCA_035714165.1 Rhizomicrobium sp.
GTTGGGCAGCGTCGCCAGATAGGCGATGTCGAAGGACCCGGCATGGGTGGCGCCGTCGGCGCCCACCAGGCCGGCGCGGTCCATCGCGAAGCGCACCGGCAGCGACTGGATCGCCACGTCATGCACCACCTGGTCATAGGCGCGCTGCAGGAAGGTGGAATAGATGGCGCAGAAGGGCTTGTAGCCCTCGGTCGCCATGCCCGCAGCGAAGGTCACGCCATGCTGCTCGGCGATGCCCACATCGAAAGTGCGCTCCGGAAAGGCCTTTTCAAACAGGTCCACGCCCGTGCCCGACGGCATGGCGGCGGTGATGGCGACAATGCGGCTGTCCTTCTTCGCCTCGGCGATCAGGCTTTCGCCGAACACCTTCTGGTAGGCGGGGGCCTTGGGCGTGGACTTGGCCTGTTCGCCGGTCAGCACGGTGAACTTGCTGACGGCATGATACTTGTCGGGGGCCATCTCGGCCGGGGCATAGCCGTGGCCCTTCTTGGTCACGACATGAACCAGCACTGGCCCCTTCATCGTGTCGCGCACATTCTCCAGCACCGGGATCAGGTGATCGAGATTGTGGCCGTCGATCGGGCCGACATAATAGAATCCCATCTCCTCGAACAGCGTGCCGCCCATCGCCATGCCGCGGGCATATTCCTCGGTGCGCTGGGCGACCTTGAACAGCCCGCGCGGCAGCAGCCTGCGGCCCAGCCGCTTGGCGAAATTGCGGATGCCGGTATAGGAGCGCGACGACACCAGCCGCGCCAGGTAGGCGCTCATCGCGCCGACCGGCGGGGCGATGGACATGTCGTTGTCGTTCAGGATCACGATCAGGCGGTTCTTGTTGGCGCCCGCATTGTTCATCGCCTCATAGGCCATGCCCGCGCTCATCGAGCCGTCGCCGATCACCGCGATGACATTGTTGTGGCCGCCCGACAGGTCGCGCGCCGCCGCCATGCCCAGCCCCGCCGAGATGGAGGTCGAGGAATGTGCCGCGCCGAAGGGGTCGTATTCACTTTCGCTGCGCTTGGTGAAGCCGCTGATGCCGCCGCCCTGGCGCAGGGTCCGCATGCGGGCGCGGCGGCCGGTGAGGATCTTGTGCGGATAGGCCTGGTGGCCCACGTCCCAGATGATCCGGTCGGCGGGCGTGTCGAACACATAGTGCAGCGCCGTGGTCAGTTCCACCACGCCCAGCGAAGACCCGAAATGGCCGCCGGTGACGCTGACCGTGTCGATCAGGTCGGTCCTCAGCTCGTCGGCGAACTGGCGAAGCTGGCTCTTGTCCAGCTTGCGCAGGTCGCTGGGCAGGTCCACCTGGTCCAGCAGCGGCGTCTTGGTATTGGGAATGTTCATGTCAGGTCTTTCGCCGTGTCTTGACGCTTAAGCCGTTTCCAGTGTCCCGCCGATGGCCGGGCCGCCCGCCCCCATTACGATCTTTTCCAGCCGGCCTTCGGCGGCCTTCAGCTTGGTCTCGCAATGGGCCTTCAGGGCCTGGCCGCGCTCGTACAGCGCGATGGAATCCTCGAGGTCCACCTCGCCCTGTTCGAGCCGCGAGACGATCGTCTCCAGCTCTTTCAGCGCGGCCTCGAAGCTCATGTCGCCAATGGCAGGTTCGGACTTTCCGGCGGGTGGAATGGGAGATCTCCAGGCTGCCCGGGAATCCCGGAAACAAGACGCCATAATCGCAGTTCTGCCCGGCCTAGGCCAGAAGATTGACCGGGGGCAGCGCAATTATCGTTCAAGAATTGGCAAGCGCCCGTAGTTTCCTGACGCAAATCGTGTGTCGCTGTGGCCCGCCTGTCACGGCTGCGGCAGATGGATCGCGCGCAGCTCGATTCCACCGCGCGGAAGCTGGGAAATCTGGCCGGAAACTGCCTCCACCGCGGGCAGGTTCATCAGCGATTCGAAGCGGGCCAGCGATCCCAGCCCGGCATCCATGCCGTCCCGCAGCCAGGCCAAGCTGGCCAGCACGCCCCGTGGCGCGGGATAGGTGCGGAACACCATCTCGCCGGGCGCGACCTTGCCCAGCCTTGCCGCCTCGTCCGCCGCCGTCCAGAAGCCGCCCAGCAGGTCCACCAGCCCGTTGGCGCGGGCGTCCGTGCCCGACCAGATGCGCCCCTTGGCCACCGCCTCGGCCTGGGCCACGGGCAGCTTGCGGCCCGCCGCGACCTTGCCCACGAAATCCTGGTAGATCACATCGGCCTGGCGGTTGAGGTTGGCCCACTGCTCCGGCGTATAGGGCTGCAGGGGTGTGTTCATCAGCGTGTTCCTGCCGACGCCCACCAGCTCGGCATGCACACCCAGCTTTTCGATGGATTTGCCCACCGACACCTTGCCGGTCAGCACGCCGATGGAGCCGGTGATGGTTCCCGGCGCGGCGACGATGCGGTTGGCGCTGGTGGCGATGTAATAGCCGCCGCTGGCTGCCACGCTGCCCATGCTGACGATCACCGGCTTGCCCGCCTTCTGCGCCGCCTTCACCGCATGCAGAATCTGGTCGGAAGCCGTGACGCTGCCGCCCGGTGAATCCACCCGCAGCACGATGGCCTTGATCGCCTTGTCGGCGGCCGCCTGGCGGATCGCCGCCGACAGGTCGTCGCTGGCGATGCCGGTGGCGCCGCTCCACAGCGAACCCTTGTTGGTGCCGTCGCGGATTTCGCCCGCCGCCACCACCAGCGCGATATTGGCCGGGCGGATGTTGCCGGAAACCTCGCGGGCATAATCGCCCAGCTTGACGGTCCGCGCGCCCTCGCCGGCACGGCGGAGCGCGGTGCTGCGCGCCTCGTCGTCATAGCCCAGCCGGTCCACCAGCTTGTGGCTGCGGGCATCCTCGGAGAATTGCGGCGAGGCTTCCAGCGCCGCGATCACCTGCGCCTTGTGCAGCTTGCGCGCGGCGGCCATCTGGTCCACCGCGCCGTCATAGACCGTGTTCAGCAGCCGGACCACCTGTTCGCGGTCCGCATCCGACATCTTCGTCTCCATGAAGGTGTCCGCCGCACTCTTGTATTCGGCGCGCTTGGCGATCTGCGGCTCGGCCGCGATCTTGTCGAACAGCCCGCGCAGGAAGAGCGAACCGCCGCCCGCGCCGGAGACCGAGAAATCGGCCTTGGGCTGAATCCAGATTTCGTCGGCGGCGCTGGCGGCCAGATAGTCGCCCATCCCCGAACCGCGAAACGCCGTGGCCTGGGCGATCACGAACTTGCCCTTGTCGCGGAAGCGCCGCACCGCCGCCGCGATCTCCTGCGCCTGCGCGGTGGAAATCGCGCCATTGCCCAGCTGCATCACCGCGCCCTTGACGCGCGCATCCTTGCCCGCCGCCTCCAGCCCCAGCACCACGCCCATCACCGTCAGGCGGCGCGGCGTGAAGACGCTGGTGGGCGAGGCCGAGGAATCCGGCAGCGCATCGCGCAGGTCCATCGTCACGACCATCGTGCCGGGCAGGCCGTCGCCCCGCGCCAGGCCGATCACGAACAGCACGCCCAGCACCAGCAGAAGCAGCACCGCCGCCTTGGCCAGCGTGTTCACCACGCTCATCAGGATGGCGCGGACCCAGGCAAGGAAGCGGATCATGACATGTCCTTCGAGGAAAACAGGGAAGCCGCATCATAATGGAAAAAACCCGGCCCCCATAGGGTGCCGGGTTGGCTTCGAACGCTGAAACCACCTCCCCTTTGGGCGCGCTTCACGCGCATAAGGGGAGGCGGGTCCGAGTTTGCGTTTGGCTAGTGCTTCAGGGCGTCGCGGACAGCATCCTTGGCGCCGCCCACCGCGTTCTGGATCTTGCCCTTGGCCTTGTCGGCCGCGCCTTCGGCCTGCAGCTTGGCGTCGCCGGTCATCTTGCCGGCGGCTTCCTTGATCGCGCCCTTGGCCTGGTTGGCGGCGCCTTCGATACGGTCCTTGTGCATGGAAATCTCCTGAAAAATGGGGTTGCGCGTTCGGGGAAACGCCGGAAGATAACGGGGCCGGAACCGGGAAGTTCCGTGTCACTTTTTCCATCCTGACGATATGATGCCCGCCGGAGGCCCCCGATGCAGAGACGGATGCAGAGACGTCAGTTTTTCAGCCGCCTGATGGCCGGGGCCGCGCTGTGCGCCGCGCCGCCAGCGATCGGCAGCGCCTTCGGCTATGAAGTCCAGAAGAGCGACGCGGAATGGAAGAAAATCCTGTCACCCGCCGCCTATGATGTCCTGCGCCACGAAGGCACCGAACCGCCCTTCACCTCGCCCCTGAACAAGGAACACCGCAAAGGCATTTTCGCCTGCGTCGGCTGCGGGCTGGACCTGTTCGATTCCCGCACCAAGTTCGACAGCGGCACCGGCTGGCCCAGTTTCTGGGAGCCCCTGCCCAAGGCGGTGGAAACGCGGCGCGACATCAGCCTGGGCATGATCCGCACCGAAGTGCGCTGCCGCCGCTGCGGCGGCCATCTGGGCCATGTCTTCGATGACGGGCCGAAGCCGACCGGCCTGCGCTACTGCATGAACGGGGTGGCTTTACGATTCACCCCCTCCGCTCTTCGCACCTGATCGGGCGCAGATGTCCGCCGCGCAAGAAAAAAAGGCCGGTGGTCGCCCACCGGCCTTTTTCTTTTCACATGCAGGCCGCTTACGGGGCGGGCGCGGCCGGAGCCGCGGGCGCGGCGGCGGGCTTGGTCGCCTTGGCGCGGGCCTGTTCGGCCATCTGGCTCTGGGCGCCGGCAAAGCCGTTCAGCGAGAAGCGCAGTTCCACCGGCTTGTTGGTGGAATCGGCGACCACGATCACCTTGGCTTCCTTGGACGACTTGGCCAGCGAGGCGATGGCGTCATTGTCCACCGGCATTTCCACGAAACAGCCGGAACGGTCGCAGCGGCTGTATTTCAGCACCGGCGACTTGTAGCTGCTGGTCTGGATCACCACGCCCTTGGCGATGGAGGTTTCCAGCGGCACCGCGATCTGGATGCCGTGGCGGTTCAGGCTGGGCACGAAGGCGATCGACACCGACAGCACGCGCTGCTGGGTGCGCTGGTCCTGCATCTCCTGGTACATGTCGCAGGGCGCGACGCTCTGCACCTGGAAGCAGCGCACGGCCCAGTCGCCCACCATCTTGATGTCCGGCGGACCGGCGGCGCGCTGCGGGGCGGCGGCGGGCGCTTCCTGGGCGAAAGCCGCGCCGGAGGCCAGCACCAGGGCGGCGATGGCGCCCGAAAGGCTGCGGGAAATCATCATGAGAAGAGCCTCCAGAACCAGGAATTGCGGCGGGCGTCGAGCGACTTGTAGGACGACATCGCGGTGTCATAGCCCTTGAAGGAAATGGGCGCCGCGGCCTGGCGGCCATCGGCCATCACGAAGGCGATGCGGGCCTCCTGATTGTCCTTCAGCGCCGACGACATCTTGTCGTCGAAATCGGCCAGCACCACGCAGCCCACGGTGTTGCAGGTGCGGTAGTTGAGGACCTTGAGCGGATCCTTGCCGATGGTCAGGCCCATATTGGCCTGCAGCGCCACGCCATAGGGCAGCACGAAGCCGATCACCGGCTTGTTGCCGTTGCGCGTATCCTTGGTGATGGTCACGCGGGCCAGCGGGGCCTGGGTGCCGGCATCCAGGATGTCGGACGACAGTTCGCAGACGCCCTGGTTGAGCTGGGCCGCCGGGCAAGTCACGCGCCAGTCGTCATAGTCGGCGATGGTGCCGGCATGGGTATTGTAGGTGGCCACGCCGCGCACCATCCAGCCTATGGCAAGGCCGACCAGCAGCGCGACACCGCCCACGACAAGACGTTCAGTCTGTATTTTCATGGTTCGGATTCGCTTTGAATTTCTTCGGATTTGCCCAAAAAACAGCCGTGAGACCCGTCATCCGGTGCAAGCCGGGGCGAGGAACTACCAGATCGGGCGGGTAAAAGAAACGCCCCGATAGAGGGTTACCGGGATTTTCCCGCCGCCTGGTGAATGGCGGCAAACCGGGCTTTCCGGCTATTGCCGGGCCAGCAGGACCGGATCGGGCCGGTAATGCTGCGGCCAGACCCGCGCCAGCGCCTCCAGCTTGGGGGCGTCGTTGACGCGGATGTAGGACGCGTCGGGGTTCCGCACCATGTAGTCCTGGTGATAGTCCTCGGCGGGATAAAAAGCCGTCAGCGGCTCGACCCGGGTGACGATGGGCTTGCCGAACAGGCCGGTGGCGTCCAGCTGGGCGATATAGGCGCGGGCAATCTCGGCCTGGCGCGGCGTGACGGCGAAGACCTGCGAACGATAGCTGGGGCCGTGATCCGGTCCCTGGCGGTCAAGCTGGGTGGGATCATGCGCCACCGAGAAATAGATTTGCAGCAAAGTGCCGAACGACACCTGCCGGGGATCGAAGGTGATCTCCACCACCTCGGCATGGCCGGTGGTCTCGCTGGCGACCTGTTCATAGGTGGCGGTTTCCTTCGCCCCGCCCGAATAGCCGGAGACGACGCGGGTCACGCCCTTCACATGCTGGAACACCCCCTGCTGTCCCCAGAAGCAGCCGCCCGCCAGCACCGCCACTTCGGTGGCAGTATCGTTGGCCGTGTCCAGCACCGGCGCGGGGATCGGCCTGTTGAGATCGCCCGCCGCCACGCGGGTGGGAAACAGGCCGGTGCCGAAAGCGGCGATCAGCCCGGCGGCGGCCATGACAAGATAAAGCGGAGTGTTACCGGACATCAGTCACCTGTCTCCATGCCAAAACGGTCAGGCGAACTGTTCCGCCGCGGCCCGGATGGCATCATACACCAGATCGAGTTCCGCCGCCGTCACACAATAAGGCGGCATCACATAGATGGTGTTGCCCAACGGACGCAGCAATATCCCCCGCCCGTGAAAAAAGCGGGTGAGTTCCGGCCCCAGTCCCGCCAGATAGCCGGGATCGGACACATTCAGGTCCAGCGCCGCGATGGTGCCCAGGCGGCGCGGCCGGGCGAAGCGGGGATCGTCACGGAAAGCGGCCAGCCTGTCTTCCTGCATCGCACCCAGCGCCGCGATGCGTTCGCGCACCGGCTCGTCCCGCCAGATCGCCAGATTGGTGCGCGCGGCGGCGCAGGCGATGGGATTGGCGGTGAAGGAACTGGAATGGAAAAAGGTACGGCGGCGATCGGTGGAATAATGCGCCTGAAAAATCTCCGCCGTGCAGAGCGTGGCGGCCAGCGGCAGCACACCGCCCGTCAGGCCCTTTGCCAGACACAGGATATCGGGCGTGATGCCCGCCTGCTCGCAGGCGAACAGGCTGCCGGTGCGGCCGAAGCCGGTCATCACCTCGTCGGCAATGAACAAAGTACCGTGGCGCTCGCAGAGCTTCTTCATTTTGCGAAGAATCTCCGCGTCATAGGTCAGCATGCCGCCCGCGCCCAGGATCAGCGGCTCCACGATCAGCGCGGCGGCATCCTTCGCCGCGTCTTCCAGCGCCGCCAGCGTGCCGCAGGCCTTGCCATTTTCCTTCACAGCCGGGAACGGCAACCGCACCACGTCGAACAGCAAAGGATCGTAAGGCGCGTTGAACACGCCGCGCGCGCCCGCCGACATGGTGCCCACCGTATCGCCGTGATAGGCGTGTTCCAGCGCGATAATTTTCGTGCGCGGCTTTCCACTGTTCTTCCAGAAGCCCAGCGCCATTTTCAGCGCCACCTCCACGGCGGTGGAGCCGCTGTCGGAATAGAACACATGCGCAAGCGGCTGCGGCCCGCCCTGCGGCGCAATGCGGACCAGTTCGCGCGCCACATCCTCGGCGGGCTGGTGGGTGAAGCCCGCAAAGATCACCTGGTCCAGTGCATCGGCCTGGGCCTTGATGGCCTCCACGATCTTCGGATGGCGATGGCCGTGGGTGATGACCCACCAGCTCGATATGGCGTCCAACAGCTTTCCGTCAGCCGTGTATAGCCAAGCGCCGTTACCGCGCGTCACCAGCGGGAAACCGTCCTGCAACGCATGCTGGGTGAAGGGATGCCAGACGGGCGATGTCACAGGAAATCCTCGCGGCGGAAATTGCGCGCCATCGCCTCGGCCAGGCTCTCGCGTGTCAAGGGCGTGATGATGGGCAGGCGGCCCAGCCGCCTGACAGCGCCCTTCTCCACAATGATGGACTCGCTTTCGGCATTCTCCGCGCCGATGAAGGCCACGCCCAGCAGCGGGATGGCGCGGGCGCGGATCGCCTCCACCGACAGCAGGGTATGGTTGATGGTGCCCAGCGCGGTGCGGGCGCACAGCACCAGCGGCAGCTTCCAGCGCGCGAAAACATCAATGAACAGTGTTCTGCGGGTCAGCGGCACCATCAGGCCGCCTGCCCCCTCGATCACCAGCGGGCCTTCGGGCGGCTCCAGCGCGGCGGGGTCGATCACCAGGCTGTCGGCGGCGGCGGCCTGATGCGGCGACGCGGGCATGGACAGGATATAGGCTTCCGGCACGATCGGCGCGCCTGACAAGGTCCGCACCGTGGCGGAGTCGCGCGGCTCGCCCGCCTGTACCGGCTTCCAGTAGCGCGCACCCAGCAGCCCCGCCAACCCGGCGGCGAAGACGGTCTTGCCCACATCGGTGTCGGTGCCAGTCACGACGATCTTCATGTGACGACGATTCTCATGGGACAACGATCCTCATGCCCGCGCCATTTCCAGCGCCAGGTCCGCGAACAGGCCGTCCAGGTCGGCGGGCGTGACATGCAGGGTCAGGGCGATGCGAAGACGGGCGGTGTTCTCCGGCACGGTGGGCGGACGAATGGCCCGCACGTCATGGCCCCGCGCCTGCAAGGCCGCCGCCAGCGCGGTGGCGCGGCGGTCCGCCCCCAGCACCACCGGCACGATCTGCGAACCGCTGACCGGCAGGCCCAGATTTTTCAGGTGCGCGCCCGCATGGCGGACCAGCACCTGAAGCTGCGCCCGCTCCTGCTCCGCGCCCGCCGCATGGCGCAGGGCGGCGCGCACCACAGCTGCCATCAGCGGCGACGGCGCGGTGGAATAGATGAAGCCCCGCGCCCGGTTGACCAGGAAATCGCGCAAGACGCGCGGCAGGCAGACCACCGCCCCCGCCGCGCCCAGCGCCTTGCCGCAGGTATGCAGGGAAATGACATTGGGCGCGCCATCCAGCATGGCGCCCAGCCCCCGCCCCTGCGCGCCATAAACGCCGGTGGCATGGGCCTCGTCCAGCACCAGCATGGCGTCATGGCGCTGCGCCAGCGCCGCAAGATCAGCCAGCGGGGCGCGGTCGCCATCCATGCTGTAGAGCGTCTCCACCGCGATCCAGGGCTGGCCCTTGCCGCCGTCCCGCCGCCAGCGCGTCAGGGCATCGTCCATCGCGGCGACGTCATTGTGCGGCGTCTCGATCACCGCCACGCCGCCGGCTGCGCGCACGCCCTCCCGCACCGACGCATGGATCAGCGCATCCTGCACGATCACATCGCCCTTGCGCGGCAGGGTGGACAGCAGCGCCGCATTGGCGGCGAAGCCGGTCGGGAAATACAGCGCCGCCTCCGCACCGAAGAAGGCGGCGGCCTCCGCCTCCAGCGCCTCATGCTCGGGATGGTTGCCCCGCAGCAGGCGCGAACCGCCCGCGCCCGGCGGCACGCCCCGCGCCAGCGCCTCCGTCACGGCGCGCTTCAGCACATCGGACTCCGCCAGCGCCAGGTAATCGTTGGAGGCGAAATCGCGGCCCGCCCGCGCGGTCAGCGCGCGCAACCGGCCCCGCGCGGCCAGCGCGTCCAGGGCGGACTGGTGGGGATGCCTGTTCACAGGGCATGGATTCCACGCCCCCTCCCAAAGCGCAACCCGCGCGCCCGCCCAGCAGCGGCGGGCGTCTGGCAACGGCTTTGTGGGGCATGATAAGAAACAGGCATGAAAACCATCCCGCACCTCATCTCCGGCCAGCCCGCCAGCGGCGGCGGCCTCACGCCGGTCTACAACCCCGCCACCGGCATCGAATCGGCGCAGGTCGCATCCGGCGGCGCGGCGGAGGTGGAGGCGGCGGTCGCGGCGGCGGCAAAAGCCTTTCCCGGCTGGGCGGCCACCACCCCGGCCCGCCGCGCCAAAGTGATGTTCGAGATGCGCCGTCTGCTGGAGGCCCGCAAGGACGAACTGGCCCGGGCCATCAGCGATGAACACGGCAAGACGCATACCGATGCGCTGGGCGAAGTCGCGCGCGGGCAGGAAGTGGTGGAGTTCGCCTGCGGCATCCCGCATCTTCTGAAAGGCGCATTCAGCGCGGGCGTCTCGGCGGGCATGGACAGTTACGACCAGCGCCAGCCGCTGGGCGTGGTGGCGGGCATCACCCCGTTCAATTTCCCGGTGATGGTGCCGCTCTGGATGATCCCGATGGCGCTGGCCTGCGGCAATGCCTTCATCCTCAAGCCGTCGGAGCGCGATCCCTCCGCGCCCAACCTGCTGCACGAGCTGTGGCGCGAGGCGGGCCTGCCCGAAGGTGTGCTCAATGTGGTGCATGGCGGCAAGGCGGCGGTGGACGCGATCCTGGATCACAAGGGCATCGCGGCGGTGAGCTTTGTCGGCTCCACCCCCATCGCGGAATATGTCTATGCGCGCGGCTGCGCCGCCGGAAAGCGGGTGCAGGCGCTGGGCGGGGCCAAGAACCATCTGGTGGTGATGCCGGATGCGGACCTGGACCTGGCCGCCGATGCGCTGATGGGCGCGGGCTATGGCTCGGCGGGCGAACGCTGCATGGCGGTGTCGGTCGCGGTGCCGGTGGGCGAGAAAACCGCCGACGCGCTGGTGGCGAAACTGAAGCCGCGCGTGGCGGCGCTCAAGATCGGCCCGGCCAGCGATGCCGCCGCCGAGATGGGACCGCTGGTGACGGCGGCGCATCGTGACAAGGTCATCGGCTATATCGAAAGCGGCGTGGCCGAAGGCGCGGAGCTGGTGGTGGATGGCCGCGGCCTGAAGATGCAGGGCTATGAGAACGGCTATTGGCTGGGCGGCACCCTGCTGGATCGCGTGACGCCGCGGATGACGGTCTATCGCGAGGAAATCTTCGGGCCGGTCCTGTCGGTGGTGCGGGCGGCCGATTACGGCCAGGCGCTGGAACTCATCAACGCCCATGCCTTCGGCAACGGCACGGCGCTGTTTACCCGCGATGGCGAGGCGGCGCGCGATTTCGCCCAGAATGTCCAGGCGGGCATGGTGGGCATCAATGTGCCGATCCCGGTGCCGGTGGGCTATCACAGCTTCGGCGGCTGGAAATCCTCGGTCTTCGGCAGCCACGGCGTCTATGGCCCCGAAGGCGTGCACTTTTATACCAGGCTGAAAACCGTGACCGCCCGCTGGCCGTCATCCAGGACCGGAACCCAGTTTCATTTCACCGAACGATGACACCGGCGACATGTGCGTGAAATCCCTTTGGACGGCCCCTCGCCTGGGTTAGTGTCCCGCCGCGACGCGGAAACCCTCCATAATCCGCGCGTTCCGGGAGATTTTACGACCATGCGTTCGATTGACCGCCGCCTGATGCTCACCACCACGATCGGCGGCGCCGCCGCGCTGGCCATCACGCCCGCGCTGGGCCAGACACCTGTGACGGCACCCGTAACGGCACCCGCCAACACAGACTGGCCGACCTATGGCGCGGACCTGAACTCCACCCGCTACATGCCGCTGGACCAGGTCAACGAAAGCAATTTCAACAAGCTGGAAGTGGCCTGGACCTTCCGGACCGAAAACCTGGGCGGGCGTCCCGAATATATCCTCCAGTGCACGCCGCTGCTGATCAAGGGCCGGCTCTATGCCACCGCCGGATCGCGCCGCAACGTGGTGTGCCTGGATGCGGGCACCGGCGAACTGCTCTGGATGCACCGCATGGACGAAGGCCGCCGCGCCACCAACGCGCCGCGCCAACTGTCGGGCCGCGGCGTCAGCTATTGGACCGACGGCACCAACGAGCGCATCCTGTATGTCACCATCGGCTATCGCATGGTGTCGCTGGACGCCAGGACCGGCCTGGTCGACGAAAGCTTCGGCGACAAGGGCATCGTGGACCTCAAGACCCAGATCGACCAGGACCTGGACCCGGAAACCGCCGATATCGGCCTGCACACCGCCCCGCTGATCGTGAACGACACCATCGTGATCGGCGCGGCGCATACCGCCGGCAATACGCCCAAGATCATCCGCAACGCGCGCGGCTATGTGCGCGGCTTCGACGTCAAGACCGGAAAGCGCAAGTGGATCTTCCACACCATCCCGCACAAGGGCGAATTCGGCTACGACACCTGGGCGCCCGGCACCGCCGAAATGGCGGGCAATACCGGCGCCTGGGCGCAGATGTCGGCCGATCCCGAACTGGGCCTGGTCTATTTCGGCGTGGAGATGCCGACCGGCGACCAGATGGGCTTCTACCGCCCCGGCAACAACCTGTTCGCCGAAAGCATCGTGGCGGTGGACATCGAGACCGGCCTGCGCAAGTGGCACTACCAGATGATCCATCACGGGCTGTGGGACTATGACGTGCCCTGCGCCCCCATCCTGTGCGACATCCCGCACAATGGCCGCATCGTGAAGGCCATCGCCCAGCCCACCAAGCAGAGCTTTATCTATGTGCTGGACCGCGCCACCGGAAAGCCGGTCTGGCCGATCCCGGAAAAGAAGGTGATCCCCGGCGATGTGCCCGGCGAATGGTATTCGCCCACCCAGCCGATCCCCAGCAAGCCGCCCGCCTTCGACAAGCAGGGCATCACCAAAGACGACCTGATCGACTGGACGCCGGAACTGCGGAAGAAGGCCGAAGCCGTCGCCAGCAAGTATGTGATGGCCCCGATCTACACCGCGCCGATCATGCCCAAGAAGGGCGGGCCGTATGGCGTGCTGAACCTGCCGGGCTATATCGGCGGCATCAACTGGCCGGGCGCGAGCTACGACCCGGAGAACCACACGGTCTATACCTATTCCCAGACCAACCTGCTGACCCTGGGCGTCATCATCCCCAATCCCGACAAGAAGATGGGCGAGTTCGACTATGTCCATGTCAATCCGCCCGCCGACAGCCCGGACTTCCAGCCCGGCAATACCAGCGTGGACGGGCTGCCGCTGATCAAGCCGCCCTATGGCCGCATCACCGCCACCAACCTGGCCAAGGGCACGCAGGACTGGCAGGTGGCGCATGGCGAAACGCCCGACGCGATCCGCAACCACCCCGCGCTGAAGGGGATCACCATTCCGCGCACCGGCATGATCGGCAAGGTCGGGCCGCTGGCGACAAAGTCGCTGGTGATATGCGGCGATCCCGACACCTATACCGACGAACAGGGGCGCCTGGCGGCGCGGCTGCGCGCCTACAGCAAGACGGATGGCCGCGAGGTGGGCGCGGTGTTCATT
Source organism: Rhizomicrobium sp. (assembly GCA_035714165.1). GTDB lineage: Bacteria > Pseudomonadota > Alphaproteobacteria > Micropepsales > Micropepsaceae > Rhizomicrobium. The sequence continues at coordinate 13,283 of DASTMN010000098.1, forward strand.
CCCGCGCCGCAGTCCGGCTCGCCCATGACCTATATGCACAACGGCAAGCAGCATATTCTGCTGGCGGTGGGCGGGCGCGGCCAGAAGGCCCAGTTCATGGCTTTCCGTTTGCCTTAACCCCTCCGGCCTTCGCAGCTTTGCCGTGGTGCTCGGCTCAGGCCTGCGCGCCACGGCGCTGCTACGGCCACCTCCCCTTCCTGTGCGCGTCCCGCGCACGAAGGGGAGGCGGGCCTGTGCCATGCCCGTGATTGACGGATGATACGCGAGATTTAAAGTCCTTCCCAAACAAGAACCGCTGGGAAGGGATTGCCATGTCACTGCTGTCGCGCCGGGGCGCGCTCCTGTCGGGTGCCGCCGCTGTAGCCGTTCCGTATTTCCCCGCCCTGGCGCAAGTCCCCGATACCGACTGGAAATACTACGCCGCCGACGCCGCCAACACGCGCTATGCGCCGCTGGACCAAATCAACGAAAGCAATTTCTCGAAACTGGAAGTCGCCTGGCGCTTCAAGACCGACAATCTGGGGCCACGCCGCGAGTTCCAGTATGAAGGCACGCCGCTGGTGGTGAAAGGCCGCCTGTTCTGCACCGCCGGGTCGCGCCGCGCCGTGGTCTGCCTGGACGCCGCCACCGGCGAACAGCGCTGGATGTACAGCCTGGACGAAGGCCAGCGCGCCCGCAACGCGCCGCGCCAGTTCTCCGGCCACGGCGTTTCCTATTGGACCGACGGGAAAGAGGAACGCATCTTCTATGTCACCATCGGTTACCGCCTGGTGGCGCTGGACGCGCGCACCGGCCAGCCCATCCCCTCCTTCGGCGACCGGGGCATGGTGGACCTCAAGCAGAATATCGAACAGGAGATGGACCTGGAAAAGGAACCCATCGGCCTGCATGCCACGCCGCTGGTCGCGCGCGACACGGTGATCGTGGGCGCGGCCTTCCTGGCGGGCAGCGTTCCGGCCAAGAAAGGCGGCATCAAGGGCTATGTGCGCGGCTTCGATGCGCGCACCGGGCGGCGCAAATGGATCTTCCACACCATCCCGAAGAAAGGCGAATTCGGCTACGACACCTGGCTGAAGGCTGGCGAGGCGGAACAGGCGGGCAATGCCGGCATGTGGGCCGAGGCCAGCGCCGATCTCGACCTGGGTCTGGCCTACCTGCCCATCGAAATGCCGACCGGCGACGCGGCGGGCATCAACCGCGCGGGCAACACGCTGTTCAGCGAGAGCATCGTGGCGGTGGACATCGAGACCGGCCGCCGCAAGTGGCACTACCAGACGGTGCATCACGGCCTGTGGGACCGCGACATTCCCTGCGCGCCCATCCTCTGTGACATCCCGCACAAGGGCCGCACCATCAAGGCGCTGGCCCAGCCGTCCAAGCAGGCCTGGCTCTATGTGCTGGACCGCGAGACAGGCGAGCCGGTCTGGCCGATCCCCGAAATGCCGGTGCCCGCGGGCGACGTGCCGGGTGAATGGTATGCACCGACCCAGCCCATGCCCAGCGCGCCGCCCGCCTATGGCGTGCAGCATGTGAATGACGACACGCTGATCAACTTCACGCCCGAACTGCATGCCAAGGCCAGGCGGCTGGCGGCGCACTACAAGACCGGCGGCCCGTTCGAGCCGCCCAGCCTGTCGCGCGCGGACGGCACCTGGGGCACCCTGCAGGTGCCGGGCTTTCAGGGGGGCACCAACTGGCCCGGCGGCTGCTACGATCCCGACACCCATCGCGTTTTCGTCTTCACCCAGAATGTCGCTTCGGTGGTGGGCATCATTGCGGGCGATCCGCGCCATACCGAGAATGCCTATGTGCGCGGCATCACCGGCATCAGCCCCCGCCCCGCCTCGGCGATGGGCGATGCCGACGGCGCGCCGCGCACCGACACGATGGAAGGCGCGATGGCGGCGGACGGCTTCCGTCCCGGCCAGGCCACCATTGACGGCCTGCCGATCCTGAGGCCGCCCTATGGGACCATCTCGGCGCTCAACCTCTCCACTGGCGCGATGGACTGGCAGGTGGCGCATGGCGACACGCCCGATGCCATCAAGAACCATCCCGCGCTGAAAGGGCTGGACATTCCCCGCACCGGGCGGCCCGGCCTGCTGGGGCCATTGGTGACGAAATCGCTGGTGATCTGCGGCGAAGCGGGCATGAACACCACGCCCAGGGGACGGGGCGCGATGCTGCGGGCCTATGACAAGGCCACAGGCGAGGAGAAAGGCGCGGTCTATATGGCCGCACCGCAATCCGGATCGCCCATGACCTATATGCTGGGCGGGCGGCAATATATCGTGGTCGCCATCAGCGGCGGCGGTTACAGCGGCGAGCTTGTGGCCTACCGCCTGCCCGCATGACAGCATTTTCACGCAATAGGCCGCGGCAGCGTTGCAATCGGGGGTCAGGCCGTTAAGGTCACTGACGATTCCTCATATTCCGGCCGTATCGTGTCCCGTCCTGCTTTTCTCGCGCTTTCCCTGCTCCTGGCCTCGGCCTCGATGGTCCGGCCCGCATGGGCGCAGGCCGAGGACAGCCCCGGCATCACCGCCTATGACGCGGCCTTCTTCGCCGAGGTCCAGCCCAGCAATGCGCTGGACATGGTGCGCCAGCTTCCCGGCTTCCGGCTGCAGAGCGGCAATTCCTCAGTGCGCGGCTATGCCGGCGGCGCGGGCAACATGCTGGTGGACGGCCAGCGGCCCACCAGCAAGGAGCAATCGCTGGAAAGCGTGCTGCAACGCATTCCCGCCGATGCGGTGGAACGCATAGAACTGATCCGCGCCGGCGCGCCGGGCATGGACATGCAGGGCTTCCCGCTGCTGGCCAATGTGGTCCGCAACGACAATGCCGACCTGCGCGGACGCCTGGAAGCGGAGGAAGCGGGCACCCATTACGGCACCACCATGCCCAAACTGGCCGCCGACCTGACCTGGCAGGGCGACGACCAGAGCCTGGACACGTCGCTGCTCTATTACCGCGACCTGGATTATCGCCTTGGTTTCGGCACCCGCCAGCGCTTCGACGAAACCGGCGCGCTGCTGCGCGACGCCGAATATGACGCGGTGGGACAGGTCGAGCATATGCAGGCCAGCACCGCCTATCGCCGGATGCTGTGGGACGGCGAGGCCGTGGTCAGCGGGCTGGTCAAGAACCGCCGCTGGTATTCCGACATCGCCGAACATCCCACCCTGCCGCTGGATGGCGGCCAGCAGGGCAAGGAGCGCAACTATCAGCGCAACGCCGAAATGCAGGCGCAATACGAAGTCCCGCTCAGCGAAAGCCAGCAACTGTCGCTGTTCGCCAGCCATCGCACTGGCGAGGAGACCGTGGCGCGCGCCTATGCCACCGCCAGCCGCGCCGACCGTACCCAGGAACGGCGCGGCAGCCGCGAATCCATCCTGCGCGGCGCCTGGCGCAAGGATACCCGATTCCTGGCGATCGAGGCGGGCGCGGAAGGCGCGCTGAACATCCTCAACAGCCGCAGCAGCCTGTGGCAGAACGAAATACCGGTGGCGCTGCCCGCCGCCAATGTCCGCATCGCCGAACAGCGGGGCGAGGCGTTCGTGACCGGCAACCTGCGCCTGTCGCCCGTCCTCTCCACCGAGCTGGGGATGCGCTATGAAACCTCCAACCTGACCCAGAGCGGCGACAGCAACCTGGTCAAGGACCTGTCTTTCGCCAAGCCGCGCGCCCTGGCGACCTGGCGCATGACGCCGGACAGCGACCTGCGCCTGCTGGCCGAACGCACGGCGGGCCAGCTTGCCTTTTCCAACTTCGTCAGTTCGGCCAGCGTGGTGAACGACACCGTCAAGGCGGGCAACAAGGACCTGGAGCCGGACCGCACCACCCGGCTGGAAATGTCGCTGGAACAGCGCTTCTGGGAGCGCGGCGCGCTCACCCTCACCCTGCGGCGCGAGAATGTCACCGCCGTGGTGGATCACCTGCCGCTCTATGACGAACATGGCGGCATGTATGACGCGGTGGGCAATATCGGCAACGGACGCCGCGACAGCCTGCAGGCCAACCTGACCCTGCCGATGGACCGGGTGGCGCTGGATGGCGTGACGATTCAGGCCGCCGGAAACCTGCGCCATACCAAGGTGGACGATCCCTCCACCGGGCTGCACCGGCCCTTTTCCGGTTCCCAGCCCTTTGACGGCTGGGTCAGCCTGACCCACGACCTGCCGCAGATGGGCGTACGCTGGGGCACCACCTACTCGCTGCGCGACGAGGAACGCTATTACATGGCCAGCGAGTTCGAGCGCACCATCGAGCCGGGCCGCCTGGAAGCCTTTGTCGAATACAAGCCCGAAGGGCAGTGGACGATGAAGGTCTTTGGCCGCCGCATGTTGCAGACCCCGGTGATCCGCGAACGGGCGGTCTATGACGGGCTGCGCGGCGCGGCCCCGCTGGCCTATACGGAAAACCGCGCCCTCAATACCGGCATGGTGGTGGGCGTGAACATCCAGCGCAGCTTCGCCTACTGATCCTGGCCGCCGCCTTCAACTTGCCGCATTGTCCCCCGACCTTGCGGCCGTCTTCCGGGTGGGCACCATCGTGATTCAGCGTCCTTTTCCGCGCCTTGCGGCATCCCTGCTGCTGTCCGCCGCCCTGCTGGCGGGCGCGCCCGCCCGTGCGCAGACCGAGGACCGGCCCGGCCTGACCACCTTTCCGTCCGCCTTCTTCAGCGAGGTGCAGCCCAACAACGCGCTGGACATGGTCAAGCTGATGCCGGGCTTCCGGCTCCAGAACGGCAATACCGACATTCGCGGCTATTCCGGCTCGGGCGGCAATGTGCTGATCGACGGCCTGCGCCCGGCCAGCAAGCAGGAAGAGGTGGAGGAAATCCTGCGCCGCATTCCGGCCGCCGCCGTGGGCCGCATTGAACTGATCCGCAGCGGCGCCGCCGGATACGACATGCAGGGCTATGCGCTGCTGGTGAATGTGGTGCGCGCCACCGACGTCACCCTGCGCGGGCGCGTCGAGGCCGAGGACGCCTTCTCCCATACCGGCCTTTCCACGCCCAAGCTGGCGGGCGATGTCACCTGGCAGGGCGATGGCCGCAGCCTGTCGCTGCAGGGAGCCTGGTACCGCGAGGCGGATGGCGACATGGGCTATGGCGTGCGCAATCTGTTCCGGCCGGACGGCACGCCGCTGCGGCTGGCCGAATATGCTTTTCCCGGCCAGAGCGAGAACATGCAGGTCAGCAGCGAGTATCGCCAGACCCTGTGGGGCGGCGCGCTCACCCTGAACGGCCTGCTCAACAACCGCCGCTGGTGGACCGACATCACCGAGCGCGTCTCCTTCCCTGCCGCCCAGACCCTGACCGGCGCGGAACGCTGGCGCCGGCGGGTGGGCGAGATGCAGGGCCAGTATGAACGATCGCTGGGCGCCGCCGACCAGTTGCAGGTGCTGGCCAGCCACCGCACCACCGAGATCGTTTCGTCCAAGCGCAACGCGACACCGGCGGGGCTGGACGTCACCGCAGACCGCACCGGCCAGCGCGAGTCCATCGCCCGCTTCGTGTGGCGGCACCAGAACGGGCCGCTGTCGCTGGAGACCGGCGCGGAAGGGGCGATCAACATTCTCAATGGCCGCAACAGCCTGACCAGCAACGGCGTGCCGGTGCCCCTGCCCGCCGCCAATGTGCGGGTGGAGGAAAAGCGCGGCGAAGGCTTTGCCGTGGGCACCTGGCGCTGGAGTCCGCAGCTCACCACCGAGCTGGGCCTGCGCTATGAGATGTCGCGCCTGTCCCAGACCGGCGACAGCAACCTGACCAAGGATTTCGGCTTTACCAAGCCGCGCTTCCTGACAAGCTGGAGTCCCCTGCCCGGCCATACGCTGCGCTTCCTGGCGGAACGGCAGGTGGGCCAGCTCGATTTCGGCGATTTCGTCAGTTCGGCCAGCCTGGCCAACAATACGGTGACGGCGGGCAACGCCAACCTGGAGCCGGACCGCACCACCCGGCTGGAACTGGCCTGGGAGCGCCGCTTCTGGGAACGTGGCTCGCTGACCCTGACGGCGCGGCGCGACAACATCACCGCCCTGGTGGACCGGGTGCCGGTGTTCGACGGCGTCAATGTCTTCGACGCCAACGGCAATGTCGGCAACGCCCGGCGCGACGAATTGCAGATCAGCCTGATCCTGCCGATGGAGAAACTGTACCTGGAAGGCGTGACGGTGACCGCCAGCGGCATGGTCCGGCACAGTAAGGTGGTGGACCCGGCGACGGGGCAACATCGCCGCATTTCCGACCAGGAGCCGTTCGACGGCCTGATCACTTTCACGCACGACCTGCCGCAATATGGCGTGCGCTGGGGCACCAGCTATACGCTGCGCGAGGACGAGCGGGTGTTCAAGGCGGACGAATATGAGCGGCTGCTGGACACCAGCAAGCTGGAAGCCTTTGTCGAATACAAGCCCACGACGAACTGGACACTGCGCCTGTTCGGCAAAAGCCTGATGCAGAATCCCATCATCCGCGAGCGCACGATCTATAACGGCCTGCGCGGCGCGGTGCCGGTATCCTTCCTGGAAACGCGCACGCTGAACACCGGCGCCTTTTTCGGCTTCAACATCCAGCGCACGTTTGAGATGTAACCCTCCCCCTTGCTCGCGCAGCGCGCCTAAAAGGGGGAGGTGGTCGTAGCAACGCGCAGGCACGGCCCATCCTGAATGGGCCGCGCCAAGCAAAATTGCGAAGACCGGAGGGGGTTAATTCTTCGGCGTGATCTTGATCACCTGCCCCGTGGCGGGTGGGCCGACCGTCACGCTGGTGCCGCCGCTGTCGCTGAGGACATAGACCGACCCATCCGGCCCGGTGCGGACATCGCGGATGCGCAGCTTGCGGTCGGCCAGCAGCACTTCCTCCTCCACCACCTTGCCGTCCACCAGCTTGAGCCGGGTTACGCCGCGCCCGTTCAGCATCCCGACGAACACGCTGCCCGCCCAGGCTTTCGATTTGCCGCGATAGAAGTCCAGTCCCGCCACCGCCACCGAGGGCGACCAGAAATAGACCGGCTGCTCCATGCCCGCCCTGGCGGCCTCGCCATCGCCAATCGGTGCCTGGCGATAGTCGATGCCGTGGCTGATGACGGGCCAGCCGTAATTGGCGCCCTTTCTGATGAGGTTCAGCTCGTCGCCGCCGCGCGGACCATGCTCGGTCTCCCACAACTGGCCTTTGGCATCGAACACCAGCCCTTCGGGACTGCGCAGGCCGGTGGCCCAGATTTCCGGCAGTGCGCCCTTCACCCCGATGTAGGGATTGCGGGGCGCGGGCGCGCCGTCCTTGGTGATGCGCAGCACCTTGCCCAGATGGGTGTCGTTATACTGCGCGACCGCCCAGGGCCGGTTGCCCGCATTGTCGCGGTCGCCGGTGACGACATAGAGAAAGCCGTCCGGCCCGAAGGCCAGCCGCCCGCCGGTCTTGGTGCCCGCCGACAGGGTCTGGTCGTTGGGCAGGAAAGGCGAGGTCCTGAGCAGCACCGTCACATCGCGCAGGCGGTCGCCGTCCAGCACGGCGCGGGCGACCGAGGTGTTGGCGATGGTGCGGTCGTGATACTCGAACCAGGTGAAATAGATCGTGCGGTTGCGGGCGAAGTCGGGGTCCAGGATTACATCCAGCAGGCCGGTCATGGGCATGGTCGGCTTCAGCGCCTCAAGCCCCGCCAGCGGCGCGGACAGCACACCCTTGTCCAGGATACGGAACGCGCCCGGCAGCCGTTCGGTCAGCAGGATGCGGCCATCGGGCAGGTGCGCCAGCGCCCAGCCCGCCGACACCTGGCTGTTCAGCACCGTCACCGTGTAATCGGTGGCCTTGCGATAGGGCGCGCGGGCCTGCTGCGGAAACTGGCGGGTATCGGCTTTCTTCTCGAACGGGCGCGCATCCACCGGCTGGCCGGGGATCGTGCCATAGCTTGGCGTGCGTGGCAGGCCGCCGGCATTGTAGTCGGGCGCGGGCTGGGGCGGGGTCGCCTGGGTCGGGGCGGGGGTTTGCGCGGTCAGCACGGCATGGGCGGCGGACAGGGCCAGGATGGCGAGCAGGCGTTTCATGTTTCCCCCTTTTTTGCGGTCATTAAAGCCGCCGGTCGCGGGGGCTGCAACCAAGCCGGGACTGAAATGTTCCCTATGGGCGGGGATAGCGGAAAGGCATTTCATGACCAGAACGATCAGGCTGATGGCGCTGGCGGGACTTTGCGCCCTTGCCGCCTGCGCGGGAAACAGCGGCAATCCCAATGGCGCGGCCTATGCGGGCGATCCGGGCGGCGTCATCGCCGCCGCGCCGCAATGGAACGGCCCGCCGGTGGCCTATGACCCCTATGGCCCCCTGCCCGTTTCGGACACCATGCGGATACCGCCCTACAATAGCGGAATAAGCCCGGCCCCGCGTTAAGGCGTCAGCCGATGATGGCGCCCGCGATGCGGTAGGTGGCGAAGGCCGCGATATAGGCCAGCGCCGTCATGTAGGCGAACATCACAAAGGGCCAGAACCAGCCGTTGGTCTCGCGCTTGACCACCGCCAGGGTCGAAAGGCACTGGGGCGCGAAGACATACCAGGCCAGGAAGGCCAGGGCCGAGGCCATGCTCCATTTGGCCGCCAGGGTGGCGACCAGTCCGGCCTCGTTCTCGCCCGCGATGGAATAGACTGTGCCCAGCGCGCCCACCGCCACCTCGCGCGCCGCCATGCCCGGCACCAGCGCCACCGCCATCTCCCAGGTAAAGCCGATGGGGGCCAGCAGCGGCAGCATGGCGTGGCCGATCATGCCCGCAAAGCTGTAGTCGATCGCCGGTCCCGGCGCGCCCGGCGGCGCCGCCGGGAAGGTGGCCAGGAACCAGATCAGCACCATCATGGCGAAGATGGTGGTGCCCGCGCGGGTCAGGAATATCTGGCCGCGGGTCAACACGCCGCGCAGCACATTCCTGATGTCGGGAGTCTTGTAGCTGGGCAATTCGATCAGGAACGGCTCCGAGGCGCTGCGCCAGATCATCCGGCGGATCACGAAGGCCACGATCAGCGCGCTGGAAATGCCCGCCGCATACAGCCCGAACATCACCAGCCCCTGCAGGCTGGCGAAGCCCCAGACAGTGCGGTCGGGAATGAAGGCGGCGATGATCAGGGTATAGACCGGGATGCGCGCCGAGCAGGTGGTCAGCGGCGCGACCAGGATGGTGGTGAGCCGGTCGCGCTTGTTGTCAATCACCCGCGCCGACATGATGCCGGGAATGGCGCAGGCAAAGCTGGACAGCAGCGGAATGAAGGCCCGTCCATGCAAGCCCGCCACGCCCATCAGGCGGTCCATCAGGAAGGCGGCGCGCGCCATATAGCCGAAATCTTCCAGGAAGATGATGAAGAAGAACAGGATCAGGATCTGCGGCAGGAAGACCAGCACGCTGCCCACGCCCGCGATCACGCCATCGGCCAGGAAGCTGCGGAGCAGCCCTTCGGGCAGGCTTTCCGTCACCAGCTCGCCCAGCGCGGTGAAGCCGGTGTCGATCAGGTCCATGGCGGGCGTCGCCCAGGTGAAGACCGCCTGGAACATCAGGAACAGGATGGCGAACAGGATCGCGGTGCCCGCCACCGGATGCAGCAGGATGCCGTCCATGCGGCCGGTCCAGGTATCGGGACGCAGCGGCGGCTTCACATAGTCGCGCAGGATGCGTTCGGCATTGCGATGGGCCTCGCGCAGCTCCGAGGCGCTGGGTTCGTGCCAGGCGAGCGTCTGCGCCGCCGCGCCGTGATTTTTTTCGGCCAGCGCATCCACCTGCGCCAGCAGCACGTCCAGCCCGCGCTTCCTGACCGCCACGGTGGTGACGATGGGAATGTCCAGCGCCCGCGACAGGCCTTCCAGGTCGATGCGGATGCCCTGGCGTTCGGCGATGTCGAACATGTTGAGCGCCAGCACCAGCGGGCGGCCCACCTGCTTCAGTTCCAGCGCCAGCCGCAGCACCAGCCGCAGGTTGGTTGCGTCGGCGACGCAGACCAGCACTTCGGGCACGGCCTCGCCGTCCAGGCGGCCCAGCACCACATCGCGGGTCACCACCTCGTCCGGGCTGCGGGCGCGGAGCGAATAGGTGCCGGGCAGGTCGAGAATCTGCACGCGGCGGCCACCGGGCGTGACCGCGGCGCCTTCCTTGCGCTCCACCGTGACGCCGGGATAGTTGGCGACCTTCTGGCGCGCGCCGGTCAGCGCGTTGAACAGCGAGGTCTTGCCGGTATTGGGATTGCCCACCAGTGCGATGCGGGTGGAAAGCACGGCCTCGCTCATGCCGCGGCCTCGCCAGCAGCCGCAAGGGTGACATCCACCAGGATCGCACCGGCCTCGCGGCGGCGCAGCGCCACGCGCATGTCGTCCAGCTTGAGCGCCATGGGATCGCGGCCGATCAGGCCCTCATGCAGCACCTGAAACTGCGCCCCTTCGACAAAACCGATTTCCAGAAGGCGGCGCTCCAGTTCCTCATGACCCAGTTCCGCCGCATCGGCATGGCCCTGGGTGTCGATGCCCCGCACCACGCCCCGGTCGCCCCGGCCCAATTCGCTCAGTCGCACGCCAACGCCTTTCATCCGTCCTGCCGGGTCCACCGGGCCTCAGCTTGTTACGACCAATTCTCATTTGCGGCAAGTTAAGGCGGCGCAGGGGTGCTGCTTAGGCATAAGCATATGGTCGCATGGGGTTATTCCGGCAGGGCGAAGGCCATGACCGTATCGGCGCTGGCCGGGGTATCGGCCCAGAAGCCGCCCGTCGTCACCGCCGCCACATATTGCCGTCCGTCCTTGCCCCGCCAGGTCAGCGGCGTGCCATAGAGCGAGGCGGGCAGCCGGAACTCCCAGAGCTGCCTGCCGGTCGCCGTCTCGAAGGCCCGCAGCCGCCTGTCGTCGGTCGAGCCGATGAAGGTGACGCCGCCCGCCGTGGTGATCGGCCCCCCCATGCTGGGGCGGCCGGTATCAGGATTGGCCAGCCCGTCGCTGACGCCCAGATTGACGCGCCAGGCGATGGCCCCGTCATTGACATTCACGGCATAGAGGCTGCCCCAGGGCGGCGCCTGGCACGGCATCTTGCTGTCCGGGTCGCGGAACCAGGTATAGCCGTTGCGCATGTTGTAGGTGCCGTCCGCCATCTTCCGCATGGACTGCTGCGAGCCCATGTCGGTGCTGTTGACGATATAAAGGCCCCGGCCCGGATCGAAGGCGCCGTGGCTCCAGTCTATGCCGCCCCAGTTGCCGGGAAAGCGGGCGGGCGCGGAATTGACGCGCGGCGGCTCGAAAAACTTGGCGTCCACGATGGTCATGTCCTTGACCAGCTTTTCGCAGGCGGCGCGATGGGCGGGCGCGACATTGGCCAGTTCGGACATCGCGAAGCTGGTGCGGCCCAGCGGCGGCGTCACCGACATGGGCTGGGTGGGCGCGGGCGCTTCGCCCGGCACATCGGTATCGGTGGGCACTGACGCCTGCCGCACGTCGTGAATGGGCTTGCCGGTCACGCGGTCCAGCAGGAACAGCAGGCTGGCCTTGCTCATCACCGCCACGGCGGGAATGGTGCGACCATCTTTGCGCACCTCCACCAGCGTGGTCAGCGGCAGGTCATAATCCCACAGGTCGTGGCGCAGCGCCTGGAAGTGCCAGAGATACTTTCCGGTCGCGGCATTCACCGCCACCAGCGAATTGGAAAACAGGCTTTCGCCTTTCCGGTCGCCACCATACTGGTCGAAGGTGGGTGCGCTGAACGGCAAATAGGCGATGCCGCGCTGTGCATCCAGGATCACGCTGGTCCAGACATTGACGCCCGACCGCTTGACCCAGCTTTCGCCCTCCCAGGTGTCGTGGAATTGCGATCCCGGCTGCGGTACCCCGTCGAACTGCCAGACTTCCCTGCCGGTGCGGACATCCAGCGCCCGCACCCGGCCCGACGCGCCCTTCTGCGGCGTTTCCTGGGTGCGCGAGCCGGTGATGACCAGGTTACGATAGATGGTGGGCGCGGCGGTGAAGCCGTAAAAGGCCGATGGATAGCCCTGCATCACATCCGGCGTCTTCATCTCCACCACGCCGTCCACCCCGAAGCCGCGCGCGGGCGCCCCGGTCCGGGCGTCCAGCGCGATCATCAGACCCTGGCGGGTGCCGAAGACGATGCGGGGGCCATGCGATCCGTCGCCCGGCCACCAGGCCACGCCGCGCGTGGCGGGGCTGTCGTTCCCCGGCACCTGATAGGCCCAGAGCTGTTTGCCGGTGTCGGCCTCAAGCGCCACCAGCCGCCCGTAAGGCGTGGAGACATACATGATGCCCCCCACCACCAGCGGCGTGTTCTGCGAGGCCTGGAAGTTTTTGGCGTCCGGCGTCCGCATGTGAAAGGTCCAGGCCGGCGTCAGCCGCGCCACATTGGCGGGCGTGATCTGGGCCAGCGGGGAATGGCGCGTCTCGCCCGGATCATGACCATAGGCGGGCCATTCCTCTGCGGACTGCGCGGCCGCGCCACCGGCCGCCAGCAGGACGGCGAAAAACGTCGCGATGCGGATCATGGTCCCCCTGCCAATCTCTGGCCCATCTCTGGCCCGGCCTCTGATGGGCCTTGTCCACAGGTTCGCCGGTTTGCCGCCTCCCGGCAAGGGTGGCATAAAGCGGCGGTTTCACCGGATATCGTCCTATGTCCCGTCTGTTCGCCTCCAGCCTTGCCTCGCCCAGCGTCGTCAATGTCAAGGACCTGCGCCGCCTGGCGCGCGACCGGTTGCCCGACGCGGTGTTCGACTATCTGGACGGCGCGGCGGATGACGAGGTGACGCTGAACGACAGCGAGGCCGCCTTCCGCGAGGTGCTGTTCAAGCCGCGCTTCGCGGTGGCGACGCCGTCCTGCGACCTGTCGGTGACGGTGCTGGGCCACAGACTGGACCTGCCCTTTCTTCTTGCCCCCATCGGCTATTCGCGCCTGATGCATCCGCGCGGCGAACTGGCTTCGTCCGGCGCGGCGGGACGGGCGGGCACCGCCTACATCCTGTCCACCATGTCGGGCCACACCATCGAGGATGTGAAGAAACAGTCGCCCGGCCCCACCTTCTACCAGCTCTATCTGGCGGGCGGGCGCGGCGCGGCGGAAGCCGCCATCGCCCGCGCCAAGACGGCCGGATACTCCGCCCTGTTCGTCACCATCGACACGCCGGTGGCGGGCAACCGCGAGCGTGACGTGCGCAACGGCATGAAGCCGCTGATGGGAAAAAACCCCTTCGCCAAGATCCGGTACCTGCCCAACATCCTGTCGCATCCGCGCTGGCTGGCCGGTTACATGCTGGACGGCATGAGCCGCCCCTTCCCCAATATCGTGGTGCCCGGCACCGGCCGGGGATCGGGCCCGCTGCAGGCGGTGGATGTGGCGGCGGCGCTGGAATCGGCGCAGGTCTCCTGGACCGACCTGGCATGGATCCGGCAATTGTGGGACGGCCCCATCGTGATGAAGGGCGTGATGACGGTGGACGACGCCAAGCGGTCCATAGACCACGGCGCGCAGGGCATCGTGGTCTCCACCCATGCCGGACGCCAGCTTGACGGCGTGGCCGCCAGCCTGCGCGTGCTGCCGGGCATCGCCGAAGCGGTGGGCGACCGGATCGAGGTGCTGTTCGATGGCGGCATCCGGCGCGGCGCCGATGTGGTGCGCGCCATGGCGCTGGGCGCGAAGGCCTGCCTGTTGGGACGCGGCTATGCCTATGGCCTGGCGGCGGCGGGCGATGCGGGCGTGGACCGGGCGGTGGAAATCTTCCGGGCCGACATCATCCGCACCCTCAAGCTGCTGGGCAGCCCCTGCATCCGCGACGTGGATTCGTCCTATGTCGCGCTGCGGCCCGGCTTCCGGGTGGATTAATCCGCATCCTGATGGCCGGGCTTGAAGACCGGCAGCAGCTTCAGCGTGAGGAAGGTGAGCAACGCGATCGCCACCGCCACATCATAGCTGTCCAGTCCCACCGCCGTGCCGATGGCGCCGGTGGCCCAGATGCTGGCGGCGGTGGCGGTGCCCTTGACCGAGGCACCATGCTTGAGGATGGCGCCGCCTCCGATGAAGCCGATGCCGGTGATGATGCCTTCCATCACCCGCGCCAGCGCTTCCGGCTCGTGGCCCAGCGCGGACTGCGCCGTCTGCACGAAGCCACAGGCCGCCATCGCCACCAGCGGAAAGGTCCTAAGCCCTGCGCTGCGCGCGGATTTCTCCCGGTCCCAGCCGATGGGGATGGCCAGCCCATAGGCGGCCAGCAGGGCGGCCAAATGCGGTACGATCTGGAACTGGTCCACGGAAACTCCCCGGCGCTCTCCGTGGTGCAACCGCCAGGACGCGATCAGGTTCCCGAAATCTGCCTTTCATGCCAGCGCCGTTCGCTGCGGATTAGCAGCCAGGAGATTGCCCCCAGCAGCGTGAAGCCCGCCGCGATGGGCACCAGCGTGCCGTCATAGAGCTGGCCGATCAGCGTGCCCAGGCAAAGCGAGATCACCGAAGACGCCGCGCCGATGATGGCCGAGGCCATGCCCGCCACATCGCCCATCGGCTCCATCGCGATGGCGTTGAGGTTGCCGAACATGATCCCGAAAGCGAAGAACAGCACCGCCGCATAGGCCAGGAACATGGGCAGGGTGATGGCGGTGACGCCATGCAGCGCCAGGAAAGCGGCCGATGCGATCACGATGGCCAGCGCGCCCCGGTTGCAGATATGGCGCATGCCCCAGCGGCCCACCAGCCGGGAATTGAGCAGCGACGCGCCGCCCAGCACCAGGGCCAGCGCCCCGAAGTAAAGCGCGAAACGCTCGCCCGCGCCGAACTGGTCCTGGAAGATCTGGCGTGACGCGCCCAGATATCCGATCAGGCTGCCGAAGGTCAGGCCCATCGCCACCATATAGGTGGCGGTGGTGCGGTTGCGCAGCACCATGCCGAAGCCGTGGGCAAAGGCCGATGGCTTCAGCGGCACCCGATGCGACGGCGGCAGCGTCTCTTCCAGCCGGAAGGCGATCCAGCTTCCCACCAGAACCGCATAGACGATGTAGAGCAGGAAGATGGCGCGCCAGCCGGAGACATGCATCACCGCCAGCCCCAGGCTGGGCGCGATGGCGGGGACCAGGATGAAGATCATCATCACCAGCGACATCACCCGCGCCATGTCGCGCCCGGCAAAGCGGTCGCGCACCACCGAGACCGCGGTGACATAGGGCGCGGCCACGCCCAGCCCCTGCACGAAGCGGCCCGCCAGCAGCAGGGTGAAATCCGAGGCCAGCCAGCAGGCGACGCTGCCCACCAGGTAGAGCGCGATCCCGGCATTCAGCACCGGCTTGCGGCCCAGCGCATCGGACAGCGGTCCCGCCACCAGCTGGCCGATCGCCATGCCGGAAAAGATCGACACGATGACGAGCTGGGTGCGGTTGACGTCGGTCACGCCCAGATCGGCCCCGATCAGGCCCAGGGCCGGGAGCATGGCGTCGATCGAGATGGCGACGATGGAGATCATCAGCGCCATCAAAAGGGTGAATTCCTTTTCGGAAATACGCAGGGTCATTGGAGGATTCCCGGATTGGTAAGGCCCCAAGGACGGGGCAAGGCCCGCAGGGCCGACGGGGGATGGCATTTTTCCGGGCCGCCGCCAAATCTTTTCAGAGATTTCACTTTGATTTACGACACGGGTAGTAAATGATCCGGGCGGGGATGGGAAACACTGAAGGCCACTGACGAGCCCACTGACAAGCGATGAGCGCGCCATGCAACACGATCCCAAACAGACCGCGATCCTGAATTACCTCAGCCTCTATGCCACGCCTTGCGCCGCCTGGATGGACGGCGAAACCGATGCCGCCAGCCTGGCGGCGGAATTGCCGCCGGAAAGGGCGCAGATGCCCGCCCCGGAGCCGAAACCCACCGAGGGCTGACGTTCAGCCCGCCTGGCGGTTGACGTAGCCGTAACGCAGGTTGCTGGGATCGGCTCCGGCCTTTTCATACGCGCGCTTGCGGGCGCTGTACCTGTCCTGCCGGATGGCGGCGCCCAGCTTGGCCTTGTCCACATTATACAGGCGGGCATTGTTGTCGCCGAAGATCGCGGCCTTGACCGGGCCGGTGGCGGACCCCAGCGGCGCGAAGCCGTGCGCCTTCTGCATGTCCTGCGGGATTTCCAGGCGGCGCAGGCCCTCGATCTGCCATTGCGGCGACCCGGTCCAGAGGGCATCGGTGCCCCACACCACCCGTTCATGGCCCAGCCCCCGGATCAGCGTGCCCATGATGGCGGCGCAGACGCGCGGCTGCGCCACCAGGGTGGAGGCGAAGATCTGGCCCAGGTCGCCATAGACATTGGTGACGCCATGCTTGCCCGGAATCTCGGCCAGGTCGGTCACCCATTCCAGCCGCCCGGTCTTTTCAAACTCCGCCAGCGAAGCGGCCGGGTTCTCGTTGCGGAAGGCGGCGTGATAGATGATGAAATTGAGCTGCGGCCAATCCCTGGCCGCCCTGGCCACATCGGACACATCCGCATAGCGCTCCAGTTTGGGAAACTGCCGCGCGGTGGCGTGGCTGAACAGCCCCTTGTGGACGCAGACATTGCGGATGCCCGCCTTGAGCATCCTTTCATAGCCCCGATAGGTGGTCTTTTCGTCGTCCATCCGCCAGGGATAGATGCTGAGGTCCTTGTGGGTGTTGTCGCCCACCGTATAGCCCTTGGCCGATTCCGGCTTCAGCGCCAGCGCCGCATCCAGTTCGTCCAGCCAGCCGGGGCGGCCCGGCGTGAAGATGGCATGGGCGAACAGGCGGCGGCTGCCCGCTTCGCTGTTCACCCGCTCGCGCGCCGCCGCCATCTGGGCGTTGGTGAGAAACCAGTCCTGCGGGATTTCCGACGGCGCCGACGAGATCAGCGCCACCTTGGTGTCGCTGTCGAGAAACATCTCCTTCTTGTAGTTCTCGAACTTGAGGTCCGCGATGGTCTGTTCCTTTTCCGCCAGCGCCTTGTTCCAGCCCTGCCGCCCCACCGCCGTCCGCATGGCGACAAAGCCGGTCAGGCGCGTGTCGTCGCGCAGGAAATGGGTGTGCATGTCCATGATGAACTGGTCTTTCAGCGCATCGGCGCGGGCATTCGCCTGTTCCGGCGTCGCCGCCTCGGCGCGGCTGACCTCGAACAGCGGGCCATAAACCTGGTTCATCGCCAGATAGGCCGCCGCCATGCCGGAAGCCGTCTGGAAGAAACGGCGGCGCGACAGGCCCTGATGGCGGCCAAGTTCATCGGCCATCGCCAGCATGCGCGCCTCGACCGCGCGCTGGTCGTCATTCTGCGGCGGCGGATAATATTCATCGCTGGACACCGCCTGGGTGGGAATCGGCGTGCGATGGGGACAGAGTTCCGACGGCGTGAGTTCGGACAGTTCCCGGTCCGTCAACATTCCGGCCATGGCGCGCCTCCGTTCGGTCCACCAAAGCCTAGCAAGCAGCGCCATGCGCGCAAGACCGGATGCTGCCACGAAAAAGACATAAGCGGTGGGGTAGCGTTGGGCCTGCTCACGGAATGTTTCTCCCGCGGTGCAACAACAAGATGGGGCACAAGCCCCGCATATGGGTTTTTCAGCGCAGGGGAAGATTTCCATGTCCAGTCCTGAGGCCGCTTCCGAGGCTGCGCCGCGCCAGACCCTGTCCATGACCGATGGCCTTGTGCTGGTGGTGGGCATGGTGGTGGGCATCGGCATTTTCGCCACCCCATCGCTGGTGGCCCAGTTCGCGGGCGACAGTTTCAGCTATCTGCTGGTCTGGCTGCTGGGCGGCGGCCTGACCCTGGTCGGCGCGCTCTGCTATGCCGAACTGGCGAGCGCCCATCCCCATGCGGGCGGCGAGTATCACTTCCTGTCCCGCGCCTATGGCCGCGGCGTGGCGCTGCTGTTCGCCTGGGCGCGCTGCACCGTTATCCAGACCGGGGCCATCGCCCTGGTCGCCTTCGTCTATGGCGACTATGCGCAGGGAATCGTGCCGCTGGGCGAATATGGCGCGGCGATCCATGCCGCCATCATCGTCGCCATCTTCACCGCCATCAACATGTCGGGCACGACCCAGGGCAAGCTGACCCAGCAGATTTTCACCGCGCTGGATGTGGTGGCGCTGCTGCTGCTGATCGGGGCCGCGGCGGCGCTGTTCCTGTCGGGCCATGCCGCGCCCGTGGCGCCCCCCGTATCGGCCACGCCCGGCGGCAATCCGCTGGGCCTGGCGATGGTGTTCGTGCTGCTCACCTTTGGCGGCTGGAACGAGGCCTCCTATATCTCGGCCGAACTGCGCGACGGCCAGCGCAACATGGTGCGGGTCCTGGTGCTGAGCATCCTGTTCGTCACCCTGCTCTATTTCCTGGTGGCCTGGGCCTATCTCTATGTGCTGGGCTGGGACGGCTTGCAGAAATCCAGCACCGTGGCGGCGGATGTGATGCGCGACGCCTTCGGCCCCGGCGGCGCGACACTGCTGTCGGCGCTGGTCTGCGGCGCGGCCATCAGCACCCTGAACGCCACCATCTTCACCGGCGCGCGGGTCTATTACGCCCTGGGGCACGACCTGAAGGGGCTGCACCGCTTCGGCATCTGGAGCGCCAGGGGCGAAAACCCCGCCAACGCCTTCCTGCTGCAAGGCCTCATCGCGCTGGCGCTGGTGCTGCTGGGCGCGGTTTCGCGCAGCGGTTTCAAGACGATGGTGGAATATACCGCGCCGGTCTTCTGGCTGTTCATGGCGCTGGTGGGCGGCGCGGTATTCCTGTTCCGGCGGCGCGAGCCGGGCCGCGCCCTGCCCTATCGCGTGCCGCTCTATCCTGTCACCCCCGCGATCTTCGTCGCCACCTGCCTCTACATGCTGTATTCCAGCCTGGTGTATACCGGCATGGGCGCGCTGTTCGGCGTGGGCGTGCTGGCGGCGGGGGTTCCGCTGCTGCTGCTCGACAGGCGGAGCCAGCGCGATGCGCTGGCGCAATGAGTTCACGGTTTTTTGATCCAGAAGAAACGACGGGCCAAACAACAAACGAAACAACAGGAGGTTTGTGATGCGCGGATTTGTCTCTCGGATGCTGGGTGCATCCTGTATCGCGATGCTGATGACGGTGGGCGCGGCGAATGCCCAGGCTGCCAAGAAGCCCTATGAGCCGACGGTCGGCCAGCAGGGCAAGGATGTGGTGTGGGTGCCGACGCCGCAGGCGCTGGTGGACCGGATGCTGGACATGGCCAAGGTCACGCCCAAGGACATTCTCTACGACCTGGGTTCGGGCGACGGCCGCACCGTGATCACCGCCGCCAAGCGCGGCCTCAACGCCACCGGCGTGGAGTTCAATCCCGACATGGTGGCGCTGTCGCGCCGCAACGCCCAGGCCGAGGGCGTGGGCGACAAGGCCAAGTTCATCCAGGGCGACATCTTCGCCACCGACTTCAAGCATGCCACCGTGGTGACCATGTTCCTGCTGTCGGAACTGAACCTGCGGCTGCGCCCCACCCTGCTGAACATGAAGCCGGGCACCCGCGTGGTCTCCAACACCTTCGACATGAGCGACTGGGAGCCGGACGAGCAGGTGCAGGCCAATGTCAACTGCACCAGCTATTGCCGCGCCATGCTGTGGATCGTGCCGGCCAAGGTGACGGGCAACTGGCAACTCGGCAGCGATTTCCTGTCGCTGGACCAGCAGTTCCAGATGGTGATGGGCACCTACAAGGGCGCCAAGGTCAGCGGCAAGCTGAAGGGTGACGAGATCACCTTCCAGGCGGGCGGCCAGACCTATACCGGCCGCGTCAACGGCAACCGGATGGAAGGCACGGTTGGTGGCGCCAAGTGGACGGCCGTCAAGAAGTAGCCCGGTATCGAAAGACGGAAAGAGGCGGGGCCGGTCCCCGCCTTTTTCTTTTGGGCCTAACGGCTGTGCGCCGTGGCGATCGCCCCCGGCCGCGCCGCGAAAGGCAGCGTGATCGCCTTGTCGCGCACCAGCGTCTTGCCGTCGAAGCGGAAGCCGATCAGTTCACGCTCGGCGGCGCATTGCTGGAACAGCAACGTGCCATTGGCGTTCCAGGCCGCGCCCTGCGCCCAGTGGCAGGTGTCGGCGCGGGCCACTTCCTTCAGCCTGCCATTCTCCAGCACATAGACCTTGAACAGGCCCACCACCTTGTTCCAGGCCGGGTCGGTCCGGCTGGTGGCCGCGCCATTGGCCAGCACCACCGCGACATGGCGGCCGTCCGGCGACAGCAGCACATGCTCCGGCGTCTTGCCCGCCCGTGTCACCGAGGCCAGCGTCAGGGTGCGCAGGTCGGTCACCGTGACAGAGCCTGTCTGGTCCGCGCCGGTGCCGCCGACATTGGTGCTGATCAGCCAGCGGCCATCGGGCGTCACCACCGCGCCATAGGCGGAACGGCCCGTCACCAGTTCGCGGCCGGTGCGGGTGACGCGCGCGCCATCCACCGACAGTTCAAACAGCTTGCCCGCGTCCCAGGCCACGGCATAGGCATGGCGGCCATCGGGCGCGAAGACCACATCGGCGGGTGCGGTGCCCTTGCCCAGCGTCACCTTGCCCGCCGGGGTGAGTTTCTTGTTCGCCACCGTGAAAGCGTAAATCGCGCCCTCGTCCCGCGCCGCCACCAGCGCCAGTGTGCCCGCGCGGTTGAGGGTGACGCCCGCCGCATTGGGACCAGCCTTCACGGTCTGGAGCAGTTTCGGATTGGCGGGATCAGCCAGGTCGATCACCGACACCTTGTCGTCGGACACCGGATTGAGCGGGTCGGCGGGATTGTGCTTCTGCGCCGCCGTGACGATGGCGAAAGACTGGTCCCGGGCCACCGCCACCGCATTGGGCGAACCAATCATCGAAGCGGGCGCATTGACCCGCCCCACCACCCGCACCGGCGATGCCGCAAGGTCCAGCACCGCGACGCTGTCCGGCATCAGATGCGCGGTCTCACCCGCCAGCAGCTGCTTGCCGTCATTGGCGGCCACGGCCAGTTCGGCCCGTGCACCCAGCGGGGCCAGCACCATCGCCGCCGCCATCATCAAGCCCTTGCGCATCCCAACCCCCATCTGTTTCGGGAAGTCTGACGCCGCCACCGCCGGCAGGCAAGTCTTGCCGTTATCAGGCCGCGCCCGGCAGGCGGACCATGACCTCGAATCCTTTCGGCTCCAGGTTGCGCGCCGTGACGCTTCCACCCAGCCCCTCGACATTGCGCCGGACGATCCACAGGCCCAGGCCCTGATGCCCGCCCGCGAAATCCGCATCGGGCAGCGAGGACTCGCGCCCCTCACGGAAGGAGGCGCTGCGTTCAAAAATATGCGGCAGGATATCCGCGCCGACGCCGGGACCATGATCGCGCACCCGCAGGCAGGCCTGGCCGCCCTCCATCCGCAGCTCGATCTCGATCTCCCCATCCGGCGGCGTGAAACCGGCGGCGTTTTCCAGCAGGTTCTCGATCACCGGCTCCATCACATCCTCGTTGGCGAAGGCCATTACGCGCGGATCGAGCCGCACCGTCAGGCGCTTGCCCTGCACCTCCAGCGCCGCCTGACAGGCAGGCAGCATGTCCTGCAGAAAGCGCGACAGGTCCATCGGCTGGCGGGCGGGATAGATCAGGTCGGCATCCACCTGGTCGAGGTCGCGCTGCGCCGAGATCATCGCGTCCAGCCGCGCCACCGCCCGCTCGATCAGTTCGATGCCGCGATGCGCACCCGCTTCCCCCGGCGGCAGCGCGCGCTTGACCGGCTCCACCGACTGGGCGATCACCGCCAGTGGCGTCTTCAGTGCATGGCTGTTTTCCTCGGCCGCCTCCTTCATCCGGCGCTGCGAGCCGGTCAGCGAATCCACCAGCGAGTCGAAATCCTCCGCCACGCCGCGCAATTCGGGAATGGTGTTGGTGCGCCGGAAGGAGACTGGCGCGCCGTCGCGCAGCCGGATATGGCGCGCCGCATCGCGGAAGCGCCGCACATTGCGCCACATATGGAAGAACAGCCACAGCACCAGCGCGGTGGCGGTCAGATAGATGATGCCCGGCATGAAAACGGTGGGCGAGCGCCAGAAGGGCAATCCGATGGGGGTGCGCGACAGGCTGGCGGCATTTTCCGAGGTGAGCACGATCCAGCAATCGCCCTTCACATGCACCGGCGTCATGGCGGCCAGGATTTCCTGCCGCCCCGCGGGATTGACGAAGCGCATGTCCAGGCTGGCGCTGCCGTCGCAGCTTGGCCCCAGGCGCTGGAACAGGCCGGTGCGGACCAGTTCGGTCCGTTCGGCATCCAGGTATTTCTGCGACACCGACGGCACCGAGGCGACATAGAGGAAGCTGTCACTGTCCTTCAGCCGCACCAGTATCTTGATGCGGGTGTCGCCGACCGCGGCGCGGGCCAGCGCCTCCTGCATCTCGCCGGGCGGCGCGCTGGCGAATTTCTCGAAATGGCCGCGCAACATGGCGGCCAGCACATGATTGGTCTGCACCACCGCGCCCCGGATCAGGGCGACCTGCTCACGCTCGGCCCGCGCGAACTGCCAATAGAGCAGGATCGGCACCGACAGCAGCACCAGCGCCAGCAGGACCAGCTTCAGGGTGAAGGAATGCAGCAGGCGCCACAACAGGCTCCTATGACCCGGGTCCATCCAGCCACCTGTAGCCGAAGCCAGGGTAGTTCTTGATCTGCGAGAAGTTCGGATCCACGTCGCGGAACTTCTGCCGGATGCGCTTGATGAAGGCGCGCACATTGGTGCGGAATCCGATTTCGCCGTCACCGGCCACGAAACCCTCGCCATGCACGATGTCGTAAATCTCCCGGTAGCTGACGTCGCGCGCGCCATGCTGGAGGAGATAGGCCACGATGTTGAACTCGGTCAGGGTCAGGTCCACATTGGTGTCCCGCCACAGCGCCCGGCGCGAGTCATAGCGCAGGGTCAGGTCGCCATGCGCGCGGGCGTCGCCGCCCGGCGCCTGGGCCTGATACCGGCGCTTGTCGCCGCCCAGGATCAGTTCGATGCGGCGCAGCAGGATGGCGAAGCTGCGCGACTTCTCCACGAAGTCCACCGCCCCGCCCAGAAGGCCCGCCTCCTCATAGATCTGGTCGCTGAGAACGGTCAGGAAGATGATCGGCATGTCGATCTTCTGCGCGCGCACGCGCTGCATCACCTCGATGCCGCTGAGGCCGGGCATCTTCCAGTCCAGCAGCATCAGGTCCGCCGCCGGGCCGTTGCCCAGATAATCCAGCGCCGCTGCGCCGCCGGGAAAAGGCTGCGGCTGGAATCCGGCATCGGCCAGATTGGTGCTCACCGATTCCAGGAACAGCGCGTCGTCGTCCACGACCATGACCCGGCCGCGCGGCGCGGCGGTTTCCGTCTGCATCATTTTACCTCGCGGCCATTTTTCTCGCGATCCGTCTTCTCGCGATCGGGATTCTTCACGGTCAGGATGTTGCGGATGCAGGCATCGGAAACCTCCAGCAGGTCGCCATTGCCGTTGCTGCCGCCATATTTGAGGACCCGAAATGCGGCAGCATTGAGGTTGGGATAGAAAATCACGCGGAAGGAACAATCGCGCGCGGCATATATCCATTCGCGCGCCAGATCCTGATCGCGAATCCGCGTGGGCGGCCCCAGCAACTCGCGCACGCCTTCCGGCGTCATGCCGACTAGCCGGTCCGGATCAATAGCAGCGGGCTTTTCCGGCGCGGGCCGCGCGGCGGGTTTCCGCGAACGTGGGGACTTTTCGGGCCGTGGCGTCGGCGCCATTGCGGGCACCAGCTCTTCGGCATGAACAGTCCGGGATGCGGGAAGATCGGCGGCGGGCGGCGGCGGCTTGTCACCGGCGGTCTTGCAGCCGCCCAGGGCCAGAACCAGCGCGACGGCGCAGGGCAATCCCCGATATGAATATGTCCAGCAGGGACCATGCACCCGCATATGCGCCTCGTCGCCTCGCGCCCCCTCCCCAGGCCACGCTTTTCTTATCGTGATTTTGCGGGATACGGAAAGGCCACGTCCGCCGGAAACTGCGCATCATCGCAGGCGACCCCGATCACGGCGTGTTCTCGCAGGCGCACACAGAAAACCCACAAGGAAAGTCGTGGTTTTTGTATCAGACCGCGACACTAAGCCCGGCATTTCGCGCTCGCTCCGCCGGGGCGGTGTGTCACTATTCATTTCGGGGGAACTTTCGTCGCTCATGAGCCTGCGTATTCATCCCGTTGTTCTTGCCGCGCTGACCTTGTGCCTTGCCGCCTCCGCGGTAACGGCGGCCGAGGAAGCGGGCAATGTGATTGACGCCTTGCAGGCCCGGCTGGATCGCGGCGAAATCCGCCTGGCCTATGACGACAGGAACGGGCATGGCTGGATGCCCGACCTGCTGAACAGGCTGGGCATGCCCCGCGACTCCCAGCTGCTGGTCTTTTCCAAGAGCAGCTTGCAGTTTGAACAGATCAGTCCCCGCACGCCCCGCGCGCTTTATTTCGGCACCGATGTCGCGGTGGGAACCGTACAGGGCGGACGGCTGCTGGAACTCATCACCAACGACCGCAAGGACGGCCTGCGCTTCTACACGCTGGACGCGGCCAAAACCGATCGCCCCCGCTTCGTGCGGCAATCCACCGATTGCGATCTCTGCCATAGCCTGGCGGGCAAAGGCGGCCCCGGCATGCTGGTGGCCAATTTCGATGTGGACCCCAGCGGCGACCTGCCCAATGTGGACCCGGCCATGCCCTTCCGCATGACCGACGACACCACGCCCTTCACCGACCGTTATGGCGGCTGGTACGTCACCGGCCAGACCGGCGCGATGATGCATCGGGGCAATGTCACAATGGATTTCAGTGTCTCTGCCGAGCCGCCGCCGGGCGGGCTGAACGTCACCGACCTGTCGGGAAAAATAGACCTGGCCAAATACCTGTCACCGGGCAGCGACATCGTGGCCCTGCTGGTGCTGGAACATCAGGTGGGCGTGGTGAACCTGATCAACCAGGCCAATGTCCGGTGCGGGGGAAAAGGCGGCTGCGAAAGCCGCGAAGCGCAAGAGGTCATCGCGCAACTGGCGCGCTACATGACCTTTACCGGCGCGGTGCCCCTGCCCTCGCCGGTCACCGGCAGTTCCGGCTATGCCGCGGCCTTCACCAGGGAAGGCCCGCGCGACGCGCAGGGGCGCAGCCTGCGCGACCTCGACCTCAAGACACGACTGCTGCGCTATCCGCTCAGCCACATGCTGTACAGCGACGCCTTTGCGAGCCTGAACCCCATCGCGCGGGAAAAAACCCTGCGGCTGGTGCATGACGACCTGACGGCGCGCAAGACCGACGAAGCCCGCGCCGCCATCGCCATCGCCGCCGCCGCGCCACCGCCGGGCCTGCCCGGCTGGTGGAAATAGCTATTCGCCCGTGGCGCTGGCCTGCTTGCCGGGCGGTGGCACGACGGCCTTTTCCTCCGGCTCGTCCGGATAATGTGGCCGGTCCAGGATGCTGAGCAGATAGTCCTTGCTGGGCAGGTCCACGATCAGCCGGTCCAGCGTCGGCACCGAGGCCTCGGTGGTTCCGGGCGGCACGTCCTGGATGACACGGGTTGTGGTGGCCTTGATGAAAGCGGCGCGAATGCCCTGAAAGGCCTTTGTCGGCTTGACGTTGGCGGCCAGCAGGGGAATGTCCACCGGCTTTTCCGGGTCCACCACGAAGGCCGGCACCGCCTTGATGCGATAGGCGGTGGAAATACCCGTCTTCTCACCGGTCGCCGGATCGGCCATACCGTCTGCATTGCGGCGCAGGGCATAATAAAGACTGATATGGTCCTCATGCTCGCGGATGCCCTGCTGGCCGCCATCCTGGGCGAAGGTGTTCTCGGCATACAGGTCGCGCCAGTTGCGATAGCCACCGATATGGCCGCCGGCATAGCCCTTGTCGTCAATCTGGAAGCGGATGCGGCCCTGGTGGAAATCGGCGTCACCGGTCTGGTTGGCGAACCATGCCACGCGTGGCGCATGCAGCCGGTCCACCGGCACGCTTTCCACCAGCCCGTTCCGGATGCGGGCCTTTACCTTGCTGTACTGCGCCGTCTTGGCGATGCGGTATGAGAAATCCGCGCCCACCTTGCCGGAAGAATCCTTGACGATGTAGTCGGGCGAATAGCCGATCTCCAGCACCGCGTCGCTGTCGTTCATGGGATCCTGGTTGCCCGACAGGCGGATCACCATGGTGTAAAGGCCTTCCTGCATCTTGTCGTTGGCGCGCAGCACCAGCGTGGGATTCTCGCCGCGCCAGGGCGCGTCGCAGCCCCAAGCGCGATAGAGCGCATTGTCGATGCCCTTTTCACCCTCCGGGCTGGTGAAGCGCCCGGTCCTGGCATCGTTGTCCAGATTGAATCCCTCGGCCACCGTGCCGGTCACTTCCGGCTGGCCGGGATCGGGCGCGGCATGGGGATTCACATAGGTTTCCACCCCGCGCCTGAAGCCGCGATAGGCCACGGCCCGGTTCCAGACATGGAACCGGGTGAGGTTGTAGCGTGAAACGGTATCCTGTCCCGGGGGCGCGGCGATGGCGTCAATCTGTTCCGGCGTGCGCCAGGGCTGCATCTTCAACGCGGCACGCAGGTTGGCCTCGCTGGCGAAATGCTGCGTGCTGCCGTGCGGGCAGTCGCTTCCCGGCTCCACCAGGCCCGCCTTCACCTGGGTCTTTCCGCCGCCGAACTTGAAGGCATAGTAATATTCAGAGACCACGAAGCCCCGCTCCCAGGGCGCGGCCGTGGCCGGCAGCGTGAACCATGCCAGCATCACGCCGGCCAGAACGGCATTCAGGGCTTTCATGGCGTTCCTCCCATCAGGACACGATCACGGTGCCGACCATGCCCATCGCTTCATGCAGGGTGCAGACATATTTGTAAGTCCCCTTCACCGTGAACGTATGGCTGAAGGTGCCATCCTGCTCCAGCTTGGCAGAGGCGAAGGGCGCCACGCCTTCCGGCAACGCCACATTCGCCGCATTCGCGGCCCTGGAGGCATCGAAGGTCACGTCATGGGTGACATAGCCGGGATTGGTCCAGGTCACGGTATCGCCCGCCGCGATGGTCACGGTTTCGGGCACGAAGCGCATGCTGGCGCCCTGGCGCATGGTCACTTCGACGGTCTCCGCGCGGGCGGCGCGCGAAAGCCCAACGACACCGGCGGCGGCAAGAAGGGCGGAAAAGGCGCGGCGATGCATGGCTGTCTCCTTACGCGGGCGGCTGGACCTGGTTGACAAGATAATCGGACAGCGAAGCCGCCTCGAAAGCCAATGGATCATTGGCCACCATCTCACCCGGATGCAGCCGGATATCGGCCTGCACCTGGTATTCGGTTACGCTCCGGGGATCGGCCCCATCCAGGAACGGCCTGCCGGAAAACGGCGTCCAGATTTTCCAGTCGGGCGCGGTCGCGGTCCGGTAGCGCCAGACAGGCCGCCAGTTCTCCATGCGGAAACTGTAGCGCATGCCCATCGCAGGGATGGGCGGCGGCGGCACCGGATCGCCTTTGGCGCGGCTTTCCACCAGCAAGAACCATTGCGCCCTGTTCTCGCGCGCCAGTTCGGCGGCCCGATAGGCCAGATAGTTTTCCACCGCGCCGCGGTCCGCCAGGGTGCGGGCGGTCACGGTCAGCCGCCACACCGCACCCTGTTTCTGCGCCGTGAAGACGCCCGGCGCGGCAGGCGCGACCTTCGGCCCGGATGCCGTCGGCAACGGCTGACCCATGCCCGGCGCGGCCGCCAGCGCCAGCACCACCAGTCCCGCGAAAGCCCGCCGCATCCGAATGCCCCTAGAAATAGAAACCCGTGGAGATTGCCCAGACAATGGCGGCGGACAGCAACGCGCCGACCAGCAGACGCCAGGCCGGGGCGGTCGTCATTTCCTCGCCCGTCACACCGTGCGCCCGGCTGCGGCCCGAAATCATCGGCCCCACCAGATTGTGACGCTTCCAGGCCAGGTAGAATCCCACCGCCACGATGTGCAGCGCGATCACCACCAGCAGCCAGTCGAACAGGTCATAGTGCCAGCGGGCCAGGCCCCGCCCCTGCTTGAAGGTCACATAGCTGGAGAGCGGCCCGGAATAGAGACCATCCACATCGACCACAAACAGGCCCACCACCGCCACCGCCCCGATCAGCCCCAGCATCGCCAGGATGGCGACCGCGCCCAGCGCGTTATGGCCATGCGTATGCGGCGTATCACGCCGGTGCAGGGTGCGGGCATAGGCGGCGATGGCGCGCGGGCCGCGCACGAAGCCGGCAAAGCGCGCGGTCGACGAACCCGCCACACCCCACCAGAGCCGCAGCAGCAACAGGAACAGCACCGCGTAACCAGCATAATGATGGTATTCCAGCTCGTTGATGCGGCCGGTGTACCAGCACGCCGCGATGGCGACGACCAGGCCCCAGTGCATGACACGGATGGGTGCATCCCATACACGCCGTGTCCGCACCCCGGCGCCGGTCACCTCCCCTTGAGCCGCATCTGCCACGGTCATCGCTATTCGGCGTCCTTTTCATAGTCGGGCGAACGATAGGGATCGTGGCAGGCCTTGCACGCCTTGCCCGTGGCGATGACCTGGGCACGCACCGCACCCGCATCCTTGCCCTGCGCCACCTGGGCCAGCTTGGCCGCCTCGGCATGGGCGGCTTTTCCCAAACGGTTGAAATCATCCGGCTTCTGCCAGATCGCGGGCAGCGCATAGGTCTTCACCCCCGCTTCCGGCCCCGTACCCTTGGGAAACCATTTCAGCAGGAAGGAACTGCGGCTTTCGACATTCTGGGCATTGGGGATCACCACCCCGTCCCAGTCGGGGCTGCGCTTCTTGATTTCGTCATCCACGGCCTTGAGGGCGCTGCCCAGGTCACGCAGCTTGTCCTGGCGCGATTTGATCAGGGCCGCGTCTCCGGGCGCGGCCTGCGCCAAAACCCCTCCGCCGACGGTCAAGACCAGCGCGGCCGCCAGGATGCGGCCAGTTCCAAAACGATGTGCAGGCAACATGAATGGCGATACCCCTTGGTGTTTCGTTATGCGAGCAGTTCGGTGAAGGCGCTCTTGGTTTCCATCGAACCGCCGCCCCAGCTTTCGATCGGAAGGCCCATCGCCTTCTGCATGGTCAGGCCCACCCGGGACACCGGGCTGCCGCCACCGGCAATGTGATGGCCGGTCTTGAGGCGGCCGCTGGCGCCGCCCGCCAACAGCATGGGAATGCCATCCAGTGCATGGATTTTGGCGAAGCTGACATCGGTGAAGGCGAAAACCAGGCTGTGATCCAGCAAGGTGCCGTCGCCTTCCTGGATGGCGTCCAGTTCCTTCAGCAACATGGCATAGAACTGCATGTTGGCGAGGTTGTACTCGGCCACGCGCGGCTGGTACCCCAGCACCGGATCAATGGCTTCCTCGTGCGTGGACTGGTGGTAGCCCAGCGAGTCACCCGGCGTGTAAAGCTGCGAACCCGGCTCGGATACGCTCATGTTGAAAACCCGGGTCTGGTCGGTGGCCAGCCCGATGGCCGCCAGCCGCGACATCACCGGCACCACATCCCGCATCACCGGCAACGACTTGTTGACCTTCATCTCGCCGGGTGACGGGGGAATCGCGACCTTGGCCACGATGTCCGGACGCTGGAGCTGCGCCGCCATCTGCTGTTCGGCCTCGCGCACGGAATTGAAATACTGCTCCATGCGGGCCTTGTCGGCGGCGCCCAGTTCAGCCATCACCCGCCTGCGGTCGTCGGCCACCACCGACAGCACGCTTTGCTGCAGCATGATCTCCGGGTCCGGCTTCCAGTCGCTGCTGGAGGGGTCCTGGAACCCCGGACCGAACAGGCGGGTATACAGCGCCAGCGGAGAGGTGTCGGGCGGCAGGGCATTGGCCCCGCCCAGGCTGGCATAGCTTTCCGAGGCATTGCCCGAACATGCCGCCTGCACCGACTTGAAGCGGGTGCCGCGCCCGATCGTGTCGGCGATGGTCTGGTCCACCGTCTTGGAATCGAACTCGCTCATCTTGGTGGGCGGAATGCCGGTATTGCAGGCCGCCGCGCCCGACCAATGCTGGTAGTTGGGATTGTCATCCACCATGACCCGCATGCCGCTGAACACGTTCATCTTGGCCTTGAACGGCTCCAGCGGCTTGAGCTGAACGGTGCTCTCATAATCCAGGCCCGCCTTCTTGGGCACCCACAGATCCTTGGTCAGGCCGCAGCCGAAGAAGAAGGTACTGAACCGCGTGGGAATTCCCCTGCCCGTCGCCGCCAGGGCGCGGCCATTGCCGTCCAGGAAGCAGTCCAGAAAGGGCAATGCCATCGCCGCCAGCGCGCCGTGGAACGATCCCCTCAGAAGAAACCTGCGGTCCAGCTTCATGGCATGTCTCCCTGGTTGGCGGCGACGCGGGTGTTGCCGGCGCTGGCCTGGTTGACCGGCGGCGGCACATCGAAGAATTGCGGGCTCTCCGCCAGCCCCTTGATCAGGGCGCGCAGGCGGAAACCGGATTCCACGAATTTCTGGTGCGGTTCCTTGACGGATGCGGGCGTGACATCCTCGCTGTTCACGCCCTTTGCATAGGAATAGAGCTTGCGGGTGACACAGGCGGGGAAGCGCGGATTGTCGCGCAGGTAGCGGCCCACCCCATCGGCGCCCACGAAATTCTTGCCCTGCAGCGATCCCGTCAGGTCAATCCTGGCGCCGTTTTCCGTGGTGCGGTGAACACCGATGCCGTCAAACCCTTCCAGCACCAGGCCGATGGGGTCGCTATGGGTGTGGCAGGAGGCGCAGCCGGGATTGCTGGCATGGGCCATCAGCCGTTCCCGCACCGTCTTCATCGCGCCGTTGGTATCGTTGACCAGCGAGAAGTCCACATTGGCGGGCGGCAACGGCGTCGGCTCGCACAGGAAGATGTCCATCACCGCCACGCCGCGCTTGGTGGGCGAGGACCGGCCGGGATGGGAGAACATGGAGAGCATGCTCACCTCGGTGAGCAGCCCGCTGCGGCCGGAGGATGCGGGAAACTCATGCGGCACCCATTCGCCGTCGAAGTTGAACGGCACGCCATAGATCGACGCCAGGGCACGGTTCAGGAAGGTCTTGCGCGTGGTCATCAGGTTGCGGATGTCGTCATTGGCCCGCAAGGTCAGGTCAATGGTGGTCCGCAGCGTCTGCTCGCGCGCCGAACCCGCCATCAGCGGCCCCCATTTGGGATAGATCAGCGAGTCCTTGGTGACATTGTCGAAGGTATCGAGCTGGAACATGTCGGAGAAAAAGGCCCGCATGCCCACTTCCAGCCGGGGCGAGGCCATCAGCCGGTCCACCTGCCGGCCGACGCCCGCGGGAGTCGCCAGCTCACCGCTTTCCGCGGCGCGCAGCAGTTCGGCATCGGGCGTGGTGTCCCACAACAGATAGGACAGGCGGCTGGCGCGGCTGGCCGGATCGAGCGTCCAGTTGCGGCTGCCCGCCACCGGCACCGCCACCTCGCGGCGGAACAGGAACTCCGGCGCCTGCAGCAGCGAGGCCAGGCCGTAACGCAATCCGGCGTAAAAATCCCTGGAAGCACGGGCCAGCTTGCCGGACAGCGCGACGCGGCTCTTCAACTCGTCCGCCGTCAGCGGGCGGCGAAAGAGCTGGTGCCCGTACTGCGACAGCACCTGCGCGGCGCAGGCATCGTCGGGCGCGTTCGCCGCCCTGGGCTTGCAGGGGATCAGGCGGTCGCGGTTCCCGGGAGCTACTGCCTGGACGGCGATGCTTTCGGCCATGCGGGAAAAGGATTCAAAGCCCGCCGGCGTGATGGACAGGACGGTGGTGCTGGCCGCCAGAAGCCCGCCGACCCGGATGCTGGGCTCGAATGCCCCCCGCACGGCAACGCCGGAGCCGAAAATGTCGGCAATGCTGTTGCGATATTCGCGCTCGGTCAGGCGGCGCAGGGCAACGACTTCATTCTTCGCCGCGGCCAGGGCGGTGGCGGCAGGCGCCACAAGGGCAAGGCCAGCCAACACGACAGTCAAAAGCGGTTTGTTGAACAAGCCCGGCTCTCCCCATCTGCATGCAGTCCTCTGTCGGGACTGTCATGAACGGCATTTCATCGTTCGCCTGAAAGAAAAGCAACCTGTTCAGCGGGTTCCACGCACGATTGGCGCGCGGCGCCATGTTGGCGGGGCTTTTATGCTGCATATTGCAGTTGCGAGATAACCGTCCGCCACCATGTGAGACGCTGGCATGCGCAGAATCACGCGCGCCTATTCGCGTGTGGCCTTGGTCACGCGCCCCCACTGGTTGAATTCGGTCACCAGCAGGTTGCCATCGGCATCCCAGGTCAATCCATGGGGCGCGTAGAACAGGCCGTCGCGCCAGATGTCCGGCGCCGCCTTGTTGTGGCGGATCTCCTCCACGGCCTCGTTCGTGCCCAGGGCCGTAACGATCCGTCCGGCCTTGTCCAGGATCACCACCCGTCCCTTCAGGTCCGCCACGGCCAGCGCGTCACCACGCACCGCCAGCGCGCTGGGATAGCGAAGCCCATCGGCCACCACGCCCAGCACCGTGCCGTCCAGGTCCATGGATATGATCCGGTCATGGCGGCGATCCGTGCACAGCAGCCGCACCGGCGTGAAGCGGGTATCCATCGCGATCTTGTGGCACTGGTCAAAATTCCAGGGCGCGCCCTTGCCGCCGAAGCTGGCCAGGTAGCGTCCGGTCCGGTCGAAACGATGGATATAGTCCAGGCCGTAACCATCGGTGACATAGATATCGCAGCCCGGCGCCACGGCGATGCCGGTGAGGTTGATCGCCTGCTTGTCGTCCTTTTGGTAGCGTGCCGGAATGGCGGCGGCCGGAATGGTCAGAAGCCGCCGCCCGTCCAGCGCAATCACCACGATCTCCTGCGCCAGGCGGCTGACGCCATAGATGGCCGGCGCGCCATCCGGCGCGGGCGCGATGATGAAACCATGCAGGTCGGCCGGCGCATCGGGAACATTGCGAAGATAGTCGCCCGCCGCCGAGTAAACCTGCACGCCGGGCCGTGCCCCACCCTGCACGCTGACATAGATGTCCCCCGCCGGCGACACCGCGATATCGCCATGACTGTCGCCGATGGTCGCCATGCCAGCAGGCGGCTTGAGGAAATGCGAATTGAGGGTGAAACCGGCCGCGAAGGCGGCGCCAGGTGACGACAACCCCAGCAGCAGAAGCAACAGTCGTGCGGATTTGGCGATGGTCATGTCAGTTCCCCCGGAAGACAAGCAGCGCCACCAGCCCGGCCATGACAGCCAGGACCAGGAGCGCGATCAATGGATGCGTGAAGCGCAGCGCCGTGTCGTGCGGCACATGGGAATGCGGCTTGCGGCCGGTCAGCATGGGGCGCACCAGATTGTCGCCCTTGACCAGCAGGTAGAAACCCACTGCCACCACATGGCACCAGACCAGCACAAGGATCAGGTTGAAGATCAGGCCGTGCCAGCCGGTGATCCGCAGCGACATCTCCTCGGATACCAGCAGCGCCAGCGGCGCGGTGAACCGCACCCCGTCACTGGCGAACAGGCCGGTCACCGCCTGCGCCAGAAGGACTGCGATCAGCGCTATCACCATCAGCCCGCCCGCCGGATTGTGCCCGGCATAGAGAAGCCTGTCGCCCCGCAACAGCCCGCGCAGATAGCCGATCACCCGCGGCAACGGATGCAGGAAGCTGGCGAACCGCGCTGTGGTGGATCCGGCAAAACCCCAGGCCAGGCGGAACAGCAGCAGCACCAGCAGCGCCGATCCCGACCAGAGATGCACACGCATATAGCCCTGGTCGGCGCTGAACCATGAGACGGCCACGAGAATGACGATGCTCCAATGGAACAGGCGGATGGGCACATCCCATACCAGCACATAGACATGCCTTCCGGATGGGTCAGATGCCATCTGCGCCTCCCAGCACGACGATCCCGCGCTGCCGCAACGGGGCCAGCGCCGCCGGCGTGATCGCCGTATCGGCCAGCCGGAGAACCCGCAAATGCGCCAGAGCGGCAATGTCGGTGACGGCCGCATCGGTGACGGCGGTGCCAGACAGGTCCAGCCGCACGATCCGCGCCTTCAGCGGCAGCAGCGCCTTCATCTCCGCATCGCCAAAGTTCTTGCGGGCCGCGACCGCACTGACCTCCAGCATCGCCGAGCCGCGGGATTCATAGGCAATCATGCCGGGAAAACGGGCCTGCAGCATCCGCACCTCTGCCGCCAGCGGCGCCCGCTGCCGCGCCACCCCGGCAGGATCGCTCCGGGGAATCCGCACCGGCGGCACCAGACGCGGCGCCCCCTTCACGGATCGCGCGGCCAGTTCGCCCGAAGCCCCATTTTCGATCCAGAGCCGGATCACGGTCTGTTCGTCGCGCGACAGCGGCGTCTTGCCGTCCGGCGGCATGGCACGGTCGTCGCTTTGCGGCAGGGTGATGCGGTTGAACAGTTCGCTGGCCTTCACCTGTCCCGGCGTCACCACCGCGCCATGACGGCCGCCGCGCAGGGTCGCGGCGAAGCTGTCCAACCGCAAGTCACCCTTGTCCATCCGCCCGTCATGGCATCCCGCACAATGCTGGTCGAACAAGGGTTGCACCTGCACGGCATAGAACGAGCCGGTGGCGGCCAGGCGCGGTTTTTCCAGTCCCAGGAAGTCCCGCACCGTGAAGGCGAAGGCGGGCCGGAGCGCCATCGCGACGCCGATCCCAAGCCCGGTCAGCACCAGCACGCTGGCGAAATAGCCCCATGCGGACAACCGGCCTGCCCTGTGCGCATCGGCGGCGTACATGGTTACGCCAGGAGTTCTGGGATGATGCGGGCGGCCTTTACGCCCGTCAGCTTCTGGTTCAGGCCCTGATAGGGATAGCTGAGGCGGTGGTGATCGAAACCCAGCAGATAAAGCATGGTGGCATGCAGGTCGCGGACCTCGACCGGATCGCGCACCACCTCATATCCCATATCGTCGGTTTCGCCATGCACCAGCCCGGCCTTCACGCCGCCGCCGGCCATCCAGATGGTGAAGGCGGACGGATTGTGGTCGCGTCCGATAAAGGCCATCTCCTGCCCGCCACGGTTTTCCCACATCGGGGTGCGGCCGAACTCCCCGCCCCATACCACCAGCGTGTCCTCCAGAAGGCCCCGCGCCTTGAGGTCGGCCAGCAGCGCCGCCGTGGGCCGGTCTGTCTCGCGGCAGCGGTTGACCATGCCGACATTGACGCCCTCGTCCGTCGGCGTGCCATGAGAATCCCATCCCCAGTGATAAAGCTGGATGAAGCGCACGCCGCGCTCGGCCAGCCGCCGCGCCACCAGGCAATTGTTGGCATAGCTGGTCCGGCCCGGCTGGGCGCCATAGCGCTCCAGCACGGCCTGCGGCTCGCGCCGGATGTCCATGGCGTCGCTGGCTTCCAGCTGCATGCGGAACGCCATTTCATACTGGGCGATGCGCGCCACCGTTTCGGGATTGCCGAACGTCTTGTGGGTCTGGCGGTTGATCTCGTCCACCGCATCCAGCACCTGCCGCCGCTGGGCCCGGCTGACGCCGGACGGATTGTCCAGGTACAGAACCGGCTCGCCCGCCGAGCGGCACTGCACCCCCTGATAGACACTGGGCAGGAAGCCCGAACCCCAGAGCGGCTTGCCGGCATTGGCGGTGATACCTCCGGACGAGATCAGGACGATGAAGCCGGGCAGGTTCTGATTTTCGCTGCCCAGGCCATAGGTCACCCAGGAGCCCAGCGAGGCATGGCCGGTGCGCGCGTCGCCGGTATGAACCAGCAGCTGCGCCGGCGCGTGGTTGAACTGGTCGGTCTTCATGGATTTGACCATGCAGAGCTGGTCCAGCATCGGCTCCAGATGCGGCAGGCGATCCGACACCCAGGTCCCGTTCCGGCCCACCTGCCGGAAGGGAAAGCGTGGCCCCAGCAGCTTGGGAATGCCCGAGATGAACGCAAAGCGCTTTCCCTTGAGGAAGGATTCCGGACAGTCATGTCCATGGAAGCGCGCCAGCATGGGCTTGTAGTCAAACAGGTCGAGTTGGCTGGGCGCGCCCCCCATATGCAGGTAGATCACGCGCTTGGCGCGCGCCTTGAACTGCGGCGGCAGGGTGGACAGCGGCGTGGCGGGATCGCGGGCGAAAGACATCTCCCCCGCTCCGGACGGCTCCGCCAGTGCATCGTTCAGGAAGAACGCGCCCAGCCCGCCGGTACCCCAGCCCAGGAAATGACGGCGGGTCTGGGCCTGGATCCGCGCCCGGCCGGTTACGCTCTGTTCCTGGTGGATCGGGTCGTCGTGCATGGTCTTCACCTCGCCCAGGTCATCGGGTCAGCGCCGCATCGAGATTGAGAAGCGCGCTGGCCACCGCCGTCATGCCGGATGTCGCGTGCAGGCGGCGCAGCACGTCCAGTTCGGCGGGGGCCAGATCGCGCGACAGCACCCGCTGGGCGCCGTCCTGCAACCGGCCATCCAGAACCGGCGACGCGCGCGTCATGCGCTGCGCCAGAACCTGCGCGGCCTCGTGATAGACCGGGTCGTTCAACGTCACCAGTGCCTGCAGCGGCGTGTTGGTGGGCAGGCGGCGCGGCACGCTGAGCTGGCGGTCGGCGGCATCGAACGTCACGAAGCTGGGATAGATGGCCGTTCGCTTTATGTAGGTATAGATGGCGCGGCGATAACGGTCCGGCCCGGTGGCATTGACCCAGCGGGCGGGATTGTTGGCGTCCACGTTCCACAC
>DASTMN010000099.1:0-19188 GCA_035714165.1 Rhizomicrobium sp.
CGGTCGGACGGGCAGCCGACATTCAGGTTCACCTCGTCATAGCCGAAGTCCTGCGCGATGCGCGCGGCTTGCGCCAGCCGGACCGGATCGCTGCCGCCCAGTTGCAGCGCCAGCGGATGTTCGGCCGGCTCATGGCCCAGCAGCCGCGCGCGGTCGCCATGCAGCACCGCCTCCGCCGTCACCATCTCGGTATAAAGCAATGCGTGTTTCGTCAGGCAACGATGCAGCACCCGGCAGGGACTGTCGGTCCAGTCCATCATCGGGGCCACGGAAAAACGGTGGTGCATGCCGGGCTTTTAGCGCCCGGCGGCGCGCTTGTCACATATCCTGGATAGGCAGTTCGAACGGCCCGGCCGGCAGGCCGGAACCATCCGACAGGGTGCAGACGGGGCTGTCGCCCCAGCAGTAGCGCACCCGGGTTGCATCCGCCGCATTCTCCAGCATCACGCTGTCGCCGCGGATTTCGGCGCGGGCATAGCGGCAGCTTTCCTGGCCCGGCCCGCACAGTTCAAAGGCGTTGGGCGGGCCACCATAGGCGGCCAATGCGCCGGTGACATCGGCGAAGCGTACCGCCACCGCATTGCCCGCGCGCCGCGCCGCCAGCGCGCGCGCACCGGACGACGGGGCGCTTTCGCCATAGATCAGGTGCCGCGCCGCGATGGCGATGCGCCGTCCCACTTCCTGCTTGTTGCCGGGATGCAGGTTCTTGGCGTCGCCGATGTCCAGCGTCACCACCAGGGCGGCATTGCCCGACTGGCTGGCGCGGCGCTGCGCCTCGCGCACATCGGACCAGAGCGAGGGGCCGGGCGCCGTCGCGGGCGGCCCATATTGCGGAATCTGCACGATCACGAAAGGCAGGTCTGCCCCGAACTGGCCGCGCCATTCGGCCATCATCGCTTCCAGCGTGGCCTGATAATGGCGCGCGAAATAGAGATTGGATTCGCCCTGATACCAGATGGCGCCGCGCAGGCCATAAGGCCCGATCGGCGCGATCATGCCGTTATACTGGAGCGAGACGCCATGCATGGGTCCCCAGGGCAGTTGCGGCGCGATGCGGCCCTCCACCGGCTGGTAGCGCCAGGCGCCGTCCAGCGCCACGCTGGTGCCGTCGGCCAGGCGTATGGCGCGGCTGGCGGCCGGTCCCGTCAGGCCGCAATTGCGCCAGCTGCAGAAGATGTTGGTGACGATGCTGTTGGACCCGGCGCGCAGGACGCCCGCCGGAATGTCATGCCGCGCGGCGGGCTGCTGCGAGGTGCCGCCCACGCCCTGTCCGTTGACCCAGCTCTTGTCCTCCTCGTTGACACGGCCCAGGTCCAGCACCGCCTTCTGCGCCGCCTGCGCGGCGGTGAGGTTGACCGTCGTGGCCAGCCACATCTGGCCGACAAAGCCCACGCCCGCTTCCACCCGGCCTTCGGGCAGCGACAGACCCGGCCAAAGGCCCCACGGCCCCAGTTCCGGCGGGGCGTCGCGCCAGGCGCCGTCCTGGTCCTGCCAGGGGCGTGCGGCGCTGTCCTGAAGCCACCACGCCTCCCAGGCCCTGTCCCAGCGGCGTTGGGCGGCCTGTGGATCGCGGCGGTAAAGCGCCAGCATGTCCAGGTCGTCGTTGAAGGTCCCCAGCCGCCGCAGCGCGTCTTCGCCGACCCAGCCGCGCACCCGGGTGCCGCCCCAGGCCGCGACCACCAGTCCCACCGGCACATTTGCCGTCTTGCGCAGGTCCCGCGCGAAGAAGAAGCAGCTTGCGGAAAAATCCCCTGCGGTCTGCGGCGACTGTACCTTCCAGCGCACCTGGCCTTCAAAGCGTGACAGCCGGGTGGGGCTGGCGACGCGGTCGATCGCCAGCTCGCGCACCTGATCGTCTGTGGCGGCGGCGATCTCGGCGTCGTTATTCTGCGCCCGGCGCACGCTGAGCTGCATGTTGGATTGGCCGGTGCAGAGGAATACGTCGCCCAGCAGCACGTCGCGGGCCTCGTCCTTTTGCGCGCCCGCCTCGGCGGTGAGCGTATAGGGTCCGCCCGCGCGCATGGCGGGCAGGGTCGCGGTCCAGCGGCCGTCGCGGCCCGCGCGCGTGGTGGCGGTGGACGGGCCCAGGCGCACCGTGACCGCGGTTCCGGCGGTGGCCGCGCCATAGACCGTGATGGGCCGGTCGCGCTGCAGCACGGCATGGTCGGCGAACATCGGGTGCAGCAGGCTTTGGGCCGAGGCCGGCGCGGTCGCCAGAACCGCCAGCAACGCAGTCCAGAATGCGGTTCGCATGGATGCCCCCTCAGGCCCGTTTCCCCGAAGGCAGTATGTCGCGCGCCGCCTGAAAAGCAAAAAGCCAGCGCCGCGGGGCGCTGGCTTTCTGTCAGTCAGGGCATGGCCGCTATTTGTGGTGCTGCAGCCGGGTGTTCACGAGCTGGAAGAAGACCGGCACGAAGAAGATCGCCAGCACGGTGGCGGTGATCATGCCGCCGATCACGCCGGTGCCGATGTCGTTCTGGCTGCCTGCGCCCGCCCCGGTCGCCACCGCCAGCGGCACAACACCCGCGATGAAGGCGATGGAGGTCATCAGGATGGGACGCAGGCGCAGCCGCGCCGCCTCCATCGCCGCGTCGAAGGCGGTTGCGCCCCGTCGCTCGGCATCCACTGCGAACTCCACGATCAGGATGGCGTTCTTGGCGGACAGGCCGATGGTGGTGAGCAGGCCGACCTGGAAGTAGATGTCGTTGAACAGCCCGCGCCCCCAGGCGGCCATCAGCGCGCCGATCACGCCCAGCGGGATGACCAGCATCACCGACAGCGGGATGGCCCAGCTTTCATACAGCGCCGCCAGGCACAGATAGATCACCAGGATGGACAATGCATACAACGCCGGGGCCTGCGCACCGCTGGCCTGTTCCTGATAGGACAGGCCGGTCAGTTCATAGCCCACCTCGCGCTGGGGCAGCTTCTTGAAGATGGAGTCCATCTCCTTCAGCGCCGTGCCGGACGACACGCCCGGCGCGCCCATGCCCATCAGCTCGATCGAGGGCAGGCCGTTATAGCGGGTCAGCGTGGCAGGGCCCTGCGTCCAGCTCGCCGTGGCGAAGGAGGAGAAGGGCGTCATCTCGCCCGCATTGTTGCGGACATACCAGCGGTTCAGGTCTTCCGGCTTCATGCGATAGGGCGCGTCGCCCTGCATGTAGACGCGCTTGACGCGGCCCCGGTCCAGGAAGTCGTTGATGTAGGAACTGCCCCAGGCGGAACTGAGGGTGGAGTTCACATTCGCCAGCGACACGCCCAGGGTGTTGGCCTTGGCCTGGTCGATATCGATATGCAGCTGGGGCGTATCGTCCAGGCTGTTGGGGCGCACCGCGACCAGGTTTTTGTTCTGCATCGCCATGCCCAGCACCATGTTGCGGTAGTGCATCAACTGGTTATGGCCGATATTGCCCTTGTCCTGCATCTGGATGTCGAAGCCGGAAGATTGGCCGAGTTCCTGCACGCTGGGCGGCACCAGCGCGAAGACCTGGGCGTCGCGCAGGGAGGCGAACTTCATCATGGCGCGCTGGGCCACCGCCTGGGCGGTATTCTCGCGGCCCTTGCGCTGGTCCCAGTCCTTCAGGCGGACGAAGGCGATGCCCGCATTCTGGCCCGCGCCCGAAAAGCTGAAGCCCGCCACCACGAAGGCGAACTCCACATTGTCCTTCTCGTCGGTCAGGTAATGGTCCGCGACCTGCTTGGCGACCGCCAAGGTGCGTTCCTGCACCGCGCCGGTGGGCAGGGTGATCTGGGTGATGACGAAGCCCTGGTCCTCGTCCGGCAGGAAGCCGGTGGGCAGGCGCAGGAACAGCACCACCATCACCGCCACGATCACCACGTAGCTCAGCATCACCTTCCAGGTGTTGTGCAGGAACCAGGATGTCCGCACCTGGTACCAGTCGCGGAAGCGGTCGAAATTGCGGTTGAACCACAGGAAGAACTTCATCTGCGGCTTGTGCTCGTCCTCCACCGGCTTGAGCAGGGTGGCGCAGAGCGACGGCGACAGGATAAGCGCCACCAGGATGGAGAGGGTCATCGCCGAAACGATGGTGATGGAGAACTGGCGATAGATCACGCCGGTGGACCCGCCGAAGAAGGCCATGGGCAGGAACACCGCCGTCAGCACCAGGCCGATGCCGATCAGGGCGCCGGTGATCTCGTCCATGCTCTTGAGGGTGGCGTCGCGCGGCGACAGCCGTTCCTCGTGCATGATGCGTTCGACATTCTCGACCACCACGATGGCGTCGTCCACCAACAGGCCGATCACCAGCACCAGCGCGAACAGGGTCAGCGTGTTGATGGAATAGCCGAACATGGCCAGGATGCCGAAGGTGCCCAGCAGCACCACCGGCACGGCGATGGCGGGGATCAGCGTGGCGCGCCAGTTCTGCAGGAAGACATACATCACCAGCACGACCAGGAAGATCGCCTCGATCAGCGTCACCACCACGTCGTGGATGGAGAGACGGATGAAGGTGGTGTTGTCCACCGGATAGCTCATCTTCATGCCGTGGGGCAGGGTGGCGCGCAGCTCCTCGGCCTTCTGCTTGACCATTTCCACGGTTTCGAGCGCGTTGGCGCCGGGCGCCAGCATGATGGCGACACCCGCCGCCGGGTTGCCGTTCAAAAGGCTGGTGACGGCATAGGAATCCGCGCCCAGCTCGATGCGGGCCACATCCTTCAGCCGCACCACCGCGCCGCCGGGCGAGGTCTTGAGCACGATCTCGCGGAACTGTTCGGGCGTCTGAAGCCGCGACTGGGCGGTGACGGTGGCGTTGAGCTGCTGGCCCGGCACGGTGGGCTGCTGGCCGATCTGGCCGGCGGACACCTGCACGTTCTGGGCCTGCACCGCGGCGCTGACGTCCGAGGGCTGAAGGTTGAAGTTCTTCAGCTTGTAGGGGTCCAGCCAGATGCGCATGGCATATTGCGCGCCAAACACCCGGGTCGAGCCCACGCCGGGCACGCGGCTGAGGGGATCGGCCATGCGGCTGGCGATGAAGTCCGATACGTCCACATTGTTGTAGCGGCCGGTATCGTCATAGACCGCGATCACGATGATGAAGTTGGGCTGGTTCTTGGCGACGGTGACGCCAAGCTGCTGGACCTGCGAGGGCAGCAGCGGCACGGCGGCCTGCACCTTGTTCTGCACCTGCACCTGGGCGATGTCGGGATTGGTGCCCGCCGCGAAGCTGGCGGTGATCGCCACGGTGCCGTCGGCATTGGAGGCCGAGGAGAAATACAGCAGGTTGTCCAGGCCGGTCAGCTGCTGCTCGATCACCTGGGTGACGGAGTTCTGCACTGTCTGGGCGTCGGCGCCCGGATAGATGGCGCTGACCACCACCGCCGGCGGGGCGATGCTGGGATACTGCTCGATCGGCAGGCGGGTGGCGGCGATGCCGCCCGCCAGCATGGTGACGATGGCGATCACCCAGGCGAAAACCGGGCGGTCGATGAAAAAGCGCGAGAGAGACATCTAGTGCTCCGCCGGCTTCTGGGCCGCACCCGGCGCAGCGGCGGGAGCCGCCCCCACGGGCTGCGGCACCACCGGCATGTCGGGCTGCACCCTGCCGCGGCCTTCCACGATCAGGCGATCGCCGGGCTTGAGGCCGTCCAGCACCTGCCAGTCCGGGCCGATGGCGCGGCCGGTCTTGAGAATGCGCAGGCGGGCGATGTTCTTTTCGTCCACCACCAGCGCGGTCGGCTGGCCGCGCTCGTCGCGGCCCACCGCCGGCTGCGGCGCCAGGATGCCCTTGGGATCCACGCCCTGGGTGATGGTGGCGCGCACATACAGGCCCGGCAGCAACAGGCCCTCGGGATTGGGGAACAGCGCGCGCAGGCGCACCGCGCCCGTGCTTGGGTCCACCGTCACATCGGTGAATTGCAGCTTGCCCTCATGGGCATAGTCACTGCCGTCCTCCAGCTTCAGTTTCACGCGCGCGGTCTGGGCGCCGCCTTCATCCACGCTGCCGGCCTGGGCAGCGCGCTTGAGCGCCACCAGTTCGGCGCTGGACTGGTCCACATCCACATAGATCGGATCGAGGGTCGAAACGGTGGTCAGCGCGGTGGCCTGCTGCGCCGTCACCAGCGCGCCCGCCGTGACGGTAGAGGCGCCGATGCGCCCGGAGATGGGCGCGGTGATGCGGGTATAATTCAGGTTGATGCGTGCCGCGTCGGCCTGTGCCTTGGCGGCCAGATAGGTGGCGCGGGCATCGTCATTGTTCTGCGGCGAGATCGCGTTTTCCTTCAGC
This sequence comes from Rhizomicrobium sp., assembly GCA_035714165.1. Lineage (GTDB taxonomy): Bacteria > Pseudomonadota > Alphaproteobacteria > Micropepsales > Micropepsaceae > Rhizomicrobium. Next base: position 6,249 of record DASTMN010000099.1, read on the forward strand.
AGCACCGCATAGCGGTCGGCGCGCGTCTTGGCGCTGGCCAGGCTGGCGGCGGCGGCGGCATAGGCGGCCTGATAGGGCGCCGGGTCGATCTGGTAGAGCGCCTGGCCCGCCTTGACGGTCGAGCCTTCCTCGAACAGGCGCGCCTTCACGATGCCGGAGATCTGCGGGCGGATTTCCGACACCGCATAGGGGCTGGTGCGGCCGGGCAGCTCGGTGGTCAGCATCACCGGCTGTTCCTTGATGGTGATCACGCCGACCTGCGCGGGCGGCATCTGCTGCTGCGGAGCCTGATCGCAGGCGCTCAATCCGGCGCCCAGCACAAGGCCGCAGGCCAACAACGAAATACGACGCGACATGGTCTTCCCCACAATTGGGCCCGGATCGGGCGGTCACAGGATGACGGACGGCGAGCGCCGCGGCGGACATCCGGGTGCGATGAATATGGCCGGGACATTGGCATAATCCCGCCAATTCCGCCCCCTATTTATGTGCAGTTGCGAAAATTCAAAGGGGCTATGTCCAAAGGGCGGTCAGCGCAGCTTCCACGCCACTGGCGTTGTCAATTTGACACAAGCGTGCTTTCGCGGCCCGCCGCTCCTGTGGGTCGGCGGGGCGCAAGGCCTGCTCGACATACCATCCCAGATGTTTACGGAATACTTTCAGGCCCAGCCCATCACCATAGAAGCGCAAGGTCTGCCCGAAATGGGTCAGGGCGATGTCCAGCCTTTGCGTACAGGCCGGTTCTGACATTTCAGTTTCCTGGTCGAGCGCACGGTTGATGCTGTCAGCGATCCAGGGCCGTCCATAGGCGCCGCGCCCGATCATCACGGCGTCTGCGCCGGATAATGACAAGGCGTCACGTGCGCTGGCGACATCGGTGATGTCGCCATTGACGATCACGGGAATGGCGACCGCGGCTTTCACATCCGCCACCGCCTTCCAGTCGGCCTTGCCGGTATAGAATTGCTGGCGGGTGCGGCCATGCACGGTGATCGCCTTCACGCCCAGCCCCTCGGCGATTTCCGCGATTTGGGGCGCGTTGCGGCTGGCGTCGTCCCAGCCCAGGCGCATCTTCAATGTCACCGGCCGCGTGGTGGCGTTGACCGCCGCGCCGATCAGTTGCGCGGCCAATTCCGGCTCGCGCATCAGCGCCGAGCCGGACAATGCGCCGGTTACTTCCTTGGCGGGGCAACCCATGTTGAGATCGATGATGTGCGCACCCGCCTGTTCGGCCAGCGCCGCGCCCTTGCCGATCCATTCCGGCGTGCGGCCGACAAGCTGTATCACCATCAGGCCAAGCGCCTGTTCATCGTCCTGCGCGCCGATGGCGGCGCGGCGCACCACATCGGGGCGTCCGCGCGCGAAGCTGTCGCAGGCCACCATCTCGGTCGCCACATAGGGCGCGCCGCAGGCGCTGGCGGTGCGCCGGAAGGGCAGGTCGGACACGCCCGTCATCGGCGCGGTCAGCACGCGCCCGGGAATGGTGATGTCGCCGATCTGCAGGCTGGCAGGCATGGGCGGGAGATAATCCCGCCCGCGCCGGATGTCGAGCTAGATGCCGCTGTCGCGGCTGACATGGCGGATGCGGCCCGATCCGGCGACGCTGGTTTCCTGCTCGCGCGGATGGGTGAACAGGTTCACATCGCCGCTGCCGGAGATATGGATGTCGGCCCGCTCGGTGGGGGCGATGTCGGCCTCGCCGCTGCCCGCGATCCGGACCTTTGTGGTCCGGGTTTGCGCCTGGCCCATGCGGACATTGCCGGACCCGGCGATATGGATGTCGGCATCGGTGACGCGCCCGGTCATGGCGACATCGCCCGATCCGGCGACGCGGATGGTGGCCTTTTCCACCTCGCCATCCGCCTTGATGTTGCCCGATCCGGCGATGCTCAGCGTCACCTCCTGCTGGTTCAGGCCCTTCATTTCCAGGTTGCCGCTGCCGGCGATGCTGAACCGCTTGAAGGGGCCGCCGGGCAGGGTGATCCGCAGCGACTTGCGCGCGCCGCGGCTGCCGCGGCAGTTCAGTTCAATGCCGCCGTCCTCCACGCGGACATGCGCGATCAGCTGCGGGTCGCCGCTGACATGCACCTTGCCGTCGTTGGACGGACTCCAGGTGGCGGTGCCGCCCACGCTGAGGCCAATGGTGTCCGAGCCGTCCCAGTCCAGGGTGCGGTTGGTGGCGGTCGCGCCGGGCACGGCCTCGCAGCGCGGCTTTTCGCTGAACATCGAAAAATCGAGGCCGTTCCAGCCGGTGTCACGTACGCCTTGGCCCGCACCCACGGCGGCGACACCGCCGAAGCACACGGCGGATAGCGTAAGGCCGGCAATGGCGATGACGGCAAGTTTCTGCATGGGATGTCTCCTCAGATCGCGCGGCTGGCGGTGTCGAACAGGCGGAAATGCAGGCGTCCATAACGGATCAGCAGGCGCATCAGAGCATCGCTGACCAGGATCAGCAGGGCGCCGCCGCCGATGGCGCCGGTGACAAGGCCCGCGCCGATCAGGGCCTGCATCAGGTCATTGCCCACCACATGCGGCCAGAAGGGCAGCAGGTTGAGCAGCAGGAAACTGCCGCCGATGACACAGCCCAGGCAGGCCGCGGCCCAGCCCAGCAGCAGCACGAACAGGAAGCCAAGGATCGGCAGCAGGAAGATCAGGTCTATGGTCGCCAGGCCCGCCAGCGCCAGCACCACGCCCAGCATGTTGCCGGGATTGCGGTTGCTTTCCCACCGCTTGAATCCGATCTCGGCGCGCAGCTCGCGCGCCAGCCGCGCCGGATCGCCCAGGGCGCTGGCGACTTCCGCCTCGGTGCGGCCGTCGGCGGCGCCATCGGCGAAATGGCTTTCATAGTCCGACACGATCTCGTCAATGTCGGTGGGATGCAGGCCCGACAGGCCGTCGCGCAACTGCGCCATGAAATGTGCGCGGTTCATTTGATGTCTCCCAGGATCTTCTGCACCGCGGCCTCGAAGGCCAGCCATTCGCGGACCTGCGCTTCCAGGGCCAGCGCCCCGCTTTTGGTGAGCTTGTAGTATTTGCGCGGAGGGCCGCCGCTGGATTCCTGCAGGTAGGTTGTCACCAGCCCCTCATTCTGCATGCGGCGCATCAGGGGATAGATGGTGCCTTCGCCCATGCCCACCGCCTCGGCCATGCGCGCGGCGATGTCATAGGCATAGTTGTCGCCCCGGCTGAGCAGGGCCAGGACGCACATTTCCAGCACGCCTTTTTTCAACTGGATTTGCAGGGATTCGGCCATGAGCTATTGTCTATCACACAGTACCTTGTGATGCAAGATATGTATTCCGGTATTCATGTTTCCTACCCCTTAAGCCTTGGCCCGGTACAAGCGGGCATGAGGTTGAAAGCCGCCCTTTCCAGCTTCCTGGGCCGCCACACCATCGTCCGTCCCGCCCGCATGGCCGGAATACGGGCGCTGGCCAGCATCGCCTTTGACGATTTTCCGCAGAATGCCTGGACCCTGGGCGGTCCGGTGCTGGCCCGGCACGGGGTTCGCGCCACTTATTATACGGCGGGCAGCTTCTGTGGCCGCACCCTGGATGGCACCCGCTTCTATGACGCCGACGACCTGCGCGCCCTGTCGGCGGCGGGCCATGAAATCGGCTGCCACGGCTTCCATCACCGTCCGGTGCCCGAACTGTCGGCCAATGAACTGGCGCAGGATGCCGCCCGCAATGCCGATTTTCTCAGGCCGTTCCTGTCGGGCGGCGCGGCGGACAGCTATGCCTTTCCCTATGGCCGGGTGTCGCGCGCCGCCAAGCGTTTCCTGTCGCCGCGCTTTTCCTCGCTGCGCGGAACCCATGAAGGCCCCAACCGGGACCGGCTCGACCTGGCGCAACTGAGCGTGGTGTCGCTGGAAACGCGGCTGTGGAACGAGGCGGCGCTGAAAGCCGCCATCCGGCGGGCCGCAGCCGATAAAAGCTGGTTGATCTTCTATACCCATGACGTCAGCGACAGCCCCGGCGCTTACGGGTCCACGCCGGACATGCTGGACAGGGCGCTTGGCCATGTTGCCGCCGCTGGCATCAGCGTTCTGCCCGTACGCGACGTTGTGCGCGAAGCATTCGCGTAAGGCTGTCCCATAGTGGAACGGCGCGAGTCGTCTATTGCGCCGATACTTCCTTAATCCCGTTGCCCCAGAATGGGGGCGGGACAGGAACGCACATGAACCACACCGAACACTTCACGCTGGGCACGGGACACGGCTATCGCGGGCTGTTGCAGATAGGCCTGCTCAACGCCATGCCCGATGCCGCGCTGCGCGCCACCGAGCTTCAGTTCGCGCGTCTGCTGAAAGACGCGGCGGGCGCGCTGGATGTGCGGCTGCGGCTCTTTTCGCCCACCGGCATCGCGCGCGGCGAAGAAACCCGCGCCCGCATGGAAGGCTTTTATGAAGATGCCGCCCTGCTGCCCGCCGCCGGACTGGATGCGCTGATCGTCGCCGCGCCGTACGGCGACGCACCCGATGCGGCCTGGCGCGCGGAGCTGGGACCGCTGCTGGACTGGGCGCAGGCCATGCCCCTGTCGGTGATCTTTTCTGGCGGCGCGGTCCCGGCCGCGCTGGCGCATCTGGACGGCATCGCGCCGCATTTGCTGGCACGGCCGCTGTTCGGGGTCTATTCCGGCCAGCGGGCCGCCGAGGATACGCTGTTCTTCCATACCGCCTGGGATGCGGGCGTGCCGCATATCCGTACTCATGCCTTTGCCGGGGCCGATCTGGAAGCGCGTGGTTATCGCGTGCTGTCGCGCCTGGCGGATGACAGCGTGGACATTTTCGCGCGCGACACGGCGGGAAGCTTCCTGTTCCTGCAAGGCCATCCCGAACAGGATGATGGTGCGCTGGGCCGCCTGTACCTGCGCGAGATGGAGCGTTTCCTGAACGGCGACGTCGCGGCGCGGCCGCAGCCGCCGCGCAACTATTTCGACCGCGCCACCGAAGCCCGTCTGGTGGCGCTGGGCGCGGAGGCCGGTCTTTCCGACCATGCCGCCATCGTGCAGGGCGCGCGGCCGCTGCAATCCTGGCGGGGCCAGGCGGTACGCCTGTTCGCCAACTGGCTGACGCTCACCGCTGCGGCCAAGACGCGCCGCGCCGCCAGCCGCGCGGTGCATGTCCGCCGCCGCCGCACCTCCTGAGAAAATCTTCTCAGCGGGCTTGCGGCACCAGGTCGAAGGCGATGGTGGTGCGCGCCGCGCTGTCGCGGAACGGAATCGTGCCGTGCCACATATAGGACGGGAACAGCACCAGCCGCCCCGGCGCGGGTTGTATGGCCCGGCGCACCGGGTCTTTCAGCGGCACGTCCAGCGAGGGTTCGCCGAACTTGATCCAGCCCTGGCGGCCCTGTTCGTCGCGCACCGCATCCGGCACGGCGATGTAGAAGCAGGAACTGATCCAGCCCTGGGGATGGATATGGTTCACATGGAAGCCGCAATCGCGCAGCCGTGACGACCAGGAGCCGGTATAGCGGAAGCCCCGCGCCCGGCGCGACAGGAAGGGATGGCGCGCATCCTCCTTCAACCCGGCGATGTAACGGGCCACCGCTTCGTCTATGCGCGCCTGCAACCGGCCGATCAGGTCATGGCCCGCGCCGAACAACTGGTCCGGCGTCTGGGTGCCGCCGCGCAGGCTCTGGTTGAGGAATTCGCGGGTCTGGGGATGCAGGCCGTCCAGATAGGCGTTCAGCGCCGCGTTGAAATCCGCCATGTCGGAAAAGCCTTCCGGCGGGTCCAGGTCCACGCTCTGGATCAGCGTGTCATAGCCGTTGAGCGCCTCGTCGCGCGAATCCTCCATCAGGCGGAAGGCGGTGCCCATCGCCGCCAGGCACATCTGGTCGGCCGGGTCCAGCGCCAGGCCCTGTTCGCACAGCGCCACCGCGCGCGCCGGATCGCCCGCCAGCAGCGCGGCCTCCGCCGCCGAGCCGATCACTTCGGGATCGCCGTCATGCCGCGCCAGCAGCGCCTCGAAAGCCTGCATGGCGTCGCCGTGCCGCTTCATCATGGTCAGGGTGTTGGCGGCGCCCGCGGCGGCTATCCGGTCTGCGGGATCGGACTTTAAGAGATCGCTGTAGATGGCATGGGCTTCCTCGCCGCGCTTGGCGCTGGCCAGGAACCAGGCCTTGGCCAGTTGCAGTTCGCGCGTCGGCGGGGCGCGGTCATAGGATGCGAGGAAGTCGTCCTGGCGGTCCAGGCGATAGAGCAGGTCGTTGTAATACTGGTGCAGCGCCGGATTGCGCGGCTCCCGCGCGATGGCTTCCTCGAACACCGCCAGCGCCTCGTCATAGCGCTTGAGATTCTGCAACGCTTCGGCCCGGTGCAGGTCAATCTCCGGCAAGGCGGGATTCAACCGCCGGGCGCTGTCATACTGCTCCAGCGCATCGGCGTCGCGCCGCTGGCGGCGCAGCGCCAGCCCCAGATTGTTGTGCAGCACCGCTTTGAGGCCCGGCTCCTGTGCCGTGTCCAGCCCGGCGCGCAGCGGTGTTTCCGCCTCGGCGGGCCGTCCGGCGTCGATCAGCACATTGCCCAGCATCAGGCTGGCGGGGGCATGGCCGGGGGTGCGTTGCAGGATCTGGCGAAAGGCCGCCTCGGCCTCCGCGAGCTGGCCGCGCTGGTGCAGCAGCGATCCCATCTCGTACAGGGCTTCGGGAAAATCCGGCCTCAGGCTCAGCGCGGCGCGGAAGGCGGCGATGGCGTCGGCGGCGCGGCCTTGGCCCGCCAAGGCGCGGCCGACATTGAAGGCCAGCATCGGCTCGCCGGGCACCACCGCCCGCGCCTGCAGGAAAAGCTGTTCGGCCTCGGCGAAACGGCCCTGTTTCAGCCGCGCCACCCCCAGCATGTTCAGGGCAGGGGGAGGCGGTTTTTGGCCGGGCGCGAAGAAGGGGGCCAGCGCGGCTTCCATCCCCACAAGGTCGCCCGCCTGCAGGCGGCTGCCTGCCTGGGCCAGAATCTGTTCAAAGGGATGCGGTGCGCTGGTCATGGCTTTCTATAATACAGGCTAGGGCAGTTGTGCCCGGCGCAATTTGTCGGCGCGCAATTTGCCCGCGATTTCCCGGTCTGGCTCCCGCGTTGGGCCTGAACTAAGAAGGCGGGGCATGGGTACGCTCTCTTTCTATGCCGGTTGGGTGCTGGCCGCTGCTGCGGTGTGCGGCGGCGCATATGCGCTGCTGTCGGCGGTGCTGGCGGGCCGCTTCATGCGGCTGCCAGCGGCGGCCCCGGATGATGCGCCGGGAGTCACCGTCCTAAAGCCGCTCTATGGCGATGAGCCGGGACTGCTGCAAAACCTGGAAACCGTCCTGCGCCAGGACTATCCCGGCGCGGTGCAAGTCGTGTTCGGGGTGCATGACGAATCCGATCCGGCCCTTGTGGCGGTGCGGGCGCTGCGGGCGCGCCATCCCCAGGCCGATATCGCCATCGTCGCGGATGCCGCCCGCGCGGGCGCGAACGCCAAGATTTCCAATGTCGTCAACATGATGCCCCATGCCCGGCACGACATATTGGTGCTGGCGGACAGCGATATCGCCGCCCCGCCATATTGGCTGTCGCGGGTGGTGGGCGCGCTGTCGCGCCCCGGCATCGGCATCGTCACCTGTCTTTATACCGGCGAGCCTGAAGCCGGTGGGCCTGGTCCTCGCCGGGTTTGGCCGGTGCTGGCGGCGATGGGCACCTCCTATGGCTTCCTGCCCAATGCGGTGCTGGGGTTCAGCCTGGGGCTGGCCAAGCCCTGCTTCGGCTCCACCATCGCCCTGCGCCGCGCCACGCTGGAAAAGATCGGTGGTTTTGCCGCCTTCGCCGACCTTCTGGCCGACGATTACGAAATCGGCCGGGCCGTCCGGGAAACCGGGTTGGAACTAGCGATTCCCCCCCTGGCGGTGGGCCATGCCGCCACCGAGGCCAGCGCCGCCGAACTCTGGCGCCATGAACTGCGCTGGGCCCGGACCATCCGGGCCGTCAATCCGGGGGGGCATCTGGGCAGTTTCGTCACCCACGGGTTCCCGCTGGCCCTGATCGCCGCGGTTTTGCTGGGTTTCAGCCCCGCCAGCCTGGGGATCGCGGCTTTCGCGCTTGCAGCGAGGCTGTTTCTGAAATACCGCATTGATGGTATTTTCGGCACCCATGCTGGTCCCGGCTGGCTGGTGCCGGTACGGGATGTGCTGAGTTTTGCGGTTTTCGTGGCCTCGCTGTTCGGCGGGACGGTGCATTGGCGGGGCGACCGCTTTGCCGTCGGACCTGCCGGCGCCATGTCACGGTCATGAGTCTTGAGGATCTATCGCGATGACGATGAAGACGCTTTTCCTACAGGCCCCGTCCTTTGACGGTTTCGATGGCGGTGCCGGTTCGCGCTACCAGGCCAAGCGCGAAATCAAGAGCTTCTGGTATCCCACCTGGCTGGCCCAGCCCGCCGCGCTGGTCGAGAATTCCAAGCTGATCGACGCGCCGCCGCACAAGACCTCGCTGGCCGAGGTGGTGGCCCAGGCCAAGGATTATGACCTTGTGGTCGCCCATACCTCGGTGCCGTCCTTCAAGTCGGACGTGAAGGTGATCGAGGCGCTGAAGGCCGCCAATCCCAACCTCAAGGCCGGCCTGATCGGCGCCAAGGTCGCGGTCAATGCCGAGGGCAGCCTGCGCGAGGCGCCCGCCATCGATTTCGTCGCCCGCAACGAGTTCGACTTCACCATCAAGGATGTCGCCGATGATCAGGACTGGTCGGGCATCAAGGGCATCTCGTACCGCAACCGCCAGGGCGTCATCACCCATAACGACGACCGCCCGATCATCGAGAATATGGACAGCCTGCCCTTCGTCACCCCGGTCTACAAGCGCGACCTGGTGATGGAGAATTACTTCATCGGCTACCTGCGCCACCCCTATATCTCGATCTATACCGGCCGCGGCTGCAAGTCGCGCTGCACCTTCTGCCTGTGGCCCCAGACCGTGGGCGGCCATAATTACCGCACCCGGTCCGTCGGCCATGTGGTCGAGGAGATCAAATGGGCGATGAAGGCCTTCCCGCAGACCAAGGAGTTCTTCTTCGACGACGACACCTTTACCGATGACCTGCCGCGCGCCGAGGCGATCGCCAAGGAACTCGGCAAGCTGGGCGTCACTTGGTCGTGCAACGCCAAGGCCAACGTGCCGTATGAATCGCTGAAAAAGCTCAAGGATGGCGGCCTGCGCCTGTTGCTGGTCGGTTACGAGTCCGGCAACCAGCAGATCCTGCACAACATCAAGAAGGGCCTGCGCGTCGAGGTGGCCGAGAAGTTCACCCGCGATTGTCACGAATTGGGCATCCGGATTCACGGCACCTTCATTCTGGGCCTGCCGGGCGAGACGCTGGAGACGATGCGCGAGACCCGTGAATTCGCCAAGCGCATCAACCCGCATACGGTCCAGATTTCGCTGGCCGCGCCCTATCCCGGCACCTTCCTTTACAACCAGGCGACGCAGAATGGCTGGCTGGATGCCGCCAATGCCGAACTGGTGACCGAAGACGGCATCCAGATCGCGCCGCTGCATTATCCGCATCTGAGTCACAAGGAAATCTTCGACTCGCTGGAGACCTTCTACCGGCAGTTCTATTTCCGTCCGTCCAAGATCGGCGCCATCGTCAAGGAAATGGTCACGCAGGAAGGCATGATGAAGCGCCGCCTGCGCGAAGGCGTGGAGTTCTTCCAGTTCCTGCGCGACCGCCAGCAGGCGGCCTAAGCCCAGCTTGAAACGGCTCATCGTCACGGCGGACGACTTCGGCGCGTCGCGCGCGGTGAATGACGGCGTCGAACGCGCCCATCGCGACGGCATCCTGTCCGCCGCCAGCCTGATGGTATCGGGCGATGCGGCCGCCGACGCGGTGGCCCGCGCCCGCGTCCTGCCGTCGTTAAGGGTGGGCCTGCATCTGGTGCTGGTGGAGGGCCGCCCGGTTCTGCCGGTGCAGGTGGTGCCCGACCTGGTGGATGCGCGCGGCTTTTTCCGCACCGACATGGCCCGCGCCGGGGCGGCGATGTTCTTCCTGCCCCATGTGCGCCGCCAGCTTGCCGCCGAGATCGAGGCCCAGTTCGCCGCCTTTGCCGCCACCGGCCTGGTGCTGGACCATGTCAACGCGCACAAGCATTTTCACCTGCATCCCACCATCGCCGCGCTGATCGTGAAGATCGGGGCGGCCCATCGGGTGCGGGGGGCGCGGGTGCCGCTGGAGCCGCAGGCCGTGCTGGGGCGGATCGAGCCGCACCGGCCTTCCGGCGTGGTGGCCCTGACCACGCCCTTCGCCCGCGCCCTGCGGGGCCGCTTCCGCCGCGCCGGAATCGCCGCGCCCGATTCGGTGTTCGGCTTGGCCTGGTCCGGGGCGATGACGCCCGACCGGCTGGCGGGGCTGATCCGGCACCTGCCCGACGGCCTGTCGGAAATCTACATGCACCCCGCCACCGGGCCTTATCCCGGCGCGGCCCCCGGCTACCGCTATGCCGAGGAACTGGCGGCGCTCACCGATCCGCGCATGCCCGGCCTGATTTCGCAGGGGCACATTCGGGTTGGCGGCTTCGGCGACTTTCCGGTACAGTAGCGCCCGCGCGCGGCTGGTGCGTAATTGAGCAAAATCAAAGAGTTGATCGCAGGCCTGCCCGAGGATGGCGGCCCTGAAGCCCCACAACCCAGGACCCTTCCGTGAGCCAGGCCTTCGCCATTCCGCCCGACCTTTCCCGCGATACCGGGACCTGGCCGCAGCCCGGTCCCATCCGCTTCGGCAGCGACGAACACAAGCGGCTGTTCTGCAAGACGCTGCTGGACACCTTCGATCCCTACCGCCCGGCGGTACTGGACTGGCCCCGGTTGGATGCCGAAGCCGAAAAGCGCATCACCGCCCTGCCGATCTGGGACATCGCGGTGCAGACTGAGAACAAGGCGGGCATGAATGTCTGCACCTATGCCGAGGGCGTGTCCGACCCGCTGCTGCGCAAGGCCATCGAACTCAACGGTTTCGAGGAACGCCGTCACCGCCATGTGCTGGCCAACCTGGTCGAGGCCTATGGCGTCAAGCTGGCGCCCGAGCCGGTGCCGCCGCGGCCCAAAGACCCCGAATGGGCCTTCCTGGTCACCGGCTATAGCGAGTGCATAGACAGCTTCTTCGCCTTCGGCCTGTTCAAGGCGGCCAAGGACACCGGCTATTTCCCGCCGGAACTGGTGCAGACCTTCGACCCGGTGGTGAATGAGGAAGCGCGCCACATCCTGTTCTTCGTCAACTGGATCGCCTGGCACCGCCGCAACATGCCCTGGTGGCGGCGGCCTTATTTTGAACTCAAGGTCCTCGCGGTCTGGATTTTCCTGATCTATGAGCGCATCGGCATCGCCAAGGATGTCGGGCATGGCGAGCAGGACGCCAATTTCACCGTCAACGGCGCCGAGGCGCTGGGATCGGACCTGAATGTCGGCGAACTGGTGGCCGTCTGCCTAGCGGAGAATGACCGCCGCCTGGCGCCGTTCGATCCCCGCCTCAAGCGCCCGCGCTTCGTGCCGTTCATGGCGCGCATGGCCCTGACCTTTATCGGTCCGAAAAAGAAGAAAGCCGCCTGACATGAAAATCGGATCGCAGGAACATCGCGACACCTTCTGCAGCCATTTCATGCGGACCTATACGGAGTTCGATCCCGATACGCTGCCCTGGCCGGAACTGGACGCCGAGGCGCTGCAGCGCCTGAAATCGGTGCCCTTCTGGGAGGAGGTCTTCTATACCGAGCGCCGCGCCGGCGCGATCGTGGCCGAGTTCAGCAAGACCGTGACCGATCCGGTGCTGCGCGAGGCCATCGAGCTTCAGGGTCTGGAGGAGGCGCGCCACGCCAAGCTGATCCGCGTGATGATCCAGAAATACGGCATCGACGCCGCCGAGCGGCCGGTGGAAGATGTCAGCGACAATGTCGAGACGCGCTTCAAGGATTTCGGCTTCGGCGAATGCATGGATTCCTTCCTGGGCTTCGGCGTCTTCAAGATCGCCATGCAGTCGCATTTCCTGCCCAAGGAGATGTTCGCGATCTTCGAGACCCTGATGTACGAGGAAACCCGCCACATCGTCTTCTTCGTCAACTGGATGGCCTATCACCAGGCGCGCAAGGGTTTTTTGTCCCGCGCCATGCTGCCGCTGACCGACTTCCGCTATTACATGCGCGCCCTGGGGCGGCTGGTCGGCACTGCCCGGCGCGGCGCGGAACAGAATGACGGCAAGGAGTTTTCCGCCACCCAGGCCAGCGTTTTCCTGGACGGCTTCACCTTCCGCCGCTTCCTGGAAGACTGCTATTCGGAGAACCGCCGCCGCATGGATGCGTTCGACGCCGAGCTGCTGCGCCCTAGCTTCCTGCCGCAACTGGCGGAAACCGCGCTGGGCGCCATGCGCCTGTGGAGCTTCCGCGCCAAGCCGTTGCCCGCCTGACGCCGCATGAAATGGGGCGTCACTCTCGCGCTGCTGGCGGGCATTGTCGCGGCAGTCTGGCTGGTCTGGGCCATCGGCTTTGACGATGTCTTCGCCGCCGTCGCGCGCGCCGGATTCAGCGGGCTGCTGCTGCTCTGCGCCTATGCCCTGCTGGTCTTCGTGCCGCTGGCCCTGTCCTGGGAATGCCTGTTGCCGCGCGGCCAGCGCCGTCCTTTCCGCCATCTCTATGTGGCGCGGCTGGTACGCGATTCCATCGCCGAGATTTCGCCCTTCTCGCCGGTCGGCGGGATGGTCGCCGCCGCGCGGCTGATGATCCTGAAGGGCATGAATCCCGGCTATGCCGCAGCTTCGGTCGCCGCCGACGCCACCACCGAGGCAATGGCGCAGGTGGCCTTCCTGGCGTTCGGCCTGGCGGTGGGGCTGTCTGTTTTCCAGGGCATGGACGGCACCGGCACGCTGACGGCGGTGATGGCGGGCATGCTGCTGCTGGCGGTGCCGGGCATTGCGGGCCTGATCCTG